>CAJUDX010000015.1 GCA_910584785.1 uncultured Lachnospiraceae bacterium | reverse complement strand
GCGCCTGGTTTGGGACCAGGAGGTCGCAGGTTCGAATCCTGTCACCCCGATGTTTTATGAATCATTTGTGTTTTTGTTTTTTGTGACAGTGACTAAAGCTTTCGGAAGGCCGAAGGCTTTTTTGTTTTGTGCCATGAGATGTGTTGCATTCGGAGTTATCGTTTGTGTAATAAATGGGGTATGCAGATGATTTGCGCAGATTAAGAGGAATATGGTGCCAGTGACAGCCGAATAAAATATCCCTTGTCGTGGTCGCATACCGGGCATTTTTCTGGTGCGGCGGTTCCCTCGAAGGTGTGACCGCAGTTTAAGCAGAACCAACCTGTTTTTACATCGGAAATAAAGAGTTTATTTTCCCCTAAAAGTTTGGCGAGGGCGCCGAAGCGATCGCCGTGCATTTTTTCGATATTGGCAATCTGATAAAACGAGTTGGCAATTTTGGGGAAACCTTCTTCCATAGCCTTATCACCGAAGGTTTTGTAGACCGGATCGTGCTCCTCGTACTCATTGTGCTGAGCCTTGCGCAGTAATTCTGTGATGCTTTCTGTAATATCCACCGGATAGCCCCCGTCGATATGGATGGTTTCCCCCGCCATTTCCTTTAAATGGTTATAAAAAATCTGGGCATGTTCTTTTTCCTGGTTGGCAGTAAAGGTAAATACTGCTTCAATCACATGTAGTTTCTGCTTTGCTGCCTCCTGTGCGGCAAATGTGTAGCGGTTTCTTGCCTGGCTCTCCCCGGCGAAGGAACGCATCAGATTGTCTTTGGTTTCACTGGTTTTAAAATCAACAGCCATAAAATGAGAAATCTCCTTATTCATAGATTTTGGTTAGTTCATCAAAGAATTGTACCATGATCTAGTATAAGGAGATTTTTTTGTTTTATTCCTTGATATTGTTTATTCCTCTGCTAATATCTGATTCATATTCTCGGTGATGGTGGCGCAGGTATCCGCCATGCTGCGGTTGCCGTTCCAGATGGAAATCCTTTTGACTGTGTCTGTATCCTTGTGTATTAATGATAGTTGCAATTTTACATATTGTTAAGCTCGTAACCAAAAGCATTAGAGAATCCCATTTGAAATCAAACTCCAAGTTTCCAATGTTGAAACCAAAGCGGTTCTTTTGGTTGCTTATTTTTTGTGTATTGCTGTTTTATTTTATTAGTACTTGACAATGCATAGTAGTAGGTATAATATAATACACAAGGAGGGAAGGATGAATGCACAGTTAAAGAAAGGCGTATTGGAATTGATTGTCTTAGAATCCGTGCGGAAGAGGGACATGTATGGTTATGAGTTAGTAGAAGAGGTGTCAAAGGTGATCGATGTGAATGAGGGGACAATTTATCCTTTATTAAAACGCCTGACGAATGAACATTATTTTGAAACCTATCTCAGAGAATCGACCGAAGGTCCTCCCAGGAAGTATTATCATCTGACGGCGGCAGGTGTTTTGTACAGGGATTCTCTGGAAAAAGAATGGGATGAACTTCAAAAGAGGGTCTGCAAATTTTTAGAGACAGCAACAGGAGAGGGATTGCCAGGGAAAGAAAGGTGAAAATGCCGGATAAAATTTTCATAACTTTGATAATATTTGTGCCTTGGAAAGGAATGGCGAAAAATGAAAAAACAGGAATTTCTTGAAGAATTAAAGCAGTATTTGCATGTGCTTGAGGACGAAGAACAGGATGATATTCTTCAGGAGTATGAGCAGCATATTGAGATGAAGATAGAAAAAGGGCTGAGTGAAGATGAGGCGATACGGGACTTTGGTTCTGTGCGGGAACTGGCGGGGGAGATATTGGAAGCTTATCATGTAAAGCTGGATAGTAAAGATAATGTGAAGAAGAATACAGATAAAAAGGGCTTAAAAAAATATGCCTTATTGTCCTTAAAGTTACTTACTTTGGCATGCAGTTTGATAAAATTGCAATTAATAAAGATAGGGAAAGGGCTCCGGCAGGGCGTAATAACACTGTGTTTTTTTATGGGAAAACCGTTTCGGGTGCTGAGAAAAGCCATGAATGACGGGCAGAAGAAAAGGAAAAATGGGGAATGGAGTATTAGGAGCAAAGTGGTGGCAGCTGGCAGAAATAACGAAAACCCAATAGAAAAAACAGAGAAAAAACAGGAGAGAAAAGGGATGATACTTTCAATGCTTGCAGGAGGAATTAAAGGTCTTTGCTATGGGATTTTAACTACGGCAGCCTGGATTGGACGAATAATCTGGAACAGCGGGGTAGTATGTGCGACGGTATTTTTTGCCCTTTTAGGATTGATATTTTTGTATTTGTTCGGTATGTTGTTTATCTTGTGGCAGCAGGGATATCCCCTTGGCGGTGTGGTTCTTGGATGTTTGGGGGCAGTGCTTTGCTTTATTTCCTTGGCTGTTTTTGGCAGTACATTTTACCGGAATAAAAAGAGTGTGCTGATGCATGAAAAAGAAAACTATGAGGTGATAAGGGCAGAGTGAAGGATAATGTAAAATGGATAAAGGGAAGGAAATGGGAAACCAAAAGGAAAACATCATGATAAAGAAAAAGTTAATTCGTATGGTTGCGGCAGGGGTTTTTTGTGTTGGTGTGCTGATGGGAGGACTGGGAAGCGGTATTGCATTTGCAGAGTTTTCAGGGTTTTCCTACCAGCCGGTGGAAACACCCCAGGAGGCATTTAAAACAGAGAAATTTATCTATCATATGCCGGAGGAAATAGATAAAAAGATAGGGATAGAGCGTTTTTACGGAGGGAGTTTCTGTAAACTGGAAAGTCATGAGAATATTTTAAAGGGACAGGCAGAAATTTATATCACCTATAATACGCAGATATGCTCTGTTGAATTTAGGGATTATGAGGATGAGGATAATGTTTGGCTGCAGTTTTATCTGGACTGCGGCGGAGAATTTGAAAATTTTATGAGGGTTAAGGATGATTTTTTAGAAGGACTGCGAAAGAAAGAGCTGCACGATTATCAGATAGATTATGTTAAAAGCATGGAGGTTCGGGTGAATCCTGAAGATGAAGGGCGGTTTTACTGGAATTAACAGAAAAGCAAAAGAGGAATTGACAAACGGATGAATTTAGCGTACAATTTCTTATACATCATAAACTGGCGTTGAAGAGGATGAGTAGGGATAGAAACCGTACAGAGAGAAGGCCACCTGCTGAAAGTGCTTTCCGGTCCCTGTATTCTGAACCGGCCTTGGAGCCCTGCGTGAGTAAGCGCAGCGTATTTCCGGCGTTAACGGGGAAATGAAGTGTGATTCTGGAAGGAAGAGTAAAGAAACGATTTCGGACAGAATTGAATATAGGGTGGTACCGCCGAAGCTGTTCGGTCCCTTGTGTGTATGGGGGCGGCAGCTTTTTTTGATGGAAAATTGATCCTTATAAAGTAAAAAACCTTCCGGGGATGTACAGGATAAGGAAATCAAAGGGAAAAAGAAAGGAAGATGAGAAGATGGCAAAGGAAAAGAAGATGGTGGAGGCGATTACGTCCATGGACGTGGATTTTGCCCAGTGGTATACAGACGTAGTGAAGAAGGCGGAACTTTGCGACTATGCCAGCGTAAAGGGCTGTATGGTAATTAAGCCGGCAGGGTATGCGATTTGGGAAAATATTCAACATGAACTGGATCGCCGCTTTAAAGAAGTTGGGGTGCAGAATGTATGTATGCCGATGTTTATCCCAGAGGGACTTTTGCAGAAGGAAAAAGATCACGTTGAAGGATTTGCGCCGGAGGTGGCCTGGGTAACACATGGTGGGTTGGAGCCTTTACAGGAGAGGCTTTGTGTAAGACCGACCTCGGAAACCTTATTTTGTGATTTTTATGCGGGGGATATTCATTCCTACCGCGATTTGCCAAGGGTGTATAACCAGTGGTGTTCGGTTGTCCGCTGGGAAAAGACGACAAGGCCCTTCCTTCGTTCCCGTGAGTTTTTATGGCAGGAAGGCCATACTGCTCATGCAACGGCTGAGGAAGCGCAGGAAAGAACGATCCAGATGTTAAATGTCTATGCAGATTTCTGTGAAGAAATTTTGGCTATTCCGGTTATTAAGGGGCAGAAGACGGATAAGGAAAAGTTTGCAGGGGCAGAGTCCACCTATACGATTGAGGCACTGATGCACGATGGAAAGGCTCTGCAGTCCGGCACCAGCCATAACTTTGGCGACGGTTTTGCGAGGGCGTTTGACATTCAGTTTGCCGATAAGGATAATACCTTAAAGTATGTTCATCAGACTTCCTGGGGACTTTCCACCCGGATTATCGGTGCGTTGATTATGGTGCACGGCGATGATAACGGCCTGGTGCTGCCGCCAAGGATTTCGCCGGTTCAGGTTATTATTATCCCGATTCAACAGCAGAAGGAAGGCGTGCTGGATAAGGCATTTGAGCTGCAGAAAAGATTGTCTGCGTTCCGGGTTAAGGTTGATGATTCCGAAAAGAGTCCGGGTTGGAAGTTCAGCGAGTGCGAGATGCGTGGAATCCCGCTTCGGGTGGAAATCGGTCCAAAGGATATGGAAAATAATCAGGCAGTGCTTGTGCGCCGGGACACGCATGAAAAGACCATTGTTTCCCTGGATCATCTGGAGACTGAGGTTGGAGCGATGCTGGAATCTATTCAGAAAGATATGCTGGAGCGGGCAAGGGCGCATCGGGATTCGCACACCTATATTGCCAAAGACTGGGAAAGTCTGGTAAAGATCGTGGACGAAAAGCCGGGATTTGTCAAGGCGATGTGGTGCGGTGATTTGGCCTGTGAAGAAAAGATTAAGGAAGAAGCCGGAGCAACCTCACGCTGTATGCCGTTTGAGCAGGAAAACATTGCCTCAACCTGTGTATGCTGCGGGAAGCCGGCGAAAAAGATGGTTTATTGGGGAAAAGCTTATTAAAGGATGGCGCACAAGGAGGAAAGGTCATGAGAATTGCAGTCCCGCAGGCAGTGGAGCAAATTATCGAAACATTAACCTGTCATGGATATGAAGCCTATGCTGTGGGGGGCTGCGTTCGGGACAGCCTTTTAGGACGGGAACCGGGGGATTGGGATATTACAACCTCGGCTTCCCCGTATCAGGTGAAGGAATTGTTTCGCCGGACGATTGACACCGGGATTTTGCATGGAACCGTGACGGTTATGAAAAACCATGTGGGTTATGAGGTCACGACCTACCGCGTGGATGGCGAATATGAGGACGGGCGTCATCCAAAATCAGTCGAATTTACTTCGGATTTAAGAGAAGATTTGTGCCGCCGGGATTTTACGATTAATGCTATGGCTTACAGCCACGAGACGGGAATCGTAGATATTTTTGGTGGTGTAAAAGATTTACAGATGGGGATTATCCGCTGTGTGGGAAATCCTCTGGATCGTTTTCGTGAGGATGCGCTGCGGATTTTGCGGGCAATGCGCTTTTCTGCCCAGCTGGGCTTTGAAATTGAAGAAACTACTCGGACAGCGATTGAGGAGATTGCCCCGAATCTGGAAAAGGTGAGCAAAGAGAGGATTCAGGTGGAACTGACCAAGCTTTTGTGTTCCTCCCACCCGGAGCAAATTACCGACGTGTATGCGATGGGTGCAAGCCCCTTTGTATCCCTGGCATTTCATGAAATTGACCATAGCCAAGTTTGTATACCTTCTATCCTTCCCGCGAAAAAACATATCCGTTGGGCTGCTTTTTTAAAGGATACCAGCAGGGAGAAGGCTGTTCAGGTCTTAAAGGATCTGAAAATGGATAATGCAACGATTTCCCGGATTCAGACGCTGCATCCCTGGATTCTTTTTCCCATCCGCGCAGACAAAGCAGAGCTGCGCCGTGTGATGAGCCAGATGGAGCCGGAATGGTTTGACGATTTGCTGGTGCTGAGAGAAGCGATGGAGTTAGGGCAGACCGTGTTCGCGCCAGGAGAAATAACAGAAAAAATAGTAAAGCCTGCAAAAGCCGGAACATTAAAACAGATGGCGGCAGAAATCCGCGAAGCGGGGGACTGTACCTGTCTTAAGGATCTGGCAGTGACAGGAAAGGATCTGCTGGCTTACGGGATGAAACCCGGAAAGCAGATCGGTGAAACGCTCTCCGGGTTGTTGGATTATGTATTGTCCCATCCAGAAGAAAACCAAAAGGAACAGTTATTGAAGCTGGTAAAGGATAGGTATTAAAACCCACATTACTCATAAATTTTTCGTCGGCTTGCCTCACCAATTTCCATTTCTTCCCGGTATTTGGCAACGGTGCGCCGCGAAATGCTGATGCCTGTCTCCTCCAGCTTTTCCGCTAACTGTCGGTCGCTCAAGGGCTTTTTCTTATCTTCTTCCCCGATTAATTTCTTTAGTGCAGCCTTGGCAGCTTTTGCCGAAATTTTTTCTCCTTCTGCCGATTCCTCAGCTTTTTGTGATGTCAGGCTGGTGGAGAAGAAGTAGCTTAACGGATAAATGCCCTGGCTGCACTGTAAATACTTATTCCGTACTGCCCGGCTTACCGTAGATTCGTGGATGCCCAATTCCTCTGCAATATCACACAGCCGCAGAGGTTTTAATGCTGCGGGTCCATCCTGGAAAAAATCTTTCTGTCGGTTAAGGATGGCTGAAACGGTAGAGCACAGGGTTTCATTGCGCTGGGCAATGCATGTCCTTATCCATTCAAGCTGATGCAGCTTGTCCAAAAGGTATTTCTGAACCTCTTCCTCGTCAGTTGTTTTTGAAAGCTGGTGATAATACTGGTTAATGGAAATCTGAGGTTCCAGCGCTTCATTGAGCTGAATGGAAACCTCACCGTTTTTCTGACGGATAAATACATCCGGCTGAATATAGCGGGGGATATCTTCGTTCGAATATGCTGCTCCGGGCTTGGGATTTAAGCTGCGGATGATTTGACAGAGGCGGGAAGCTTCCTTGACGGAAATCCCGACTTTTTTTGCAATGGTCGGAATTTGGTTCTTGGCCAGTAAATCCAGGCAGTCAGTTACAATCACTTCCAATTGCGCAGGGCAGTCCATCTGCCGTTTTAGCTGGAGAAGCAGGCATTCGGAAATCGTCCTCGCACCCACGCCCGGAGGGTCCAGGGCCTGAAGAACCGATAAAAGCTGCTCCATTCTCTGCGGCTCCTGAGAAAATTTCTGACCGATTTGTTCAAGTGGTTCTCGTAAATATCCCCAGGAATCTAATGAGGCAAGCATATATTTTAAGGTTTTTTCATCTTTTGGGCGGAATGGAATAGAAACCAGCTGTTCCCACAGGGCATCTGCTAAGCTTAGCGGCTGGTTATTTTTGCGGAAGCGCCAGTCCATGGGATATTCTCCGTCCTGTTCCTGCTGCTGATACAGGTAGCGGTTGCTTTCGTCGGATGCGCTTAAGCCGCGGTATTCTTCAATGGAGCGTTGATGCAGACAGGAGGTAAAATCCGGGTTTTCTCCTGACGCAGAAGGCATATGGATTTCCATTACCGGATTTTCCAGTGCCACTTCCTGAAGGTAGGTGTAAAGTTCCTGGACAGTCATCTGGAGGATTCCGGCGGATTGTATCATTTGTTGGGATAAAATCTGGCGCTGCTGCTGCATTGTTGTTAATTCCATATAAGTTCTTCTCCTTCCTTTCTCTTTTGAACAGCATATTGACCTGATGCTATTGTATCATAAGGAACGCGGATTGTACATGGAAAATGGTTAGTTTACCGGGATCTGCTCATTGATAAACGATTGAATTGCCGCTTCCTTGGATTTTATCAGATGATTTATCGTATGCTTTACGGCTTCTTCAATATCATAATTCATAATTGCCGTCATCAAATCTAAATGTTCTCTTGCTGCTTCGACATGACGTTCCCAGATATTTCTGCCGGATAAAATACGAATCCTCATATTTTGGTTATAAATATGCTCCAAGGTTTCCAGAATATATTTATTGGGGCAGGCAGAGCTGATTACCCGGTGAAGAACGTCGTCAAGATGGCAAAAACCGTCGGGATTTGGCTTGGCTTCAATAAGGGCTTTGTTTTCTGTATACAGCTGTGTCAGCCGGTTTAAATCAATGCTTTGAATATAATGTGTGATAATGTAGGGTTCTAAAAGCAGCCGTGCTTCAAAAGTCTGATGAATTTCTGTCATCGTGACATTAGTGACCATCACGCCCCGTTTAGCCAGGATTTGGACGAAGCCCTCCTGCTCTAATTTATTCAGGGCTTCGCGGATAGGGGTGCGGCTGGCATCGATTTCCTGAATTAAGGAGGTTTCATTTAAAAAGGTATTGGGTTTATATTCACAGTGAATAATACGCTGTTTGATGATATCGTAAGCTTTGTTTTTTAAATTTGTTCCCATAAGCTATCCTCCTTTTCGCGATACGCATGTTTTGGCTGCCTTTATTATAACATTCCCATTTTCTCTTTGTGAAGTGCCCTAAACTGATACAAAATACATTCATGTTGTATATAACATATATCCTTTGAAGGGAAAAAATGGGTGTGTTATGATAAAAATGCATAAAAAATAATTATTTTTACAGGGAAGGAGAAAACATATGTACAAAAAGAAAAGATTAGGTTTGGCAATACTTCTAACAGCTATTTCCTTGGCAGCCTGCCAGAAAACGGCAGATAACCCAACACAGGCCGATCCTTCTACGCCGGTTCAAGCGGAGCAGGCAGAGCCGGACAGCACAGCGGATAGTGGCAGTGCAGCAGATAAGGATGACGCCTTAAATCAACCCCCGTCAGGGGAACCGATTACCCTGACTTTTGGTCATGGGCAGGCCGAGGGACATCCCTATCAGACGGCTGCACTCTATTTTAAGGATCAGGTGGAAAAGGAATCCGGCGGGACGATAACGGTCGAGGTGTCGCCAAACGGCACCTTGGGCGATGAGCGCGAACAAATCGAAGGTCTGCAGATGGGGACAATCGATATTACGGTAGCGGTGGCAGCAGCGCTGAGCGGCTTCGATTCTAATATGGATGTTTTTAATATGCCTTATCTGTTTGGAAGCCGAGAGGAAGCTTTTAAGGTGCTGGACGGTGAGGTTGGGCAGTCTATTTTTAAGGGACTGGAAAGTCAGGGGATTCGTACTTTTGGCACTTTTGATTTGGGCTTTCGCAGTATGACAAATTCCATCCGACCGATTACATCACCGGAGGACTGCCAGGGAATAAGAATGCGGACCCTGGAAAGTTCTGTCTGTGTGGATGCTCTGGGCTGTCTTGGCATTGACGCTGTTTCTATGAGTTTTAGCGAGCTGTTTACTTCGCTGCAGACCGGAGCGGTGGACGGTCAGGAAAATCCTCTGTTTACGATTTACAATTCCCGGTTTTATGAGGTTCAGAAATATCTTTCTCTGACTGAACATTTTTATCCTGTCTGCCCGGTTATGATGAGCGATATTACCTGGAATAAATTAAGCGCCGATCAGCAGGAAATTGTCAGCAAGGCCATGGTAGAGGCGGTTGCCTATGAGCGTGAGTTAAGCGGACAGGAACTGGATAAGATGCGTACAAGCTGTGAGGAAGCCGGGATGGAAGTCAATGACGTGGATAAAGCTCCATTTATTGAGGCAGTTGCCCCGGTGTATGAAAAATACGAGCCGCAGTTTGGCGATTTAATCCGTCAGATTCAGGAAGCGGTCAAGTAAGTGGATTCGATGGGAAGGAGAAAAGGAAAAAATGATGACAAAAGCAGTAAAAGCATTGGATAAACTGCTCAATACCCTGATTTCCTGCGTGGCAGTTGCAATGCTTGCCGTGATGTCTGTGGTGGTATTTGCCCAGGTGGTTTTTCGCCTGGTGCACGCTTCCATCCCCTGGAGCGAGGAGGTATCCAAATATTTGCTGGTGTGGTGTACGTTTTTGGGTGCAGCGCTGTGTGTTAGGCGAAAATCATTGGTAGGACTGGAGCTTTTGTCCATGCTGATTCCCAAAACCCTTAACCGTCCGTTGCAGCTTTTGGTTTATCTGTTGTCCGTCATTATTTTAGGGGTGATTACCGTTGTGGGGGTGAGAACCCTTCCAATGATCTGGCGGCAGAGTACGCCAGTTTTAAAGATATCGATGGGACTGGTTTATGCGGCAATTCCGGTGGGCAGCGCGCTTATGCTGGTTAATACCCTGATTGTCACCTATTATCACATTAGGGGAGAGGAGGCGTAGCAGATGGCGGCAGTATTATTTCTTAGTATGGTTGTGCTTTTGCTTCTGGGTCTGCCGATTGCGTTTGTTCTCTGTGGTTCTTCTATCCTTGCTTTGGCAGTGGACGGAAAGATGAGCTTAAATATTGTAATCCAGAGGATGTTTTCCGGGTCAGGAAGCTTTACCCTTTTGGCGGTTCCCTTTTTTGTGCTGGCAGGAAATTTGATGAGTGCAGGGGGAATTTCCCGGCGTCTGGTAAATCTGTGCAACAGCTTTTTGGGGCATATTCCCGGCGGGCTTGCTATGGCGGCGGTGGTAACCTGTGCTTTTTTTGCGGCAATTTCCGGTTCAAGTGCAGCGACAGCAGCAGCGGTAGGAGCGATTATTATCCCGGAAATGCTGAAAAACCGTTATGACCGGAATTTTGCAGCAGCGACCATTGCCTCGTCGGCGGAGCTTGGAGTAATTATTCCGCCTAGCATTGGCCTGATTCAGTATGGTGTGGCGGCGGAGCAGTCGATCAGTGATTTGTTTATGGCGGGTTTTCTTCCTGGAATATTTATCTGTATTACCATTATGGCAGTAGCACATGTTTTTGCCAAAAAACAGGGTTTTATTCCCAATGAAAAGGCGAGCGGTACGCAAAAGGCGGCAGCCTTTAAAGAGGCGATTTTAGCCCTTTTAATGCCAGTAATTATCCTGGGCGGTATTTACAGTGGATTTTTTACTCCTACCGAGGCGGCGGTTGTTTCGGTGTTTTATGGTCTGGTGGTGGGAATGTTTGTGTACCGGGAGATTAAACCAAAGGATTTATGGAGGATTTTTTATGAATCTGTTCTGACAATGGCTACGGTATTGTTTATTATGTCAGCCTCCACGGTATTTGGCTGGATTTTGGCAAAGGAGCAGGTTCCCCAGGCGGTGGCGCATGCCTTTTTAAGTGTATCGGGAAGCAAGTATGTATTCCTGTTCCTGATTAATCTTATGCTTTTGGTGGTGGGGATGTTCTGTGAAGCCGGAGCTGCCATGGTGATTTTAGCACCCCTGCTTGCCCCCATTGCGCAGACGCTGGGGATAGATTTGATTCATTTTGGTATTATAATGATGACTAACCTGGCGATTGGGATGATGACGCCGCCGGTTGGTGTGAATCTGTATGTTGTGTGTGACAGTGCAAAGGTGAAAATCGAGGGGATGATGAGGTATTTGATTGTATATTTCCTTGTTTTAGTCTTGGATCTGATGCTGATTACCTTCCTTCCGCCGCTTTCACTGACGCTTCCCCATTTGTTGAAATAAATGACCGTAAAAACAATGTGGTGATGGATTAAGAGGATGAGATGAGGAGGATCGAATGTGAAAATTATAGAAATAACACCCCTGTGCCTGCGTTATCCGTATTCGAAATTTATTGCTGACGGCTGCAGCGCATGTTTTGCAAGGGGTTCTCTGCTGGTGGAGATAAAGACAGATAAAGGAATAACAGGGATCGGAGAGTGCGCAACCTTTGGCTGTTCGATGTCAGCGATGGCTGATGTGATAAATCATCAGCTAAAACCGCTGCTGCTTGGGGAAAATCCGCTTGCCATAGAATATCTGTGGAACCGAATGGTGTGGAGCAATTGGGCAAACGGGCATAAAGGTATCGTGATGGGGGCGATCAGCGGTATTGATATTGCCCTTTGGGATATTCTGGGAAAGGCTGCAGACCTGCCGGTTTACCGGATTCTTGGAGCAAACCGGGATTCGGTGAGAGCCTATGCAAGCGCTGGATTTTATGCGGAAAATAAGGGGCTGGATGGGCTGAAGGCCGAGATGGAGGGCTACATAAGTAAGGGCTATACGGCATTTAAGATAAAGGTGGGAAGGACCTTAAATAAGCTGGAAATGCCCCATCATTATATTCCCAAGGGCGATTTTTGCTTTTCCGCGGAGGAGGATCGAAAGCGGGTGCAGACGGTCAGAGAGGCAATAGGGCCGGATGCTGTGCTAATGCTGGATATGAACTGTACCTGGACAGCTTCCGAGGTGCTCGCTGCAGAAGCATTGTTCGATGAGTACAAGATTTACTGGATTGAAGAGCCGGTGCGCTCGGATGATTTGGAGGGATATTCTGCGATTGCCGCAGGTTTAAAGAGAACCTTGGTGGCTGGCTGTGAGTCGGAACAGGGCCTGGCCCGCTATAAGGAAATGCTGGAAAAGGGGGCTGTCGATGTGGTGCAGGCCAATCTTGGATGGAGCGGAGGGTTTACCGAGTGCAAGAAAATTGCTGCCCTTAGTCTGGCCTATGATAAAATGTTTACCCCGCACACGTTTTTTTCAGCAGTGCTGACCGCGGCAAATATCCACTTTGCCGCATCTCTTCCCAATGTGCCGTTTATCGAGTCTGAGGAAAATGAGAATCCGCTCCGAACAGAATTGCTGAAAACGCCGCTGGAACACGATGGACAAATGAATTATTTTGTTCCGCAAAAGCCAGGACTGGGCATTGAATTAAATTGGGATGTGGTAGAGCGCTATTTGGTGCGGGAGTAAGTGGGGAATAGTAAAAATTTAAGGAAAGGATAAAGAAAAGTTATGGGTGAAGCTGTAAAAAAACTGGGATATTATGCTGGAGGAGAGTGGAAGCCCTCAAAGACCTCCAATTATGCGAAAGCTTATAATCCGAGCACCGGAGAAGTAATCGCCATGGTTCCTTGCTGTCTTTCCGAAGAGGTTGAGGAGGCGGTCGATGCCGCCAGTAAGGCGTTTCCAGGCTGGGCTGCCACTCCGGTTATTAAGCGGGTACAGATTCTTTACCGTGTGCGGGAACTGCTGATTGAGCATATGGATGAGCTGACGATGCTGGTTGCACAGGAGAATGGAAAGGCCTGGGATGAGGCCCAGGGCGATGTGTTAAAAGCGAAAGAAGGAACTGAGCAGGCGATATCGGCTCCGTCCTTAATGATGGGTGAAAGTATGATGGACGCCTCTAAAGGCTATGACACGGTGCTTTACCGGATGCCCCTGGGCGTATTTGCCGGAATTATTCCCTTTAATTTTCCGGCAATGATTCCTATGGGGTGGATGACACCGATGTGTATTGCCTGCGGAAATACCATTGTCTTGAAGGCGGCAACCTTTACCCCGCAGACCTGTATGAGGATTGCTGAACTGTACAGGGAAGCAGGATTGCCGGACGGTGTTATTAATATTGTCACCTGTTCAAGAAATGAGGCTGAAATTCTGCTGACTCATCCCAAGGTAAAGGGGATTAGCTTCGTTGGTTCAACCAGTGTGGGGATGCATATTTATTCTGTGGCTGCGGCGGCAGGAAAACGGGTTCAGGCGCTTTGTGAGGCGAAAAACCATGCATTGGTTTTGAACGATGCGCCGGTAAAACGGGTGGCGGCAGGTATTATTAATTCTGCCTTTGGCTGTGCCGGAGAACGGTGCATGGCGCTTCCGGTGGTGGTGGCACAGGAGGGAATTGCAGATGCATTGGTGGAGGAGATTGTCCGCCAGGCAAAGACAATCACGGTAGGTCCGGCCTGGGAAAAGACAACAAAACTGGGGCCGGTGGTGAATCAGGCACATAAGGATTCAGTCATCCGCTGGATAGAACAGGGAATTGCCCAGGGGGCTAAACTGGTGCTGGACGGGCGAAGTACCGTGGTTGAGGGCTATGAACATGGATTTTACCTCGGCCCCACAATTTTTGATCAGGTAAAGCCGGGGATGAGCATTGGGGAAAAGGAGATTTTTGGGCCGGTGCTCTGCATTAAACGGGTTTCCGGTTTTGAGGAAGGCCTGGCAGTAATGAATCAAAATCCTTATGCTAACGGGTCGGTAATTTTTACACAGAACGGACATTATGCACGTGAATTTGCACGCCACACGGATGGTGGAATGGTGGGAATCAATGTGGGGATTCCGGTTCCTGTGGGGATGTTCCCGTTTAATGGAAATAAGCTTTCATTTATTGGAGATTTGCATTGTCTGGGAAAGGATGGGATACGTTTTTACACAGAAAATAAGGTAGTTACCAGCCGCTGGTTTGATGAAGAAACGGCAAATTCCACCAGTGTAAGTACCTGGGACGGAACGATATAAACCTTGATGTACCCTAAAGCTGCTGAATCACCATAAAGAAAAGAAAACGAAAAGAGAAGAAAACGAAAAGAGAAGAGAAAACAAAAAAATTTCCCGCATAATCCTTTCACCCCCTTCATACCTTGGAAGTAGTCAGGAGATAGGCTGTTGTTCATCCGCCTGAAATTGCTCAAAAGACGACACAGGAAATGCAAGGGGGAAGGATTTTCATGACGATAAATGATAAGTATGAGGAGATTTTAAAGCAGTATGAGCTTCAGGTGAAGGCGGTAAGGAAGGGACGGGGAGCCTGGATCTGTGAAACGGATCAGGGGTTAAAAAGTCTCAGGGAGTATCAAGGAACGGTAAAACGTCTGGAGTTTGAGGATCAGGTGCTTTGCCAGTTAAAGGGACTTGCCGGTTTGCATGCGGATCAATACATAAGAAATAAAGAAGGGATGCTGATTAGCACAGCCGAGGATGGGAGTCGGTTTGTGCTTAAGGACTGGTATGGGGATCGCGAATGTAATTTAAAAGATGGGAAGGAAGTGTGCCAGGCCCTGGCTTCTATTGCCCGGCTTCATCAAAGGCTTAGAGAAATTCCTTTTCAGGAGGAATGGAGCATGGGTTCGATTCTTCCCAGCCTGCCGGTGGAGGATATGGAGCGTCATAACCGGGAGATGAAGCGGGCCAGGGCATTTATCCGGGGAAAGAGGAAAAAATCCGAGTTTGAACTCTGTGTGATGCAGACCTTTTCTGATTTTTTTGCGCAGGCACAGGAGGCGGCTGCCGGAATTGCCAGCCTGTGGGAGAAGGGAAGGGAGCCAAGGATTCTCTGCCATGGGGATTTGGATCAGCATCATGTTTTGATGGGAAGCAGCTATGTCGCTGTGATCGAATATAACCGTCTCCACCTGGGGTTGCAAATGGAGGACTTATATCGGTTTATGCGCAAGGCCATGGAAAAGCACGGATGGAGCCTTGGGCTGGGGCGGGAAATGCTGGAGGCCTATGAAGCGGTGGAGCCTTTGAGAAAGGATGAGAGGGAATGTCTGTATTATCTCTTCCTTTACCCGGAAAAATATTGGAAGCAGATTAATTATTATTTTAATGCAAATAAGGCCTGGATTCCAGCCAGAAATATGGATAAGATTCTCAGTCTTAAAGAGCAGGAGGAGAAGCGCAGGGGATTTTTGCGGCTGCTGGGCGGGTGAGGACGTGTTGATGTAAGGAATGCTGTTGTTTTGTGGTCTTTATTGTATCTTTTTATTCAGTGTATACAAGGAAAATACTAATGAAATACTTTTCTTTTTGTGGCTTTTTATGCTATAATATGGGTATTGTACTGGCTGTATCCCTTTGCCGGTATGTAGCGAAATCATGGCTGAAGAGCAGGAGGAGTATAAGGAATGAAGGATTACATGAAAATTTACAATGAATGGCTGTCCAATCCCTATTTTGATGAAGCGACAAAGGAGGAGCTTAGGGCGATTTCCGGTGATGAGAATGAGATTAAAGAGCGCTTTTATATGGATCTGGAATTTGGCACGGCAGGACTTCGCGGCGTTATCGGTGCAGGAATTAACCGGATGAATATTTATGTAGTTCGACGGGCAACACAGGGGCTGGCAAATTATATTATTAAGCAGGGCGGTGCAGCTAAGGGCGTGGCGATTGCCTATGATTCCCGTCATATGTCACCGGAGTTTGCTATGGAAGCGGCGATGACATTGGCAGCAAATGGGATTAAGGCGTATAAGTTTGAATCCCTGCGGCCTACGCCGGAGCTTTCTTTTGCGGTAAGAAAGCTTGGATGTGTTGCCGGAATTAATATTACAGCGAGTCACAATCCGCCGGAATATAACGGGTATAAGGTTTACTGGGAGGACGGCGCACAGTTTACCCCTCCGCACGATAAGGGTGTGACAGAAGAGGTACTGGCGATAGAGGATTTATCGACGGTCAAGGTTACGGATGAGGCTGCGGCGACGGCAGCTGGATTATATCAGGTGATTGGGGCTGATATTGATGATGAGTACATTGCCCAGGTAAAGGCCCAGGTGGTGAACCAGGCGGCGATTGATAAGATGCAGGATCAGATTACGATTATCTACAGCCCGCTTCACGGCACAGGAAATATTCCGGCGAGAAGGGTAATGAAAGAGCTGGGTTTTGAGCATGTGTTTGTGGTTCCCGAACAGGAACTGCCAAATGGCGATTTCCCGACAGTAAGTTATCCAAATCCTGAGGCGAAGGAAGCGTTTGAACTGGGGCTTAAGATGGCAAAGGAGAAGAACGCAGATCTGGTTCTGGCGACTGACCCGGATGCTGACCGTTTGGGCGTTTATGTGAGAGATGATAAGTCCGGCGAATATATTCCACTGACAGGAAATATGTCGGGATCGCTGCTCTGCGAGTATGTATTGAGCCAGAAGGCAGCAGCAGGGAAGATTCCAGCAGACGGACAGGTCATTAAGTCGATTGTTACCACGAATTTAGTGGATGCTGTGGCTAAGAATTACGGATGTGAGCTGGTGGAAGTGTTGACAGGCTTTAAGTGGATTGGCAAGCAGATTTTAAAGAATGAAGAGACTGGCAAGGGAACCTATCTGTTTGGGATGGAAGAAAGCTATGGCTGTCTGATTGGTGCTTATGCAAGGGACAAGGATGCGATTTCAGCGACAGCGGCGCTGTGCGAGGCGGCAGCATATTATAAGGAAAAAGGAATGACACTGTGGGATGCCATGGTGGCAGTGTACGATAAATATGGATATTATAAGGATGCTGTACAGTCGATTGGGTTAAAGGGAATCGAGGGTCTGGCAAAGATTAAGGAAATTATGGAAACCCTGCGGGAGAACACGCCGGCTGAGGTTGGAGGGTATAAGGTAGTTTCGGCAAGGGATTACCAGAAAGACACCATTAAGGATATGGCAAGCGGTGAAGTGAAACCAACCGGACTTCCGGCTTCGAATGTATTATACTATGACTTGGAAGACGGCGCCTGGCTGTGTGTAAGGCCTTCGGGAACAGAGCCTAAGATTAAATTTTATTATGGCATCAAGGGTGAGTCGATGGCAGACGCAGATGAGAAGTCGGCAGCAATGGGCAAAGCCGTACAGACTATGGTTGACGGGATGATGTAGGACTGTACAGTGACGGAATAAAAACAGAGGATGTAACAGAGGTAAATGGATATAAGATAACTTGATACAGAATTAAGAAAGAGCTGCATGTGGGATACTCCCGCAGCTCTTTTTTATTCCTTTTCTTATCATATCATTAAACGGTAAATATTTCAATAGAAATTTAAAAGTTACAAAGACAAAGTTAAACGTTATAAAGAAAAATTTGGCGGGACGGGATGATGAGTAGGTATTAGTAATCTATGCTTTTTTTGGAAAATGATAAAGCTCTTGCGTACCGATTTGTAAGTGCTTACAAAAATTTGGAGAAATACTTGCTTTTTTATTTCTGGTGTAGTATAGTAAAGTCAGTTAATGTCAAGGTAAATCTACATATTATCTAGGTGTAAGGGCTTACAAAATAAAATGTTGCGGAGGTAGAAAAATGAGCAGTCAGGTAAAGGAAACAGTGATTCAGTTTGGTGAGGGCGGTTTTTTGCGGGGATTTGTTGATTATTTTTTCCATCAGCTCAGGGAAAAGGGCTTATATGATGGAAAGATTGTGGTAGTACAGCCGATTGAGAAAGGGATGTGCCAGGTGCTTGCCGATCAAAATGGCGAGTATAATCTTTTCCTTCGGGGGATTGAGAATGGACAGGTTGTGAATGAACATACGCACATTACGTCGATTTCACGGGCGCTGAATCCCTATACACAGTATGAGGAGTATATTGCCCTGGCTAAAAATCCTGATTTGCGGGTGTTGGTGTCGAATACGACAGAGGCAGGTATTGAGTATTTAGGAACGGAAAAGCTGACAGATACACCGCCCAGGTCCTATCCGGCGAAGCTGACGCAGTTTTTGTATGAAAGGTTTAAGGCAGGGTTAAAGGGAATGATTCTTCTTCCTTGTGAATTGATTGATAATAATGCGGATAATCTGAAGGCCTGCGTGTTAAAGTATGCTGCATTATGGGAGCTGGGGGAGGCGTTTGCCGACTGGATTGAGAAAGAGAATGATTTCTGCAATACTCTGGTGGATCGCATTGTTACCGGGTATCCGCGGGATGAGGTGGAAGAACTTACGAAGAAGATTGGCTATGAGGATAAGATGATAGATACTGCGGAAATCTTCCATCTTTGGGTTATTGGCGGGCATCATGAGGATGAACTGCCATTTAACCGGGCTGGCTATAATATCGTCTGGACAGATGATGTAAAACCATATAAGAAGAGAAAGGTGCGGATCTTAAACGGCGGGCATACTTCGATGGTGCTGGGGGCGTATCTGTATGGTTTGGAGACTGTGGGGGAGTGTCTGAAGGACGAAACAGTGAATCGGTATTTAAAGAAGTGCCTGTTTGATGAAATTGTGCCGACGCTGGGAAACAGTGAGGTGGATATTAAGTTTGCAGAAGATGTTCTGGAGCGGTTTTCTAATCCGTTTATTAAACACATGCTGCTGAGCATTGCCCTGAACTCGGTCAGCAAGTTTCAGGTGCGGGTTCTGCCGACAATTTTGGAGTATAAGGAGAAGTTTGGAAAGTATCCGCCAGCATTAACCTTTTCAATGGCAAGCCTGATTTCCTTCTATCGGACAGATAAGGCGAACGATGGAGAAGAGATTATGCGGTTTATGAAAGAGGCTTCGGTTGAGGAGATTTTAAATAGAAAAGATTACTGGCAGGCTGATTTGAGCGGAATGATTCCTATGGTACAGGAGTATTATGACTTGATTCAGAATAAGGGAATGGCTGAAGCATATAAGGCGGTGTTGGCTTAAGGATGCGGATGAATAATTTCAGTACATTGTGCTACATTGAACATGATGAAAAGTATTTGATGCTTCACCGGACGATAAAGAAGAACGATATCAATAAGGATAAATGGATTGGGGTAGGCGGACATTTTGAGGAGGGCGAAAGCCCAGAGGAATGTGTGTGCCGGGAAGTTAAGGAGGAGACAGGCTATACCCTGACTTCTTATCGTTTTCGTGGTCTGGTAACGTTTTTATCCGGCGACGGGGTAACAGAGTATATGTCGCTGTTTACAGCGGATGGATTTGAAGGAGAGGCAATTCCCTGTGACGAAGGGGAACTGGAATGGGTTCCTATTAAGCAGATTGAACAGCTTAATCTGTGGGAAGGGGATAAAATTTTTCTGCGGCTTTTAGCGGAGGAATCCCCCTTCTTTTCCCTGAAGCTGGTATATGACGGGCGCGGCGGACTGGTTAAGGCAGTGCTTGATGGGAAGCAGATAAAATAGCAGCAGATGAAGTAAAGCCCAGGCTTTGCCTCCGTTATTGCACCGCCGGTTTGCGGATAAAACGGAGGCGTCTGGGTGGGCTGTTCGAACCGACAGCAGGCAATGTTGGCTTTTATCTGCCAGATAATCGAGGGTCTGGAAAGCCAGCCAGGGGATGAGAGCGAAAAAGCATGAAGAGAGCAAAAAAGCATAAAGAGGAATGAAGTTTAAGAGAAATAAAACCAAAGGGGAATACAACGCCTGTATCGACATAGGATAGTAAGAGGATGGTTAGAGGAGATGCAGGCCGTGGGGAATTGGTTAATATGGAAAAGAAAAATCAGCCTGGGTGTGATCCTGGGCATTTTTTTATTTTATCTTGGACAGGGAACAGCTGCTTTCTTGTTATTAAAAGACCGGGGGATAAGGTCAGCATGGCAGGAAGAAGGCGCAGAAATCGGGGCGGCACAGAGAAGGGAAGGACAGAAAAAAACAATTGCCCTGACCTTCGACGACGGGCCGCATGAAACGTGGACCCCTCGCTTACTGGAGGGCTTAAAGGAGAGAGGGGTTAAGGCGACCTTTTTTCTGATGGGGGAGAATATTGCGGGAAATGAGGAGATTGTACGCCAGATGAGCAGGGATGGGCACTTAATAGGGAATCACAGCTTTAAGCATGTGCAGCTGACGAAGGCCGGGATGGATGAGGTCTGTGCTTCGTTTGAGAAAACTGGCGCTATGATAGAAGAACTGACGGGAAGCCGCCCGATGTATGTTCGTCCGCCTTATGGGGACTGGAACGAGGAACTGGAGTGCAGAACGAATCTTACAACGGTTCTGTGGGACGTGGACAGCCTGGACTGGAGCTATAAGAACAGAAGAAGGGTGGTGAACAAGGTATGTAAGGAGGTTGAGGACGGGGATATTATTTTGATGCACGATATTTTCCAGAGTTCTGAGGAGGCTGCGCTTGAGATTATCGACCGGCTGCAGAGCGAGGGGTGGGAATTTGTGACGGTGGATGAGCTGATGATTGATTGATTTTCTCTATAGCCTTTTAGCTTATTCTGTGTTATACTTTCAGAAGAATGCGAAAGGAGAGGGGTAGAGAAACATGAAGGATACGACATTAGTGATTATGGCGGCCGGGATTGGCAGTCGGTTTGGCGGAGGGATTAAGCAGCTCGCTCCGGTGGGGCCAAGCGGAGAAATCATTATGGATTATTCGATTTATGATGCGCTGGAGGCGGGATTTACGAAGATTGTGTTTATTATCCGCCGGGATTTGGAGAAAGATTTTAAGGAGATTATCGGGAACAGGATTGAGAAGGTAGCGAAGGTGGAGTATGCCTACCAGGAGCTAGAGAAGATTCCCGAAGGATTTTTAATACCCGAAGGTAGAAAGAAGCCGTGGGGGACAGGCCATGCTGTGCTGATGGTAAAGGAACTGGTGCATGAGCCGTTTTTGGTGATTAATGCGGATGATTATTATGGGAAGGAAGGCTTCCGAAAGATTCACGACTATATGGTAGGCGGTATGGATGAGCAAAAGGAGCCTATGGCGCTGTGTATGGCGGGATTTGCCCTGGAAAATACATTAAGCGAGAACGGTGCAGTGACCAGGGGTGTATGTGACGTGAATGCCGACAAAACCTTAGCGAAGGTTGAAGAAACCTTTGCCATTGAGAAAAAGGCAAATGGTTTTTATGCGGAGAATGAGGATGGTGTTCCGGTGAGTATTCATGCAGGACAGCTGGTGTCAATGAATATGTGGGGGCTTTCACCGCTGTTTTTAAATGAGCTGGAGAAAGGCTTCCCGGAATTTTTACAGCAAATACCGGAGGGAAACCTTAAAGCGGAGTATCTTCTGCCGAAAGTTATTGATAAGCTGATTCAGGAAAAGAAGGCAGAGGTCAAGGTGCTGGAATCCGGGGATAAGTGGTTTGGTGTAACCTATCAGGAGGATAAGGCAGCCGTTGTGGCGGCTATCCGCAAGTTAGTGGATGACGGGGTATATCCAGAAAAGCTGTTTTAGAGTTAGTAAGAAATGAGGAGCCCCGGCTGCAGTTCAGCCGGGGTAATTATGAAAAATCTATGTGCAAATTGTCTAGTTTAATGAAAGGTTTTGATTCCTTTCTATGCAATTAGTATAAAGAAAAAATGTGAACAATACATAGATAAAATATGAACATTGTGTAAACAAAAGAGTTTGTACCCAAAGGGTATGATATGCTGTGAAACATGCACAGAATGGAGGAAATGATGGCAGAGGAAAATAAGCATAAAACCCTGGTGATTGGGCATAAAAACCCGGATACCGATTCGATTTGTTCAGCAATTTGCTATGCGAACCTTAAGCAATTAATTACGGGGAACCGCTATGAGCCGGGACGTGCAGGAAAAATTAATTCGGAGACGCAGTTTGTCCTGGATTATTTTCATATGAAAAAGCCGGAACTGGTGCAGACCGTAAAGACGCAGGTAAAGGATATTGAGATTCGGGAGACGCCAGGGGTGCAGAGGGATATTTCACTGAAAAAAGCATGGAATCTGATGCAGAAGGCCAATGTGGTAACACTTGCTGCCGTGACGGACAGCGGGCATCTGGAAGGGCTGATTACGGTAGGCGATTTGACCAAATCTTATATGAATGTTTATGACAGCAGCATTCTTTCCAAGGCGAATACCCAGTATTCGAATATTGTGGAGACGCTTGAAGGGGTAATGCTTTTGGGGGAGGAGAGCGCCTTTTTTTCTGAGGGAAAGGTACTGATAGCAGCGGCAAACCCGGATATGATGGAGTTCTATATTGAACCACACGATCTGGTGATTTTGGGAAACCGCTATGAGTCCCAGCTCTGTGCGATTGAGATGGAAGCGGGCTGTATTATTGTCTGCGAGGGGGCAGGGGTTTCCATGACGATTAAGAAACTGGCGCAGGAAAGAGGCTGCGTGATTATTACGACACCCTACGACACTTACACGGCAGCACGTCTGATTAATCAGAGTATGCCTATCCGCTATTTTATGAAAACGGAACATCTGACAACCTTTGACGAGGAGGATTTTATTGACGATGTTAAGGATGTAATGACGACGAAGCGGCATCGGGACTTTCCGATTTTAGATAAAAATGGGCATTATAAAGGGATGATTTCCCGGCGTAACCTGCTGGGTGCCAGAGGCAAGGGTGTTATTCTTGTGGATCATAATGAAAAAAATCAAGCCGTGGATGGTATTGAAGGGGCAGATATTCAGGAAATTATTGATCATCATCGGATTGGGGCGGTGGAGACGATTTCCCCGGTTTATTTCCGCAACCAGCCCTTGGGCTGTACGGCTACGATTGTTTGCCAGATGTACAGGGAGGCCGGAGTGGAGATAAGGCCGGAGATTGCCGGGCTTTTGTGCAGTGCAATTATCTCTGATACGTTGTTGTTCCGCTCGCCGACCTGTACGGCAGTGGATAAGCAGACGGCTTTGGAGCTGGCTGAGATTGCAGGAATTGAAGTGGAAAGCTATGCCAATAAAATGTTTGCCGCTGCCAGCAATTTAAAGGGAAAGAGTAATAAAGAAATCTTTTACCAGGATTTCAAGCAGTTTGAAGCGGGAAAGAAAATCTTTGGCGTGGGTCAGATTAGCTCGGTGAATGCAAAAGAGCTTGAAGAGTTAAGGGAACGAATGCTTCCTTACCTGAAAGAAGCGATGAAGGCGCATGGGATGGATATGATTTTCTTTATGCTGACGAATATCCTGACAGAGTCGACCGAACTGTTATGTGAGGGTGCAGGTGCAAAACAGACAATTATCAAGGCCTTCCACCTGGATACAGAAAGCGAGAAAGAGGATGAGCAGGTGGCAGGTCTTGCCGGTGTGGTATCCCGGAAAAAGCAGCTGGTTCCGGCAATTATGATGGTGGTGGAATAGGAAATCGCAAAAAGCCACGCAGCGGGAGAAAAGAGCAGAAAGGGTAAAGCGCAGAATGGGAAAAAAGAGCCTGGGAAACAAGTTGGAAAAAAAGAACCCTGATAAGAAGAACCTGCAGGGGAAGAATCTGGATAAAAAGGATCAGCAGGGGCAGAATCAGGGAAGAAAAACAGCGGCAAAGGGAAACAGGGAAAAAGAAGTCTGGAAGCCTGGCAATATGTTATATCCGCTTCCGGCGATTATGGTAAGCTGTCAGCGGGCAGAGGAAAAACCCAATATTATTACCATTGCCTGGGCAGGGACAGTCTGTTCCTCGCCTGCCATGCTCTCCATTTCGGTGCGCAGGGAAAGGTATTCTTATGCGATTTTAAAAGAAACAGGGGAGTTTGTGGTTAATCTGGTGACGAAGGATCTGGCCTGGGCTGCAGATTATTGCGGGGTGAAGTCCGGTCGGGATGTCGATAAGTTTAAGGTGCTTGGGCTTACCGCGCAGAAGATGGAGCATGTCCGTGCGCCGGGGATAGCGGAAAGCCCGGTGAATTTAGAGTGCAGGGTTAAGCAGGTGATTCCTCTGGGAAGTCATGACATGTTTATCGCAGAGATTGTCGGGGTGAACGTGGATAAGAACAGCATGGATGCCCACGGGAAGTTCCATTTGAGTGATACCGGGCTGGTGGCCTATTCGCATGGAGAGTATTTTACTTTGGGAAAAAAATTGGGGAAGTTTGGGTATTCTGTCAAAGCAGGAGGAAAGAAATGAAGCCAAATATTACCTTAATTGGCATGCCGTCTTCGGGGAAAAGTACCATTGGTGTTTTGCTTGCCAAGCGTCTGGGCTATTCTTTTGTGGATGTGGATATTTTAATTCAGGAGAGAGAAGGACGGCTGCTGAAGGAGATTATTGCCCAGGCGGGTCTGAAAGGATTTTTACAGGTGGAAGAGCAGGTAAACGCTTCTTTAGCGGTAAAACGCTCCATCATTGCACCTGGCGGCTCCGTGATTTATGGTGAGAAGGCGATGCGGCATTTAAAGGAAATCAGCGAGGTGGTTTACCTGAAAATGAGCTATGAAGAGCTGGAGCGCCGGGTGGGCAATGTGGTGGACCGGGGTGTGGCCCTTAAACCGGGCTTTACCCTCAGGGACTTATATGATGAAAGAGTCCCCCTTTATGAGCGCTATGCCGATATTATTGTCGATGAAGAGGGATGCTGCCGACCAGGGGAAACCGTGGACAGGCTCCGCGCCCTGATTGAGGACAGAAAAGCGCAGGATAAAGAAGCAGAGGGTAAAAAAGTCAGGGATAAAAGGGCAGTAATTCAGTTTAGTTAAGCGGCGGTGAAATCACCGGCTGGATCTGCCGGCCCTCCAACGCTAACTTCAGGGTGGGGATAATCTGTTCTGTCCGGGCAATCATGGAGGCTGGTTTTTTATCGGGATTATCCTGACCAAAGGGGACAAAGTAAATGTTTTTTGTATTGTAGAGCTGACCGATGTTTTTGAAATTCATTCCCAGCGCGTCATTTGTGGATAGGGAGATAACCAGGGGCTTTTGGTTGCGCAGATGTGCCTTTGCCGCCATCAGTACAGGGGTATCGGTAATGCCGTTAGCCAGCTTAGCCAGTGTATTTCCTGTGCAGGGGGCGATCAAAAGAATATCCAGACAGGCGGACGGGCCGATGGGTTCTGCCTCTTCAACGGTAAGAATAGGTTGGTTTCCTGTAAGCTTAACAATGTGGTCAATATAATCTTTAGTATTTCCAAAACGGGAGTCCGTGATTTGCACATTGGAAGAGAAAATGGGACGGATATTGGCTCCCTCAGCAAGAAGGTGTCTGACCTGCTGTTCGATGTCGCTGAAGGTACAAAAAGATCCAGTAAAGGCAAAACCTATGGTTTTTCCGGTTAATGTCATATCAAAACCTCCTTAAATGCATTCGTCATAGAGAGAACGTCGGTTAAAAATAAAGCATGGCACAGGACTTGCCCTGAGGTTTTGGGAGAGTATTTTCCCGGCAGTCCAGGACAGAGAAGGGCTTTTCGCCCGCTTGTTTGGCAGTAGGCAAAGTCTACCCCGCCGGGTGCCGATGCGATATCGATAATGGTGATATCTTCAGGTGTTCTTTTCAGGAGCCCTTCATGAAAGATCGGGCAGGGAATTGTGTTAAATAAAAATTGGATGGAGTTGGTTTCCAGAAAATAAGCAAGCGCATGGCTTTGGATACAGGGAAAGCCTTCTTTTTTTGCAAGATGCTGTTTTTTTTCATCACATTCCATCACAGTGACGTCAGCGTCCATTCCCCTTAATTTTCGGGCAATTATCTGACCGCAACGTCCGTAGCCGGCGACAAGGC
Organism: uncultured Lachnospiraceae bacterium; assembly: GCA_910584785.1. Classification (GTDB taxonomy): domain Bacteria; phylum Bacillota; class Clostridia; order Lachnospirales; family Lachnospiraceae; genus Caccovicinus. The sequence continues at coordinate 33,003 of CAJUDX010000015.1, read as the reverse complement.
AAAGGCTGCCATCGAGGTTAATCGGACTGGCGCAGATTGCTTCGCAGACAGCACCCTCAGCGGTGGCGACGGCATTGCGCTGGGCAACCTCTTCCATTTCCATAAAATCATAAAAGGTTATCTTTTTTTGTCGGCAGTATTTTCTTGTCTGCTCAGGCAGATTTCCTCCGAAAAGCGTCTGTCCCGGACAAAGTAGCGCGTGAAAATCTTCGATGGAAAGCGCAGGGTGTCCGGTAAGAGTTTTTTTGTCTTTGGTCAGTGGGGTTGGGGCAACGATAAGGGAACAGGTCTTAAAAACTGCCGGTTTTGGTTCCTGGATAAGAAGGACAGGAAGCGACATTGCATGCAGCTGTTTTGCAAGGTAATCCTGGCGCTGATCGCCCCGCATAACGCCGATATTGCCTGGAATGGCAGAAGGTGTGTTGCTGGGGTCAGATAGTTTGCCGTTAGGTTCAGAATCCAAGGAAAGATAAGCGCACATGGGAAACCTCCATGACCATAGTTGTTCTACCCTGTAATTTATGCGCGGGGTAAGACTTAGGTTACTGCCAGTACGCGGTTAAAAATCCGGCACCTGCTGTCCTGTTTTAGCATATGGGTAAATAGAGAATACTTTAGAATGGACAGCATTAATGGAACAGAGCGTATTTAAAGGGATGGCGACCGCTTTGGTGACTCCGATGAATAAAGGCGGAAGTATCGATTATCCGGCCCTTGGACGGCTTTTGGAATTTCAGATAGAGCAGGGGGCGGATGCCCTGGTAGTGATGGGAACAACAGGGGAGGCCTCCACCCTTGAGGAACGGGAAAAATGGGAACTGGCAGAATTTGCAATCCATAGGGTGGATAAGCGTGTTCCGGTTATTATCGGGACGGGGAGCAATGATACCAGGCGCAGCGCCATGCTTTCCCGTGAGGCACAGCATTTGGGGGCCGACGGACTTTTGCTGGTGACGCCCTATTATAATAAAACGTCTCAGGAGGGATTGATCCGTCATTTTGAGACCATTGCCGATCAGGTTTCTGTGCCGGTTATTCTTTATAATGTCCCGACCAGAACAGGGGTGAATATCTGCCCGGAAACCTGCTGCCGCTTAGCCGATCATCCGAATATCTGCGGGCTGAAGGAGGCCAGCGGCAATCTCTCCCAGGTGGCGAGGACGGCGGCACTTTGCAGGGGAAAGCTGGCAATTTATTCAGGAAATGACGACCAGATTCTTCCTGTACTATCCCTTGGAGGTCAGGGAGTGATTTCTGTTGTGGGAAATCTTCTGCCTGGGGAAACTGCACGGCTCTGCCGTCTCTTTTGGGAGGGAAAGATAGAAGAAAGCGCAGCACTGCAGCTGGAACTTTTGGATTTGATGAATGCTATGTTTTGGGATGTAAATCCTATTCCTGTAAAGGCAGGACTGGAGATTTTTGGCATGTGCCGGGAGGACTGCAGACTGCCCTTGGTGCCTTTGGCACAGGAGAAAAAAGATGAGATGAAACAGCTGATGGAGAGGTACGGATTGAATAAAGGAGAGAAATGAAATGATAAGTGAACCAATACGCGCAGCAGTAATTTCTGATACGCATGGTCTGCTGCGCCCGGAGGTGGAGAAGATTCTTCAGTCCTGTGATGTGGTGATTCATGCAGGAGATTTTGATAACCAGATGGTGTACCACAAGCTGAAAATTAAACGTCCGCTGTATGCTGTCCGGGGGAATAATGACGGCGAATGGGCAGAACAGCTTCCGCTTATCCGCCGCTTTGCTCTGGGGGGTTTTTCCTTTCTTCTGGTGCACGATCAGGAGGATATTCCCCAGGATGTAAAAGAGGCACAGGTGATTATTTTCGGACATTCACACATGCATTTTCAGCGGCAGGAAAACGGGCGCCTGTGGCTGAATCCGGGAAGCTGCGGTTATCGGCGCTTTACCCTGCCGCTGTCGCTGGTGGTGCTCACCCTGGAGGATGAAGGCTGTGAGATTGAGAGTATTTTCCTGGAAGAGGGGGAAGAAGGCCTGATGCTGCGAAAAGAAAGCAGTTGGTTTTCTAAACCTGAAAAGGCAAAAAACCATCAGGAGAATAGACAGGAAAAACTGAAAGAGAGAGAAAAAACGGAAAAGAAGGAAAAATCGGAAAAAAAGGAAAAAACGGAAAAGAAAGAAAAAACAGAAAAGAAGGAAAAAACAGAAAAGAAGGAAAAAACGGGGGAAGATAAGACGGTTTCCGGTTTAAGAAAGCGTTTAAGAGAGAGGAAAAATGAAGGGATAAGACAGAGAGATCAGCTCTTTGTGATTGCAAAGATTATGCGGCTTTTGCGCCGTGGCGCTCAGGTGGAATGGGTGGCAGATAATATGCGCTTAGATCCGGCAGTCGTGGAAATGATTTATCGAATCAGCGTCACCCACCCGCAGGCGGATGCACATCAGATTTTGGATAAACTGGAGGTAAATCATCTGCTGGAATGCAGATAAAAATAACCAACGAAAAAATGAAGGGAGAACATGGACAAATGAACGTTAAACAGTTATTTGCACAGGTAGATATGACCACCGGACAGCCCTGGGAAAAAATTGTGTTATTTACCATTCCCATGCTGATAGGAAACATTGCTCAACAGCTGTATAATACTGTGGACAGTATTGTTGTGGGCAGGTATGTAGGGGATAATGCGCTGGCTGCTGTGGGAAGCGCCAGCCCGATTTTAAACCTTCTGCTGGTGCTGTTTGTGGGTATTTCCATGGGAGTAAGCATTATGGTTTCCCAGTATTTTGGCTCCCGTGACCGGGAAAATCTATCCAAAACCATAGGAAGTTCCATTACATTAACTGCGGTCTCTTCGCTGCTTTTAATGATCTGCTGTGCTGCGATTATCCGACCGGTACTGCGGCTGTTAAATACACCGGAAAGTATTCTGGACTGGTGTACTTCCTATCTTTTCATCCTTTTAATGGGAATCGGCGGCGTGGCGTATTATAATATTTTCTGCGGCATCCTGCGGGGGCTGGGGGACTCTTTATCTGCCCTGGTTTATCTGCTGGTGGCTACGGTGTTAAATATTATTTTGGACGTCTGGTTTGTGGCTGGGCTGAATATGGGGGTGGCTGGGGTGGCGCTGGCGACTGTGATTGCGCAGATGGTTTCGGCGGTGCTTTGTCTGATTAAGCTGCGGCGGATGGGCCATTTATTTGATATGCGTTTGTCCCTGCTGAAACCGGATCGGGAAAATATTTTTACCGTTCTTCGGCTGGGTCTGCCCTCAGGGATTACGCAGGCAATCTTTTCTTTGGCGATGGTTGTTGTTCAGTCACTGACCAATAGTTTTGGCGAGTTAATTATCGCTGCAAATGTAATTATTATGCGTGTGGATGGCTTTGCCATGATGCCGAATTTCTCCTTTGGAACAGCAATGACCACCTATTCCGGCCAGAACGTGGGAGCCAGGCAGTATGAGCGTGTACAGCAGGGGGCCAAACAGGGAACCTTGCTTGCCGCAGGTACCTCAGCAGCCATTACAGCCCTGATTCTTATGTTTGGGCATTATCTGATGGCGATTTTTACCAGCACGGCAGAATTAGTGGATGTCAGTGCAAGGATGATGGCAATTCTTTCTGCCGGCTACATTGCCATGGCGATTACGCAGAGTTTATCCGGGATTATGCGCGGGGCCGGGGATACCATGACTCCCATGTGGATTTCCATGGTGACAACGGTAGTTATCCGCATCCCTCTGGCCTATGGTATTAATTATTTTACCGGGGGAAGGTATGAATGTATTTGGATTTCCCTGCTCTGTTCATGGGTGCTTGGGGCGGTGATTACGGTGATTTTTTATCGTCTCGGCAGATGGAAGAGGATGGCTATTTCGACCGCAAAAGAAAAGGAGTTTACAGAATATGGAAATTAATCGCCGAGCCTGGTACATACGGGGAGTCCGGGACGGGATTCCCATTGCCCTGGGGTATCTGGCTGTGTCATTTACCCTGGGAATTGCAGCGGGAAATATGGGAATGGCTTCCTTTCCTGCTGCCCTGATGTCGTTGACAAATGTAACTTCTGCCGGGGAATTTGCCGCCCTGGGCCTGATATCTGCTGGAGCTGCCTATATGGAGGTAGCGGGAACACAGCTGATTATCAACCTGCGCTATTGCCTGATGTCCTGTGCACTTTCTCAAAAACTTCCCCGGAAGATGCCGTTTTATCATCGGCTGCTGATGGCCTATGGAATTACGGATGAGATTTTTGGCATTGCCATCGGTTCGGGGAAGGTGGTGGACCCCTTTTATCTGTATGGGGCAATAAGCGTGGCGGTTCCCGGCTGGACCTTTGGCACCTGGCTTGGCGTGGCATCCGGCAATATCCTGCCCGGACGCGTGCTAAGCGCCTTAAATGTCGCGCTTTATGGCATGTTTATCGCTGTGATTGTTCCCCCGGCAAGAAAGGAAAAAATAGTAGCGGGAATGATTGGCGCATCCATGGCGGCAAGCTTTCTTTTTTCGCATCTGCCCCTGATTGGCGGACTTTCTTCGGGGATGAGGATTATCCTTTTGACAGTGGTGATTGCAGGAGCCGGGGCCGTGCTTTTTCCGGTTCATGAAGAAGAGGAAAAAGAGGAAGAAAAGGAGGTACAGGGGTGATGAAAGGAAATCTTTATGTGTATATTTTGGTGATGGCAGTGGTAACCTATTTTATCCGGGTTCTGCCGCTGACCTTAATCCGCAAACCGATAAAAAATAGATTTATCCGTTCGTTTCTATATTATGTTCCCTATGTTACCCTGTCGGTTATGACTTTTCCCGGAATCCTGTCGGCAACCTCCAGCGTATACTCCGGGGCAGCAGGGCTTTTGGCAGCTCTGATCCTGGCCTTTTTTGGGGCAAGCTTATTTAAGGTGGCAGTGGGCGCCTGCGGAATTGTATTTTTACTGGAACTCTTTTTAGTGTAATAAGAAGTGTTCTCTAATAGAGAGAAACAGCAGCGAAAAAATACGGTGTTGCAAAATGTTTCGCTTTAGAGTATACTGGTGCAGTATCACAATAACGTCAGTTCGAGACCTTCCTGACGGTAAAAACAAAACTAAAGGAGAAGAAAACAATGGAAAAAACAAACAACAAAACAATTTATGGTGTCGCCTATGGTGCAGCCATCGCCGCAGTTTACACGGTGTTGACGATGGTATTTGCACCGATTTCTTTTGGACCGGTGCAGTTTAGGATTTCAGAAATCCTCTGTGTACTGCCCTTTTTCACGCCAGCCGCAGTCCCCGGACTATTTGTCGGCTGCTTTTTATCAAATCTTCTCTGCGGCGCCGCAGGGCTGGATATTGTGTTTGGAAGCCTGGCTACATTGATTGGGGCAGTGGGATCATTTTATCTGGGAAAAAAGAGTAAATGGCTGGTGGCTGTCCCGCCGATTTTGGCAAATACGGTGATTATTCCCTGGGTACTGCGTTTTGCCTATGGTTCACAGGATTTGATTCCTTTTGCTATGCTTACGGTGGGGATTGGAGAGGTGCTGGCGATTGGAGTTTTGGGAAATTTGCTTTTGCTTACCCTGGAACGTTACCGTAATTTCATTTTTCACCGGAATTACGCTTAAATAATCATTACAGAAAAATCATCCGGGAAACTGGTGGTTACGGTAATGGAGTAGTTTACACGATTAACCTGCAACCAGGCTGCGGGGAATGGCAGCCTGCATACATCAAGGAGGTATTGTATGGAAAAGAACACAAACCAAGGTTTCCTGGAAAAAACGTTCCATTTATCGGCACACCATACCGATGTGAAAACGGAAGTTATCGCCGGAATCACGACCTTTATGACCATGGCTTATATTTTGGCAGTAAATCCCAATATTTTAAGTGTGGCAGGAATGGATCGGGGAGCGGTTTTTACGGCGACGGCGCTGGCGTCCCTGGTTGCCACGCTGTTTATGGCAGCGTTTGCCAATTATCCGTTTGTGCTGGCTCCCGGCATGGGCTTAAATGCTTACTTTGCTTATACCGTTGTTCTTCAGATGGGCTATAGCTGGGAAATGGCATTAGCTGCCGTATTTGTGGAGGGTATTATCTTTATCGCATTGTCTTTAACTAATGTGAGGGAGGCCATTTTTAATGCAATTCCCATGAATTTAAAGCACGCAGTATCTGCCGGGATTGGGTTATTTATAGCATTTATCGGCCTGCAAAATGCTAAAATTGTCGTGGACAGCGCCACTCTGGTTTCGGTATACTCATTTAGAACTTCATTGAAAACGGGGAACTTTACTTCTGAAGGGATTACCGTTCTTCTGGCATTAATCGGCATATTAATTACGGCAGTGCTTTTGGTAAAGAAGATTAAGGGAAATATTTTATGGGGTATTTTAATTACCTGGGGTATGGGCATCCTCTGCGAACTTACCGGCCTTTACCGGCCTGACGCTGAGCTTGGCATGTTCAGCGTGCTTCCTGATTTCAGCTCCGGTCTGGGCATTCCCAGTATGGCACCAACCTTATTTAAAATGGATTTTGGCGGGATTCTTTCCCTGAATTTTCTGACGATTATGTTTGCCTTTTTATTTGTTGATATGTTTGATACCCTGGGAACCTTAATCGGTGTGGCGTCCAAGGCGGACATGCTGGATAAGGACGGCAGACTTCCCAAAATCCGCGGGGCGCTGCTGGCGGACTCGATTGGTACTTCGCTTGGCGCGGTATTTGGAACCTCCACGACGACGACTTTTGTGGAAAGCGCTTCTGGTGTGGCAGAAGGCGGACGAACCGGGCTGACTGCAGTAGTGGCAGCGGTTTTATTCGGCTTATCCCTTTTCCTGTCGCCGATTTTCCTGGCAATTCCCTCCTTTGCCACGGCTCCGGCTTTGATTGTGGTTGGATTTTTAATGGTTACTTCTATCTTAAAGGTGGATTTTCAGGATTATACGGAAGCAATTCCCAGTTATATCTGCCTGGTTGCCATGCCGTTTATGTATAGTATTTCTGAGGGGATTGCCATGGGGGTTATCTCTTATGTGGTGATTAATCTGGTATCAGGACATGCCAAGGAAAAGAAAATTTCTGTTCTGATGTATGTACTGGCGGTGCTTTTTGCATTAAAATATGTGTTGATCTAATTGCATATTCTGTGGATAAAAACTCTGCACTTTCTTTTTGGGGAGGTGCAGGGTTTTTTGTTGCATCAAAACGGCATGGATGCTTTGTCGGGCATTCGGAAATTCCTTTGATAAAGTATAGATTTTCCCCTTTTTTTGTTGTATACTTAATTGCGTCACCGACAGAAAAAACATATATCATGGTATAGGAAAATAAACTGGAGGAAATTATGTATCAGATAGATTTTAAGCGTCCCGAATCCATCCACTTTATCGGAATCGGCGGTATTAGTATGAGTGGGTTGGCAGAAATTCTGCTTCAGGAAGGGTTCAGGGTTTCCGGGTCGGATGCCCATAAGACAGAATTGACGGAAAGGTTGGAGGCGAAGGGGGCGCATATTGATTATGGGCAGAGAGCCTCAAATATCCGCGATGGAATTGATGTTGTTGTCTATACGGCGGCGATTCACCCGGATAACCCGGAATTATCAGCGGCTAGGGATAAGGGGATTCCCATGCTGACGCGGGCGGAGCTTTTAGGGGAGATGATGCAGAATTACCGGCATGCCGTGAATGTATCGGGAACGCATGGGAAAACGACGACAACCTCGATGCTGACGGAGATTTTACTGGCAGCTAAGGCTGATCCTACCGTTACCGTGGGGGGGATTCTTCCTGTGATTGGCGGAAACATCCGTGTGGGCGGGCCGGAACTGTTTGTGACTGAGGCCTGCGAATATACGAACAGCTTTTTATCGTTCTTTCCCACGATGGAGATTATCTTAAATATTGAGGCGGATCATCTGGACTTTTTTAAGGATCTTGAAGATATTCGCTGCTCTTTCCGGCGTTTTGCTGAAAAGCTTAATAAAGAGGGGATATTGATAATCAACAGTGATATTGAAGATTTGGAAGAATTTTTAGAGGGGCTTTGCTGCAAGGTGATTACGTTTGGAAGGCAGGCCGAAAAAAGCCAGTACAGTGCAGGAGATTTAGTCTGCGACGCCTGGGCCAGGTATTCGTACACGCTTTTAGTGGACGGGAAGCCGGCGGAACGTATTTCGCTTGGGGCTGCAGGGGAACATAATGTGTATAACTCCCTGTCTGCGATTGCGGCGGCAAGAGCGCTGGGGATTTCCATGGAGGCGATTAAGGAAGGGCTGCAGCATTTTCAGGGAACGAACCGGAGGTTTGAATATAAAGGGGAGGTTGGAGGAGTGACCATTATTGATGATTATGCCCATCATCCCCAGGAGATTGCGGCGACGCTGGCGACAGCTAAGAATTACCCGCATAAGAAGCTCTGGTGCGTGTTTCAGCCGCATACCTATACCCGGACAGCGGCCCTTTTGGAGGATTTTGCCCGTGTGCTGACGGAGGCGGACGAGGTTATTCTGGCGGATATTTATGCGGCGCGGGAAGTGAATAAACTTGGGGTAAGTGCAAATGATATTGTACGAAAAATGGGAGAGTATGGAAAAAACGCGTATTATTTACCTTCTTTTGATGAAATTGAAACATTTATTTTAGAAAATTGTGTTCCTGGAGATTTGTTGATAACTATGGGGGCTGGAGATATTGTAAAAGTGGGGGAAAAGCTGTTAGGAAAGTAAGTTATCCACATTATCCACATAGTTTTCAACATTTTATGTAAATAAGCTATGTGGATGTTTCTATTTACATAAAAAATAAGCTGACAATTTAAAAAAGCCTTAAATTCCCTTGATTTCGACAGGTTTCGACAGGGAAAAAGGAAAGAAATCCACCAAATTATCCACATTATCCACAATATTCCACAGAATCTGCTGTGGATAACCGGGCTATTTTCTTTTTTTCGACGTTGTGGTAAGATGCATTTAGTATACTTTTTCGAAAAGTATCCCCATGCATTGTCGAATGGGCGATTCAATGAAAAAAGAGTGTCGGTTAAGGGTGAGACAATGACCGCATGGTTTAAGGAACAGGAAAACGGAAAAGAAGCAGATGGAGATGAATAAGGATGACATGGGATGTTAGCGAAGGCTTTCAGGTGAGCGCCACTTTAGTATCAAACCTGTTTATCGATCAGTATATGGCGGGAGCAAATGGGGAATATGTTAAAGTGTATTTATACCTGCTTCGCCATGCAGGCGAAATGCTTTCCTTGGGGGAGATTGCCGATGCGCTTCACTATACTGAGGGCGATGTAAAGCGGGCGATTGCCTACTGGGAAAAGGCAGGGGTGCTGGCAGGTAAGGGTGAACGAAAAGGAAAGGATGAGGTAAGCAAAAACGACGGCGGCAAAGAGGAGGATTTGGCTTTTGAGGAGAACTTGTCTGTGGCGGCGCCCGCACCGGCTAAACCGGTGTATTCTAAGGAACTGGTGAGACGCCTTTCCGGGGATGAGGATTTTACCCAGCTGCTTTACATTGCCCAGAAGTATATGAATAAAGTCTTTACCCAGCGGGAGTGTCAGATTTTTGCCTATCTGTATGGGGAACTGAGGCTGCCGTCGGAACTTTTAGAGTATTTGGTGGAGTACTGTGTCCAAAATGGGCATACCAGTATTAGTTACATGGAAACCGTGGCTTTAAACTGGCACCAGAAAGGTCTGGTTACGGTGGAGGAGGCTAAGGCCTACAGTGCGAGCTTCAGCAAAGATTCCTTTTCGGTGATGAAAGCATTTGGACTGAATGACCGCCGACCAGCAGATACAGAAAAGCGCTTTATTGATACCTGGTTCGGGGCCTACGGATTTAGCCGGGAAATTGTTTTGGAAGCCTGCAACCGGACGATAGAAGCCATACATACGCCAAGCTTTGCCTATGCAAATAAGATTTTAACGGAGTGGAAGAAGGCCGGGGTAAAGACGTTGTCGGATGTGGAAGATTTGGACAAGATACGCCAGCTGAAGGAAAAGGATAAGGGCGAGACAAAGAAGAAAAAGGGAAGGGCCGTCAACCACTTCCATAATTTTGAGCAGAGCAGCACGAATTATGATTCGCTGATGATGGAGAAGGTACGGGCCAGGATGGAAAAGTAAGAGGGATGGCAAAGGAATACAGCATAAGCAGGCAAAGCAGTAAGGAGGGCGGCGATGGCATTAAGTAATTCCCAGTACCAGGAAATTATGCGGGAGTATCAGGCACAGCAGCTGAGAAATAAGCATGCTCAGGATGACCGGGTGGAGGAGGTTTATCAAAAGATTCCGGCAGTTAAGGAACTTGACCAGGAAGTGAGTACCAGGGCGCTGATGCGGGGCAGAGAGCTGTTAAATGGAGATAAGGCTGCACTGGATCGTCTGCGGGGGGAAATTGCGGATTTGCAGGAGCAGAAAGCCTTTCTTCTGGCATTAAAGGGATATGCAGCCGATTATATGGAGATGCAGTACCGGTGTGTGGACTGCCGGGATACGGGCTATACCAAAGAGGGAAAGAAGTGCCACTGCTTTTTGCGGCGCCAGATTCGTCTTTTGTATGCACAGTCCAATATGGAACGGGTGCTGGAGAAGGAAAATTTTACTGCCTTTAATGAGCACTATTTTGACGATACGGCGGTAGAACCGGCGATAGGGATGACGGTTTCCCAGTATATGAGACAGGTTCGCCAGCAATGCATGGAGTTTGTGGAAGAGTTTGATCAAAAAGGCGGGAATCTCTTGTTTACCGGAACAACGGGGAGGGGAAAGACCTTTTTGACGAATTGCATTGCCAAGGAGCTGATTGACCGCTGCCATTCGGTGATTTATCTTTCTGCCCATGATTTGTTTGAAGTGTTTTCCAAGTACCGCTTTGAGGCGCAGACAGAGGAAGAGATGCGGGATATGCATCATTTTATCCTGGAATGCGATTTGCTGATTATCGATGATTTGGGTACAGAGCTGAATAATAGCTTTACTTCTTCGCAGTTATTTTTCTGTATTAATCAGCGGCTGTTAAATCAAAAATCGACCATTATTTCCACGAATCTATCCTTAAACCAGCTTAGGGATGAGTACACCGATCGCGTGGTTTCACGGATGATGAGTAATTACACAGTAATTCCTTTATATGGAGAGGATATCCGGCTGAAGTTGTAGTGAACCCTGGATGGGAATGCAGACGATATTTTTGAAATCATGTACTGGCTTGACGGATTAGGGTACATAATGTTATAAAAGAAAAGGTAAGAAAGTTCAATAGCAAATGAAAAAATTAAATTCATGGAGGAACGTATGCTGTACGAAGAAAAGATCATTGAAACTATTCCCGTAGGACCTCTTGGACTGATTCCCTTACAAAGCTGCGCTGCTCTTGGGCGGAAAGTGGACAAGTACCTGGTTGCCTGGAGAAAAGAGAGGGAGAGCGAGCATAAGTCAACGATTGCCTTTGCCGGTTATCAGAGAGACAGTTATATTATTGGTGCAAAAACTCCCCGTTTTGGGTCCGGCGAAGGAAAGGGGACACTGGAAGAATCGGTGCGCGGGGATGACTTATATTTTATGGTTGATGTCTGCAATTACAGTTTAACTTACCATCTGTGCGGCATGGTAAATCATATGTCACCCGACGACCATTTTCAGGATTTAAAGCGGCTGATTGCCGCGGCAGCAGGAAAAGCCAGAAGGATTAATGTGATTATGCCCTTCCTCTATGAAAGCCGACAGCATAAGCGTTCGGGAAGGGAATCATTAGACTGTGGTTTAGCGCTGGAAGAGCTGGTGCGCATGGGGGTGGAGAATATTATTACCTTTGACGCCCATGATCCGCGGGTGCAGAATGCAATTCCCTTAAAGGGTTTTGAGACCGTACAGCCCATTTATCAGTTTATTAAGTATTTGTTAAAGAACGAGAAAGATCTTGAGATCGACAGTAACCATATGATGGTGATCAGCCCGGATGAGGGCGGCATGGGACGGGCCGTTTACTTTGCCAATGTTCTTGGGCTGGATATGGGAATGTTTTATAAGCGTCGGGATTATACCAGGATTGTTCATGGGCGCAATCCCATCGTGGCGCATGAGTTTTTGGGGTCCGATGTGGCGGGCAAGGATGTATTGATTATCGACGATATGATTTCCTCCGGCGAAAGTATGCTGGATGTGGCAAGGGAGCTGAAGGAGAGAAAGGCGAGAAAGGTCTTTATTTGCGCGACCTTTGGTTTATTTACGAATGGACTGGATAAATTTGACGAATATTATGATCGGGGATTGATTGACAGGATATTGACAACGAATTTGGTCTACCAGACACCGGAGCTTCTTTCACGTCCCTATTATATTGACGTAGATATGAGCAAGTATATTGCATTGATTATTGATAATTTAAACCATGATGCATCCCTGAGCGATTTGCTGAATCCGACAAAGCGGATCAACCGCTGCCTGGATGCATACCGGAACAGATAAAGGCAGGTGGATGAATGAAGCGGGTACTGCAGCGGTTTGGTATCCTGCTGGTGATTTTTATTGCAGCAGGAATCGGGTATTTTTTCTGGATGAGAAATCAGGCGATGGGCAGGGAGTCCGTGTATATTTCCATGGAAGAGGCAGAGCTTCCTGTGGTATACCTGGAATCCCTGGGAAGGAAGATGAACTGCCTGCACGGCTATGTGCAGGAGATGGGCAGTTCTGTTCTGCGGGATAGTCTGGTACCGCTTCCAGAGGATCGGGCCTTACCCATTTATATCAGCCGCTGCCAGGGCCAGGTTACGGGCATTTACTATGAAATTCGTTCCCTGGATTTTGTCAGCCTGATCGAGCGAACCAGTGTGGAGAATTGGGAGACAACAGAGGACGGGACAAAAGCTGTCCTTCCTGTGCAGAATCTTCTTACGCAAAACCAGGAGTATGTGCTTACGCTGACCGTGGACACGGCAGATCACGGCGCTGTCCGCTATTATACCCGGATTGTATGGGGGGAGAATGAGGCGGTAAAGCAGATGGTGGATTTGGCAGCTTCTTTTTCTGCGAAAACCTTTTCCTACGATCAGGCAACTGATCTGGTTACTTACCTGGAAAGCAATGCGACCGGGGATAATACGAACCTGGGCAGTGTAAATATTCATTCCAGTTTTTCACAAATAACCTGGGCGGGGCTTACGATGGAGCCGGCAGGGGAGGTGTTTGTCACCTTAAAGGAGCTGCGGGGAAGTGTGGCACAGGTTACGGTCGAATATCTGGCATTGCGCGAGGGGGAAGAAAGCCAGAAGGAAATGTATGAGGTGGAAGATAATTTCACCATGCGTATGGGCGAGCAGCGTATTTTTATGATGGATTTTGAGCGGCAGACCAATCAGGTTTTTTCGGGAACACCGGAGCAGTTTAATGGAAACAGGATTATGCTTGGGGTTACAAATGACAGCCAGGTACACTGCAAAACCAGCGAAACCGGAAAGATACATGCATTTGTAAGCAACCGGGATTTATGGAGTTTTGATGAGGAGCAGGAAGATAAACGTGCGGTCCGGGTCTTTTCCTTCCGCAGCAGCAGCGAGGAGGGGAGCCGCCCTTCCTTTAGAGAACATGCGATTAAGGTGCTTCGTGTTTCCAATGAGGGTAATATTGACTTTCTGGTCTATGGCTATATGAACCGCGGTCGCCATGAAGGCTGTGTGGGTGTGACCCTGTATCGCTATGATGCCGGGGAGGATGCGCTGGAGGAACGTTTTTTTGTGCCTGCTTCGGATGCCTATGAGAAATTAAAGCTGGATATGGAGGAGCTTTCCTACTTAAGTTCCGGCGGAATCCTTTATCTTAAGGTAAATGCGGGGATTTATGCCATAGATTTAACCAGCAATGAATCCATGGTCGTTGCTGAGGGTCTGCCGGAGGGCGGTTACGCGATCAGCCAGAACGGGCAGCGCCTGGCCTGGCAGGAAGGTCCGCAGCTTTTTCAGTCCCGGCAGATTCATCTGATGAATCTGGAAACAGGGGAAAAAAATGATATAACAACCGAAAGCGGGGGCAGCCTGCGGGTACTTGGTTTTGTGGGCAATGACTTTATCTATGGTCTGGCAAAGGAAAACAGCCAGTGGGTGATTAACGGGCGCCTAGAAGAGCTTCCCATGTATGCGATGGAAATTCTGGGTGAAGATATGGAGGTGCAGACCCGTTATGAGAAACCGGGCTATTTTATCTCCGGGGTTTCGGTGGAAGACAGCCGGATTCATTTACAGAGAATTGTCTTTTTATCCGGGGACAGCTATCAGGTGGTGGATGAAGATACCATTGTCTGCAATGAGGAAATTGTGGATGATAAGCTGGATGGAATAGGCTGGTATCCCGACGGGGTGAGGCAGAAGCTGTATTTTGTCCAGTTAAGTGCAGATATCGGTCGTGGGAAGCAGGTGCATCGTTCAGCACCTGAAAAAATCACCTATGATTCCTCGGAGATTTTAAATTTGGGAACGGCAATCACTGCGCCGGGTATGAATTTTTATGCTTATGGCGGCGGGCATCTTCTGGGAATTACCCAGAGTTTTACTGAGGCAGTGGGGCTGGCCTATGAAAAGATGGGTATTGTTGTGGGAAGCACGCAGGAGGTGTACTGGAGCCGGGTGGATAAGCCTGGGACAAGCAAAGTGCAAAACCAGGTGGAGGCAGTGAGCCGCTTTACCAACTATATGGGAGAGTTTACCGGAAACCGCCTGTTTGCCGACGGAGTTCTTTTGCTGGATGCCAGAGGCTGCAGCTTAAGCCAAATCCTGTACTTTCTGGGGCAGGGTTATCCTGTGCTGGCCTATGGAGAGGGGGGAGCTCCCTGTTACCTGATGGGCTACGACCAGTATAATGTGACTATTTACCAGCCATCCAGCGGGGAAAGCCAGAAAATGGGCTTAAATGACGCCAATTTGTATTTTGAACAGCTGGGCAATGATTTTGTGTGCGGAATTTTCCCTTGATCGGGCAGGGAAATTAACGAAAAACAGGAAATATCAGCAGAAAAATTAACGGATTCGCTTTGTAACCTTTACAAAATGTGGTTGTTTGGTATATAATGGCTTGAAGGCTTTTGCAAAATAACGCATTTTAACGTTTATCGATAGAGTTTTGGATGGGAACGATGATTATAGAGGTGTAAGATGGAACAGTATATCATGAAGGGCGGAAATCCGTTGGTGGGCGAAGTTGCAGTGAGCGGCGCGAAAAATGCTGCCCTGGGAATTTTGGCTGCGGCGATTATGACGGATGATGATGTGATAATTGATAACCTTCCCGATGTATGGGATATTAATGTCATGCTGGAAGCGATAGAGGAGATTGGCGGATGTGTGGAGCGGTCAGATCGGCATACGGTCAAGATTAATGCCTCCGGGATTGGCGAAGTGTCAGTGGAGGATGAGTATATTCGAAGGATTCGGGCGTCTTATTATTTTATCGGGGCGCTGTTGGGTAAGTATAAGCGGGCGCAGGTGCCTCTGCCCGGTGGCTGTAATATCGGCAGCCGACCGATTGATCTGCACTTAAAGGGGTTCCGTGCCCTGGGGGCGGAGATTACGGTTGAGCGGGGAGCAGTGATTGCACAGACCGATTATCTGCACGGCGCTCATATCTATCTGGATAAGGTTTCTGTAGGAGCGACGATTAATATTATGATGGCGGCAGCCCTGGCAGAGGGACAGACGATTATTGAAAACTCAGCTAAGGAACCCCATGTGGTGGATGTGGCAAACTTTTTAAACAGTATGGGAGCAAATATTAAAGGGGCAGGTACAGATATTATCCGAATCCGGGGCGTAAAAAAGCTGCACCGGGCGGAGTACTCCATTATTCCCGATCAGATCGAGGCGGGAACCTTTATGTGTGCTGCGGCGATTACCCGCGGCGATGTGATGGTGAAGAATGTTATTCCCAAGCATCTTGAGGCGATTACAGCGAAATTAAATGAAATTGGCTGTGAGGTGACAGAATTTGACGATGCTGTCCGCGTGGTGGGCAAACCCGTACAGCATCATACGAATATTAATACCCTTCCCTATCCCGGTTTTCCCACGGATATGCAGCCGCAGATTGCCGTGACCCTGGCGCTGGCGAAGGGGACAAGCATTGTGACGGAGAGTATTTTTGAAAACCGGTTTAAATATGTGGACGAGCTGACCCGGATGGGCGGAAATATTAAGGTAGAGGGAAATGTCGCTATTATCGACGGTGTCAGGGGTTTTTCCGGGGCTTCCGTCAATGCGCCGGATCTCCGCGCCGGAGCCGCCTTAGTGATTGCCGGACTGGCAGCAGACGGCTATACCGTGGTGGAGGAGATTGGCTATATCCAGCGGGGTTATGAGTGCTTTGATGAAAAGCTGCGCGCTTTGGGGGCAGTAATTAAAAAGGTGGATTCCGAGAAAGGTGCCCAGAAATTCCGCCTGCAGGCCGGATGATGGTGATGCAGAATGAGGCAGGATAAAAGACTTGACATTTCAGGCAAAATGTTTTAGGATTAAGTTGATAGAAAATTGAAAAGTTCGTTAATTCCCTTATTCAGAGTGATGGAGATACAAAGGATCTGTGAAGTCACGGCAACCCCGGTAAGACCAGTACAGGAAGAAAGATTCTGTGGTCAGGAGCCGGAAGGTGCCAACCTGAGCGAAAGGGCAGAAGGCTGCTTGTCAAGAGGCAGCCCTGCGCGTCGAGCAATAAGAGGATTTGAATGTTAAGCTCCTTCAAGTCCGCTCGTATGCGGGCTTTTCTTTTTTTCTGGTTAACTAATGTAAACGTGTCAGCACATGGGAAACGTCTGCATTTGCAGACAGGTTTTCCTGTGTACACACTAAGAAGTTAGGGTGTGCGTTAAGCGTACGTGGAGGAAAAAGAGTGAGAGAAAAATACTTCCCTCCTGCCTGTTTGGTCCAAAGGGCAGGATATGCGGTGAAACGTGCACAGAATGGAGGAAAAGATGGAAAAACGGTTATTTACTTCAGAGTCGGTAACGGAAGGGCATCCAGATAAGATGTGTGATCAGATTTCAGATGCTATTTTGGACGCATTAATGGCTAAGGACCCGATGAGCCGGGTAGCCTGTGAGACTGCGATTACGACGGGACTTGTCCTGGTTATGGGTGAGATTACTACAAACGCCTACGTAGATATTCAAAAGACGGTCAGGGAAACGGTGCGGGAGATTGGTTATGACTGTGCAGATTATGGTTTTGACTGTGCTACCTGCGGGGTTATTGTGGCGCTGGACGAGCAGTCTACGGATATTGCCATGGGCGTAAATAAGGCGCTGGAGGCAAAGGAAAACCGGATGTCGGAGGAAGAACTGGATGCTATCGGTGCAGGCGATCAGGGCATGATGTTTGGTTTTGCATCCAATGAGACGGAAGAATACCTGCCCTACCCGATTGCCCTGGCCCATAAGCTGGCGAGAAAGCTTACCCAGGTTCGAAAGGATAAGGTTTTACCTTACCTCAGGCCCGACGGCAAGACCCAGGTGACTGTAGAATACGATGAAGCCGGCAAGCCGGTGCGTTTAGAGGCCGTGGTTCTCTCTACCCAGCACGATGCCGATGTAAGCCAGGAGCAGATTCATCAGGATATCCAGAAGTACGTATTCGATGAAATCCTTCCCAAGGAATTAATCGATAAGGATACCAAGTTCTTTATTAACCCGACCGGACGTTTTGTTATCGGTGGACCGCATGGAGACAGCGGTGTTACCGGCAGGAAGATTATTGTAGATACTTACGGCGGCTATGCCCGTCATGGCGGCGGGGCCTTTTCTGGAAAAGACTGCACTAAGGTAGATCGTTCTGCCGCTTACGCAGCCCGCTATGTGGCAAAGAATATTGTGGCAGCCGGACTTGCCGATAAATGTGAAATTCAGCTTTCTTACGCGATTGGCGTGGCTTATCCGACTTCGGTTATGGTAGAGACCTTTGGGACAGGAAAGGTTTCGGATGAAACGCTGGTTGGGCTTATCCGTGAAAACTTTGACCTGCGTCCGGCGGGAATTATTAAGATGCTTAATCTGCGCCGACCGATTTATCAGCAGACGGCGGCTTACGGACATTTTGGAAGAAACGATTTGGATCTGCCCTGGGAGAAACTTGATCGGGTTGAGGAATTAAAAAAATATCTGAAATAGGATAATTGCAAAGCAGATAAGAAAGCAGCCCGACAGGGCGGATATTGAATATTTGACAGAATAGAAAAAGAAAAACTTTCCACAGGTTGATTTGTGGGAAGTTTTTCTTTTCTTTTGGGGTGGGGAATGATATAATTTAGATGTATGGGTGAAATATCGAACAAACCATTGAGGAGGACAGCATGAAAAAACTGATATCCTGGAATGTAAACGGTCTCAGGGCCTGTGTGGGAAAGGGATTTTTAACGTATATGGAAGAAAGCGGCGCAGATATTTTCTGCATTCAGGAGAGTAAGCTCCAGGAGGGACAGATTAATCTGGATTTGCCGGACTATCACCAGTACTGGAACTATGCCGAGAAAAAGGGTTATTCGGGAACTGCGATGTTTACTAAGGAAGAGCCGATTTCTGTGACGTATGGGATTGGGGTTGAGGAACACGATCATGAAGGAAGGGTGATTACTGCAGAATTTCCGGTATATTATGTTGTTACCTGTTATACTCCCAATACCCAGGACAAACTTGCCCGCCTGGATTACCGGCTGCGCTGGGAGGATGCTTTTCGCAACTATATTAAAACCTTAGAACAGAAAAAGCCCGTGATTTTCTGCGGTGACTTAAATGTGGCCCATAAAGAAATTGACTTAAAAAATCCCAAGACAAACCGCCAGAGTCCTGGTTTTACGGATGAAGAGCGGGGAAAGTTTAGCGCGCTTTTAGATGCAGGTTTTATTGACAGTTACCGTTATTTTTATCCTGAGAAAGAAGGAATTTATTCCTGGTGGTCCTATCGCTTTTCGGCGAGGGCGAAGAATATCGGCTGGAGGATTGACTATTTCTGCGTATCGAAGGCATTAAAAGACCGCCTTGCCGGGGCGGCGATTCATACGGAAATTCTTGGCTCTGACCACTGTCCGATTGAACTGACCCTGTGGGAAGAGGGGGAGAAAAAAGAAGGATGAATTTTATTACCATAGAACACTTGAAAAAAACCTATACAGAGCGGTTATTATTTGATGATGCGAGTTTTTTTCTGGAGGAAGGCGATAAGATAGGTCTGATTGGGATTAACGGGACCGGGAAATCCACGCTTCTTCGGATTGCCGCCGGACTTGAGGAGGCGGATGAGGGCTATGTGGCGCGGGGAAATAACCTGTCCATCCGTTTTCTTCCCCAAAACCCTGTATTCCGGGAGAATGAAAAGGTGCTGGAGGCAGTGCTCAGGGAAAATCAGGGGTATGGACAGGTGTGGGATTTGGAAGCCCAGGCCAAGGCGATGTTAAACAAATTGGGAATCAATCAGCATGATGCTCTGCTGGAACATTTATCCGGCGGACAGAGAAAGCGTGTGGCCCTGGCCTCGGTATTGCTTTCACAGGCAGATATCTTAATCCTGGATGAGCCGACGAACCACTTAGACAGTGAGATGGCGGACTGGCTGGAGGAGTATTTAAAGAAATTAAAAGGCGCTCTGTTTATGGTAACGCATGACAGATACTTTCTGGACAGTGTGACAAACCGCATTGTGGAGCTGGATAAGGGCAAGCTCTACCGTTATAACGGAAATTATGAGGAGTTTTTGCAGAGAAAGGCTGAACGTTTGGATATGGAGCAGGCTTCAGAGCGTAAACGGCAGTCGATTCTTAAAGTCGAGCTGGCATGGATGCAGAGGGGAGCCAGAGCCAGAACAACGAAGCAGAAGGCCCATATTCAGCGGTACGAGGCCCTTAGAGATAAACAGGGACCACAGATAGACCAGCAGGTGGAGATGGAATCGGTTTCCACCCGCCTGGGACGGAGCACAGTGGAACTTTCCGGGCTGTGCAAGGCGTTTGGAGAAAAGAAGCTGGTTGAAGATTTTACTTATATTTTTCTGAAAAATGACCGCATCGGCATTATCGGCCCAAACGGGGCGGGGAAGTCTACCTTGTTAAATATGATTGCCGGATGGGTAAAGCCGGATGCGGGAAGTGTAGAAATCGGACAGACCGTAAAGCTGGGCTATTTTTCGCAGGAAAATGAAACGATGGATTTATCCTGCCGGGTGATTGACTACATCCGTCAGGCCGGGGAGTATGTAAGGACAAAGGACGGCAGTGTAAGTGCAAGCCAGATGCTTGAACGATTTCTTTTTCCCTCTTCGATGCAGTACACTGTGATTGGAAAGCTTTCCGGAGGAGAACGTCGAAGGCTTTATCTGCTCCGGGTGCTGATGGATACGCCCAATGTGCTGATGCTGGACGAGCCGACGAACGATTTGGACATTCAGACATTAACGATACTGGAAGATTATCTGGACAGCTTCCAGGGAATTGTGATTACCGTATCCCATGACCGGTATTTTCTGGATCGGGTGGTACAGCGGATATTTGCCCTGGAGGGAGAGGGAAAGGTGCGCCAGTATGAGGGCGGCTTTACAGATTATCAGGCGGCTCGGCTAAGGATGGACGCCAAGAAAGAAAAAGAGGTGCGGGCTTCGTCGGAAAAAACACAGCAAAAGGAGAAAGCAAAAACAAAGGACCGCCAAAACCTTGTGCAGAAGCTGAAATTTACGTATAAAGAACAAAGAGAGTGGGAACATATTGAGGACGAAATTGCCGGTTTGGAGGAAGCATTAGGCCAGTTGGAAAAAGCGATGGAGAATGCTTCCAGCAGTTACAGCAAACTTCAGGAAATTATGGCAGAAAAAGAGAAAACAGAAAGTATTCTGGAGGATAAGATGGAACGCTGGATGTATTTAAGTCATCTGGCGGAACAGATTGCTGCCCAGAAATAAACTGGAAGGGAGACTACATGGAGCGATTAACAAAGAGAAAGGAAGAACCGCGGCTATACCCCATGGGAGCAGTAAAGACAGAAACCGGAATGCATTTCTCCATTGCTTCCCCGTGCGAAAGCTGCAGCCTGGTTTTTTTTCAAAAAGGGAAACAGGAACCGGTACAGACTATAGCGTTTGAAAACGAAGACAAAATCGGCGATGTGTGGAATATTACCCTGTCCGGCGATTTCCGGGGTTTGCAGTATGCCTGCCAGATGGACGGTGTTTTAAAGGAGGACCCTTATGGCCGACATTTTACCGGGCGAGAGGTGTGGGGGGAGGACGCTAAGGAGCAAACGGTTCTTTATGCAATACTTTCCGAAAAAGAATATAACTGGGAGGATGATGTAAGTCCCAGGTTAGCGTATGAGGATATGGTAATTTACCGTCTCCATCCCCGTGGCTTTACCCGACATTCATCATCCAAAGTTAAGGCGAAGGGAACGTTTGCCGGAATCACGGAAAAGATTCCCTATCTTCAGGACCTGGGCATTACCGCAGTCGAACTGCTTCCCCCTGTGGAATTTCAGGAGGTATTGCCCAGAGAACAGAAAATCTGGAAGCTGGATGCAAAGGAAGAGGAGGAACAGAAAACCCTGAATTACTGGGGATTTATCCCCGCGCTCTCCTTCGCTCCAAAAGCTGCGTATACTTCGGCAAAGGAAAAGTATCCTGGCTGGGAGTTTAAAGATATGGTAAAGGCCTTCCACCGGGCCGGGATGGAAGTGATTATTGATTTATTCTTTTCCGGAAATGAACCGGAAAGCCAGGTGCTGGATGTTCTGCGTTTTTGGGCAGGAGAATACCATGTTGACGGTATTCACTTAGTTGGCTCTGCCCCAACCCGATTTTTGGCAAGCGATCCCTACTTAAGTAAGATTAAGCTTTTCGCTCCCTGCTGGGAAGGCGCGCCAAAGGGGAAGTACCGTCATTTGGCGGTTTATCATGATCAGTTTGCCCAGGCGATGCGTCGCCTGCTCAAGGGAGACGAAAATCAATTAAATGCTCTGATCTTCCATACCCGCCAAAATCCAAACGAGTATGCAGTGATTAATTACATGGCAAATGTCAATGGTTTTACGATGATGGATAATGTCTCCTATGATACTAAGCATAATGAAGCCAATGGAGAAAATAACCAGGACGGCACAGATAATAACTATTCCTGGAACTGCGGGGTGGAAGGTCCATGTAAAAAGAAAAAAGTAGTGGAAATGCGCCGCAGGCAAATTCGAAATTCCTGGCTGATGACCATGTTAAGCCAGGGAACACCGCTGATTCTTGCAGGTGATGAATTTGGAAATAGCCAAAGCGGAAATAATAATGCCTGGTGCCAGGATAATGAGATTTCCTGGCTGAACTGGAATCAGGTAAAGACCAATAAAGATATCCTGGACTTTGCCAAGGCGGCAATACGGTTTCGCAAAAAACATCCCATCTTCCATCTGGCCCAGGAGCCTAAGGGACTGGACTATCTTTCCTGCGGGATGCCGGATGTATCCTACCATGGGACAAAGGCCTGGTGTCCCTCTTTTGAAAACTTCCGCAGGCAGTTGGGGATATTATATTGCGGCAGTTATACGGCACAGGAGGGGAAGGAAGAAGATGATTGCTTTTTTGTTGCCTATAATATGCACTGGGAGCCCCATGAATTTTCCCTGCCCAATCTTCCTAAAGGGATGAAATGGCATGTTGTCTTTGACACCAATGCAAAAGAGGTCAATGGATTTTACCCTGAAGGAGAGGAAAAATGTCTGGAAAAACAAAAATTCTTTATGGTACAGCCACGGACGATTGTGGTATTTATGGGGAAAACTGTTTTGGCGGATGATGAGAAATGAAAAAGTACATTTGCCAGGCTTTGCAGGTGATGATATTGATGATTAATAGGTTAAAGAATATGTGATAAGGATTCGGGGGCGCTAAAGGGTTAGCGGCCTTGGATTTTTTGGGGGAGAAAGCAATTTTCAAATAAGATCCCGTGTTCTGCCTGAATATAATGCAGACAGAACACGGGTAGTGTTTTTTCTTTATTCAGGGTAAGTTAATCGTTCTTCGGTGATATTTTCCAGCACTTCATTGAGAAATTTTCCAGCCAGGTATTTTGCCATCGGCAGATTCATGTCCAGATAGTTGCCGCAATCCCTTGCCGCAGCTCCGGGCACTTCGCCTTCAAAGTTATGAATGAAGGCAAACATTTCCCGTATGAGAGGAAGGATGTCTTTTGATGTATAATCTCCGCCTAGCAGCAGGTAGAATCCTGTGCGGCATCCCATGGGACCGAAGTAAAGAATCCGGGAGGCATAAACGGGATGGTTTCGCAAAAAAGTCGCTCCCAGGTGTTCTATGGTATGGATTTCCGCTGTATTCATAACAGGTTCAAAGTTTGGGCGGGTCATGCGAAGATCGAAGGTGGTGATGGTGGATTCCCCTGCCATATCTTTGCGGGAAACATAGAGGCCTGGGAGGAGGGAGAGATGATTAATGGTAAAACTGGTGATTTTTTCCATAACTTATCCTTTCTTTTGAGCATAATGTTTATTTGTGAAGGGTTTCTTTTGGCTTATGAAAAAGCTAATGAAAAAATTTCAAGCAAAAAAATATTGCCAAACATTAGAAAAACAGCAAGGTAAATCCCTGGTTAAAACCCTATGAAAAGTATAACACGATTGATAGGTTTAGAAAAGCTATGAAAATTTTTTTATTCATGTTTTCTTCCATTCCGTGCACGTTTCACAGCATATCATATCCTTTGGGTACAAGCAGATATGGGTGAAACGCTTTTCTTCCACCCTTTTTCCAGCAGATTTCTCACCTTCTGCTTTTCCTGGTTCTGAATGGTGAGAGATTTCAATATCTTTAAGGGAGGATTGCATAAAGGTCGGGAAATAGCAGTGGATAAGATGGAGTGGTATCGTCTAAATTCGCAGAGGGTGCTTGAGGAGATTGGGAGTGACCGTCAGGGGCTTTCCGCTCAGGAGGCACAGAGGAGGCTTAAAGAGTATGGAAAAAATCAAATCCGAAAAAAGAAGAGAAAGAGCTGGTTTCGGGTATTTTTGGAGCAGTTTCGGGATTTGCTGGTTTGGATTTTGATTGCGGCAGCGGTAGTTTCAGCGATGACAGATAACGGGGAAAGTGCGGTGGTGATTGGAGCAGTGCTGCTTTTGAATGCGGTGCTGGGGACGGTGGAGCATCAGAAGGCGCAGAAGTCTCTGGACGGGCTGCAGGCACTTTCAGCACCAGAGGCTAAGGTTATCCGTGAGGGGAAACGAGAGAGGATTGCGGCAGCGGATGTGGTTCCGGGGGATATTTTAGTGTTGGAAACCGGGGATTTGGCGGCGGCGGACGGACGGCTTCTGGAGGTTGTGGATCTTCGGGTAAATGAAAGTTCGCTTACTGGAGAGGCTCAGGAGGTGGAGAAGGAAATCCGCATGCTCAAGGAAGAGGAGGTTCCCCTGGCAAGCCGGAGTAATATGGTGTTTTCCGGGTCTTTAGTTACCGGAGGGCGCGGGGTGGCTGTGGTCACTTCGACAGGGATGAATACAGAGCTTGGGCAGATTGCCGGTTTGATGAATAAAACGGAGGAGAAGAGGACACCGTTAGAACATAGCCTGGATCAGTTTTCGGGAAGGCTGGCACTGGGAATTTTAGTGGTTTGTGTTCTGGTGTTTTGGATGGATATTTATCGTGGGGAATCTCTGCTTAATGCGGTAATGTTTGCGGTGGCACTTGCGGTTGCGGCGATTCCTGAAGCGCTTGGGTCAATTGTTACCATTGTCCAGGCGATGGGAACACAGAAGATGGCGAGGGAAAATGCGATTATTAAGGATTTGAAGGCAGTGGAAAGCCTGGGGTGTGTTTCAGTAATTTGTACGGATAAGACCGGGACACTGACACAAAACAGGATGGAAGTGGAAGAATTTTATTGTCCTGGAGAGGAAGGCGAGGAGCTTCTCTGGAGGGCAGCTGTGTTAGCGAATAATGCGACAGAGCAGGCAGGTGAGCCCACGGAAGCGGCGCTTTACCGGGGAGCGGCGCAGGCGGGGGCTCTGACGGAACTTATTCGGCAGAGGTTTCCGCGCAAGGGAGAGAAACCATTTGATTCGGGGCGGAAAAGAATGAGTGTGTGGTGTTTGGACAGGGAAACGGGGAAGGAGGTTATTTTTGCCAAGGGAGGATTGGAGTCAATATTGACCTGCTGTAAAAGAACGATTGGAAAGGGGGGAAGTAAGGAATTATCTGGGGAGGATATCAGGAAATTAAAGGAAAAGAGTCAGCAGTGGGGAAGGGAAGGGATGCGTGTCCTGGCCTTTGCTTACCGGGAATTGGAGGATGGCAGGCTTTGGGACGAGGGAGAAGAGGATGAATCGGATAAGGCGAAAGAACGGAGCAAAGGGCAGAGAGATTGGGAGAAGGGATTGACTTTTTTGGGAATGGCAGCGCTTACCGACCCGCTCCGACCGGAATCGAGGGCGGCGGTTGTGGCGGCAAAAGGTGCGGGAATCCGACCGGTAATGATTACGGGGGATCATCCGGTAACAGCGGCTTCCATTGCCCGCAAGGCGGGAATTTTGGAGCCGGGGGGTGAGGTAGTGACTGGACCGGAGCTGGAGAAAATGGAGGAAAGGGAGCTTTTGGAAAAGCTTGACCGTATCGATGTCTACGCCAGGGTTTCGCCGGAGCATAAGCTGAGAATTGTTGAGGCCTGGCAGAAGAAGGGGCGGATTACGGCAATGACGGGCGACGGGGTGAATGACGGGCCTGCGCTTAAGACGGCAGATATTGGGATTGCCATGGGGAAGGGAGGAACACAGGTCAGCCGTGAGGCGGCGGCAATGATTTTGGCGGATGATAACTTTTCCACCATTATTCAGGCAGTGGCAAATGGGCGTAATGTATACCGGAATATTAAAAATGCCATTGGTTTTCTGTTATCAGGAAATATGGCGGGGATTTTTTGCGTGCTGTATACTTCGCTGATGGGGTTTCCCATGCCGTTTCTTCCTGTGCATTTGTTGTTTATTAATCTGGTAACGGATTCGCTTCCTGCCCTGGCGATTGGGATGGAGCCACCGGAGGATGGGCTTTTGCGGCAGCCGCCAAGAAGGGGAAAGGAAGGGATATTAAACGGAAATTTTTTAAAGGATTTGCTGGTGCAGGGGGTGCTTATTGCCCTGTGTACGATGGCTGCCTATCATATGGGGCTGATGGGAGGAATTTCAGGAACAGGTGTGTTGTTTGAAAATGGCGGGAATTTTATGCGTACACCGGAGCGGGTGGCAACCACCATGGCATTTACTACGCTTACGTTAGCGCGGCTGTTTCACGGTTTTAACTGCAGAAGTGCACATTCTATCCTCCGTCTGGGTCTGGGGAGTAATTTATACAGTATTATGGCATTTGAGGCCGGAGTGTTGCTTTTGGCGGGCGTGCTGTTTCTGCCAGGGCTTCAGCGGCTGTTTATGGCGGCAGACTTAAAGCTGGCAGAGATAGTGGCAGTGTTTGTCTGTGCGCTGTTTCCCACGATATTGATTCAGGCGCAGAAGCTTTTGCGGGAAGGAAGGAATTAAATGCCGGGATGATAGTTTTGGAGGGCTTGCCATATGGAAGGAATTAAGCTAAGATGAAGGAAGAAATGAAGGCAGGAGAAAAGACTGGAAAAAAGGCGGATGGAAAAGAACTGAGGATAATGAGGAAAGAAAAAGAGTGCTGAGGTTAAATAAGGATGAAGCTAATTGGTAAGATAAAGAAATCCGGGATATGCGTGCTGCGCTGCTTTTCTTATGACGGGCATGTAGATATCCCGGAAAGAATGCATGGACTAAGGGTAGAAGAATTGGGGGCTTATGCGTTTGCCAATGTTGTCCGCGGGCTGGACAGAAATGGGGCAGGATTCAGCGGGGCCAGGCAGGAGGAAGCGGGAGATTTTTTTATCTGGCAGGATGACGGCGGGGATGACAAAGAGGAAAGAGCAGAGAGAAAAGAGGAAGGTAAAGACGGCGAAGAACAAGGCGAAGCTGGCAGTGAGGGATGGAAGGTGTGCTCGGAGGAAGTTTGCAGGGAAATCCTTTTTCTTGATGCGCTGGAGGATGGGACACCGGCAGTTCGGGGGAGTGCGTTGTATGCCATTTCTCTGCCGGAGGGCTTAACAAAGATTGGGGCCTATGCGTTTTACCAGTGTGAAAATTTGGAAAAGATTGCTTTTTTTAGCAGGATTTCTGATTTGGGAGCGGGGCTATTTACCGGCTGCCATGGGGTTAGGGAGCTGGATGTGCAAAATGTGCCGGGGGAGAAATCCTGTTTGAAGGAGGTGCTGGCAGAGCTTAAGCAGACGCTTAGGGTGAACTTGCGGGACGAGAAGGGGAGGAGCGAGGCAAGGCTTATCTTTCCAGAATATTTTGAGGAATCGATAGAAAATACACCTGCCCGGATTTTAACGCAGGAGATGCACGGCTGCGGACATCGCTACCGCAATGCGTTTAGCGGAACAGAACTTCAGTTTTCTGTTTATGATAAGCTGTTTTTGCATTTGCAGGTGCAGGAAGGCACTGGTATGGCGACAGAACTGGCATTGGGAAGGCTGTGCTTCCCTCTTCAGCTTAGTGACGAACGGAAAGCTGCTTATGAAACCTATGTGGCAGAACATGGGCGGGAAGTGGTAAGGCTTGCGCTTTTGCAGCAGGAGGAAACGGAGGAAATCCTGCGGTTTGTCGGGCAGGCAGCATGGTGCAGCAGGGAATGTCTGGAAGAGATGCTCGATGAAGCGGGACAGAGAAAACATCCGCAGGCGGCGGGGATATTGATGGAGTTTTACCGCAGAAAGGGGAGAGAGAGGGAAGGGGGCAGAAAATCATGGTTGATCCTGTAAGAGTTCAGCAGATGCAGGAGATGGAACAGGTGGAACAATGTGTGAAACTTCTTATCCGTTCCCGCAATGAATTATATATTCATATGCGCTATCTGGATGTTGCGCTGAGCAGCCTGGGTATGGAAGCAGACTGGAAGAGGAAGAACATCGCTACGGATGGTTTTATCCTGTACTATGGGCCGGATGCCATGCTTCGTCTTTATGATCAGGGCAGGGGGAGAAAGGAAGTGAACCGGGCATTCCTTCATGTGCTGATGCATTGTCTGTTTATGCATTGGGATGGAAGGAGGGGCCGGGATGAGATGCTCTGGCATGTGGCCTGTGATATGGCGGCGGAGTATATGATTGACGGATGGTTAAAGCCCTGTATCCGAAGGCCGCCCACGATGTTTCGCCGGGAATGGTATCAACGGCTCTTGCATCAGGGGATTCGGGTGATGAATGCGGAAAGTATTTACCATAAGCTGGAGAAGATGGAGCTAAAGGAAAAGCAGGTAAATCGGCTTCTGGCAGAATTTATGGTGGACGAGCATGATTTGTGGGAGAAGGAGAAACCGCAGAGCCAGAGGGTTCGACGACAAAACCAGTGGAGGGATACACGGGAGAGGATGCAGACCGAGCTGGAAAGCTTTGGCACAGAGGATGCGTCGGAGGCTGACCGGGAATTATTGGAGCAGGTACAGGAGCAAAACCGGGAAAGGGTGGATTACCGGGATTTTTTGAGAAAGTTTGCTGTGCTTAAGGAAGAAATTTCGGTGGACCCCGATGCATTTGATCCTGTTTTTTATACCTTTGGCCTGGAGCGGTATGGCAATATACCCTTGATTGAACCACTGGAAACGAAGGAGATGTACCGGGTGGAGGACTTTGTGATTGTGCTTGATACATCCATGTCCTGTTCGGGGGAGCTGGTGATGCGGTTTTTAGAGGAAACATGTTCGGTATTGTCCTCTTCAGAAAGCTTTTTCCGCAAGGTGAATATTCATATTATTCAATGCGATGAAAAGGTGCAATCCGATATAAAAATCACAAGTCGGGAGGAAATGCAGGCGTATATGGAGGGGTTTACCATCGCCGGTCATGGAGGGACGGATTTTCGTCCGGCATTTGAATATGTCCGGCAGATGAAGGGAAGGGGAGAATTTCGGCATTTAAAGGGACTGATTTATTTTACGGACGGGAAGGGGATTTATCCCCTGCAGAAGCCGGAATATGACACGGCCTTTGTTTTTGTGGAGGAGAAGTATTCGGAAATATCGGTGCCGGGGTGGGCAATGAAGGTGGTATTGTCGGCAGAGGATTTGCGGAAATGATTTTTTGAGGGCAGTTTGCGGTGGGACGCGGGTTATCGGAAATCGGGTGAAGGATAAAAGGATGAGGCAGAAGAGAGTAAATGGAAGATGGAGTAAATGCAAGATAGAATGAATGTAAGATGGATGAAATGTAAGATGGATGAAATGGAAGATAAAGGAAACGGAGAGAATCATGAACATTTGGCGGGCAAAGGAAGAAATTAAGGACACAGTACAAGCTTATTTGTGGAAGGATGCGTGGGGCAATTATGAGATTCCTGCGATTCGTCAGAGGCCATTGCTGCTGATCGGGCCGCCGGGAGTGGGAAAGACGCAGATTATGGAGCAGGTGGCAAGGGAATGCAAAATTGGGCTGGTGGCGTATACGATTACCCATCATACGCGGCAGAGTGCCGTGGGGCTTCCCATGATTGAAAAACGGCAGTATGGGGGAAGGGAGTATTCGGTTACTGAATATACGATGAGTGAGATTGTCGGTGCGGTTTATGATAAGATGGAAGCGACGGGGCTAAAGGAGGGGATCTTGTTTATTGATGAGATTAACTGTGTTTCCGAGACGCTTGCACCGGCAATGCTGCAATTTCTTCAGTGCAAAACATTTGGGACGCACCGCATTCCTGACGGGTGGCTGATCATCGCCGCAGGGAATCCGCCGGAGTATAATAAGTCGGTGCGGGAATTTGATGTAGTGACGCTGGATCGGATTCGGCGGATGGATATTGAACCAGATTTTGGCGTGTGGAAGGAATACGCCTACCAGGAAAAGATTCACCCTGCGATTGTTTCTTATTTGAATATTAAAAAGCAGAATTTTTGCCAGATAGAGACAACGGTGGATGGGCGGCGCTTTGTTACCCCCAGAGGATGGGAGGACTTATCGCATTTGATTTTAGTATATGAAAAGACCGGGAAGAAGGTGGATCGGGAGGTAGTTGCCCAGTATATCCAGCATCCTAAGATTGCCAAAGATTTTGCCAATTATCTGTTGCTGTATGAAAAGTACCAGAAAGATTACCAGGTGGAGGAGATTCTTTCCGGGAAGGTGAATAATGCAGTGTATCCAAAGATTGAGCGGGCGGCGTTTGATGAAAGGCTGAGTTTAACTGGGCTGCTGCTTGCTAAACTGAATGGGAACTTTGAGGGGGTGTATTGGCAGGAAAGGGTGATTAAGGGAGTTAGGGAAGTGCTTCAGCAGTTTGAGGAAGCCGAAGGTGCAGATGGGATAGAAAAATTGTCGTCTTTACTTAATCAGCGAGAAAGAGAACGAAAACAGCTGATAAAGCAGGAAGTATTAGGGCGAAGGGAAGATATGCTTCGAAAGAAAATTTTGGGGAAACTGGAGGAATATCGAACGGGGTTGATGAAAGATCGCAAAGGGGATGCCTGGTCGCGGCTCAAAGAGATGTTTTCGGAGGATGCAGGCGCTTATGAAGAGGATTTCGCCAAGGCAGGGCAGAAACTGGAGCATGGGTTTGATTTTATGGAGGCGGCGTTTGGGGACAGCCAGGAAATGGTAATTTTTGTCACAGAATTAAATACGAATCCTTTTGCCATGCATTTTCTTAAAGAGTATGAATGCGAGCGTTATTTTGAATATAACCGGAATCTGCTGTTTGACGTATTGCCGGGGGAGAGGTAAGAAGAATCAAAAAAAGAGGACGGACAACAAATCGCCCATCCTCTTTTTGAAGAAAATCCCTCAAATCTTAGGAAAAGTATCTCTTTAACAGACCCTGGAAAGCACAGCCGTGCCTAGCCTCGTCCTTAGCCATCTCATGAACGGTGTCATGGATTGCATCCAGGTTAGCTTTCTTTGCACGTCCAGCTAAATCCAGCTTGCCGGCGGTGGCGCCGTTTTCAGCAGCAACTCTTAATTCCAGATTCTTCTTGGTGCTGGTGGTAACAACTTCGCCTAACAGTTCAGCAAACTTAGCTGCATGCTCAGCCTCTTCAAAAGCAGCGGTCTTATAATACTCGCCAACTTCCGGGTAGCCCTCGCGGAAGGCCTGACGGGACATCGCAAGATACATACCAACCTCTGCGCACTCGCCTTCGAAGTTTGCACGTAAGTCATTAATAATATCCTCGGTAACACCCTCAGCCTTGCCTACACCGATAACATGCTCGCAAGCCCAGGTTAATCCCTCTTCCTGAAGTTTAAACTTATCTGCGCCCACCTTACATACAGGACATGCCTCCGGTGGATTCTCGCCCTCATAGATATAGCCGCATACTGTACATACCCATTTTTTCATGTTTGTGTTCTCCTTTTTTTTATTTGGTAAAGCCGATTTGTAAGTGTCAGCTTTAAGTGTTGCTGGAATCAAAATAGTAATGATTACTGAAATTAATTTAGCATAACTCAGTTCATTTGTCAAGCGTTTCTGAGAATTTCTTTTTGTCGTTTTTTGGAATCAATCTGGGGCAGCCTGGGTGCAGGCTTCGCAGATCCCATAAAAATTTGTGCTGTGACTGTCAATTCTTCCGCCGTAGTATCTCTGCGCCAAGGTGGTGATTTCCTCAAGCGGTGCCATGGGAAGATCGCTGACCTGCTGGCAGCATTTGCAGATAAAATGGTAGTGCGGGATAATTTTTGCGTCGAAGTGGTCAGCCCCGCCGCCAAAGTTCAGTTTCTGGATTTCACCGATTTCAGCTAAAAGGTTTAAGTTGCGGTACACCGTTCCCAGACTGATATTGGGAAACTCTTTTCGTATACTGGTGTATAACATATCGGCGGTGGGATGATCAAAGCGCTGTGCAAGGCTGTTTTTGATAAATTCCCGCTGTCGGCTGTATTTTAATGTTCTCATCGTCTTTTCTCCTGAGTTCCCATACTAAATAAAAATAATAATGATTGTTACTATTATATTATAGTAGAACTAGGAAATATTGTCAATGCCTATAAGAACTCTTTTACCCTGGGAATATACGGGAGAAGTTTTTCTAAGGAGGTGTTGACGACCAGATCCTGCGGGAAGGCAAGTTCGGCTAAGAGGCCATGGGCCAGGGCGTGATTGCCTACATCGGATTCCACATGGGCGTCGCTGCTGATAATGACGGAAACCTCGTATTCCCTGCAGAGGTTAAGCATGGTTACATAATTTTCCCGCGCGTTGATTCGGGCTCCGTTTGGGCGGAGGGAGGAATTATTTACTTCCAGGAGCTTGTGATGCTGTTTGGCGGCAGCGACTAAGGCCTGATAATCGACAGGGTATCGCCCGTCGTCGGGATGACCAATAATCTGGACATAGGGATTTTCCATAACCTTTAAATAGGCCTGTGTATTTTCTTCCTGTGTTCCCGGCGCAGTGCATGGGATGTGGAGGCTGGCAATGGCGTAGTCCAGCTTTTTTAATAGGCTTTCTTTTAAATCGACAGAGCCGTCGGGTTTCAGCAGGTTAAGCTCCGCGCCCATCAGTACATTGACGCCGCAGATAGTTCTGGGAATTACTTTGAAATTTACAAAATACATTTGATTCGGACCGCCGGGCATGGCTGGGGTGTGGTCGGAACAGCCGTACAGAGTAAGCTGTTTATCGGCGGCGGAATGGATCATTTCATATAAGGTATTGTATGCGTGACCGCTGATAATGGTATGGGTGTGCAGGTCGAGAATATCCTTCATGGGGGGTCATCCTTCTTTCTTGATAACGTTTATTTTTCGTCATTTTTCAAAGTAACCTTCATGCGCCCACAAGTGGTCGTACCACTATAAATGAACGTCTGCCGGGCGCACTTGGAATACCTGAACTTAGACCGCCTAATCGGCGGTGAGCTTTTACAGTAAACCTTCATGCGCCCACAAGTGGTCGTACCACTATAAATGAACGTCTGCCGGGCGCACTTGGAATACCTGAACTTAGACCGCCTAATCGGCGGTGAGC
>CAJUDX010000014.1 GCA_910584785.1 uncultured Lachnospiraceae bacterium | reverse complement strand
TCAAGTTCTGGATATTTGTACCGCCATTCGTCATATTCTTCTTTGGTGATTTCGCCCAGTTGCTTTTGTGTCATGCCTTTTCTATTGCGAAAAAATTTGATACGTTTGCCGATTGCCATAATCAAACCTCCGTTGTAGTGGTTAAGCACAGCCATGCCAGCTCGATTCCGCTGTGCTTCATCTCACTGTGGCGGTGCGCCATATACGCCTGTCATAAACCAGTCCAGCGTGTGCAAGCACTCGCCGTCCTGTTTTCTGCCAGCCGTGCATGGCTGTACTTAAACAAATTTGTTGAGTTCAGTATAACATGAGGAAATAGAAATAGCAAGAAAGTAGGGACCAGTGACTATTTGAGGGTCATGCGGCTTAGGAAGATATGGGCAGAAGGAACATTCGCAGTGTTAAAACGAGAACATAAGTTGAATAAAAGTTGAATAAAATCCAAAAAAAGGCCTTCAGAAAGCGATAGAAGAATGCCTCTTATCGGCAACGGCATTAAATCTAAAAAGACTGGTAAAAGCAGTTTGAATAACCGAATTTACCAGCCATTTTATGGCATTTCAAAAAACATGCAGAAATAGACACTGAAAAAGTGAGTTTGTCAACAGGTCCAAAGTTTCATACTCTCGAAATTATCCAAGGAAATTTCATGTCGGATCATATCCATGCCGTCAGCACGGATAAGGTAAAATTAAAAGTGCTTTTGTGAAGGGCTGCTGCGTTTCATTCATATATTGTGCATCAATCACATTTTGCAACAGCATCTTCTTTGTTCTGTTAATTATTCCAATGCCAAAACCATCCCCTGTAAGGCGCCAAGTTTGCAAATAAAGTTCTTTTTATCTTCTTTTTCCAACCATGCAGCACAGGTGTTTTCCGGGTAATTGTCTAAAAGTACTTCTTTAATTCGAAGCTGGTAATTTTGCAGTATATTCTCAAGATTTAACAAAATTTCATTATCCCGGAAGTTTCCGATTACCATAAGGGTCTGCGTCTCTCCACGGCGAAGATAAGCCATAACTTCTTTTTCTTCCACAAGCACCGGCACAGTCTGCCCATAAACGATAGTATCCGTATAACGGCTGTCTTTCCGCAGGGCAATGAGTTTTTGATAAAATCGAAAAACACTGTCCTCCCGTTCCATTTGTTCCTGGGCGTTAATCGACGTGTAATTTTTATTGACGGGAAGCCATGGAGTTTTTGTGCTGAAGCCGGCATTTTCCCTGTCCGACCACTGAAACGGTGTCCTGGCATTATCGCGGCTGTAATGGCTGACCGATTGTAATGCTTCCCCTTCATTTTGTCCTGCCTCTAAGCACCGGCGGTATTCTTCTTTGGTGCTGATATCATCAATCTCATCTATCGATGAAAAAACATGATTTTCCATCCCCAGTTCCTGTCCCTGGTAGATAAAGGGCAGCCCGCGCAGCATAAAATACATGGCTGCCAGCAGCTTTTTCCCTGTTTCGTTCTGCGCATTGTCAGGCAGGTAATGACTTACACCACGGGGTTCGTCATGGTTTTCAATAATATTGGACAAAAAGCCGACACCAAAGCTTTTCTCCTGGCTTTCAAAGCAGCAGCGTTTATAATCGTCTGGTGTGGGCCGTCTGCAGGCGTACCAGCCAAGGGAGGAATGACCAAATACCGTTTCCCGAAAGTCAAACATCGAAGAAAAGTAACCATTTTCCCCGATAAAATCACAAACCTCTTCATCCGGCACATTAAAGACTTCTCCTATTGTAAGAGCATCGTGCAGTGCAAAGGTTTTTTCCCGCAGTTCCCCCAGAAATTCGCCAATCCCGTGGGCATGCGCAAGAACCTGTCCCATATCGCAGAGCCCGTCCTCACGATCCGCCGGGTAATCGGTAAAGGGAAGGGGCTTTTTGATATTGACAATGGCGTCAATGCGGAATCCAGCCAGTCCCTTATCCAGCCACCAGTTGACCATAGTGTAGATTTCCTGCCGAAGTTTTGGGTTTTCCCAGTTTAAATCCGGCTGTTTTTTATGGAAAAGATGGAGGTAAGCCTTGTTCGTACCGGGAATCGGTTCCCAGACCGATCCGCCGAAATAGGAACGCCAGTTGCAGGGCAGCTTGCCGTCTTTCATTTCTTCAATATAAAAGTATTTTCCGTATTCGCCGTCGGGATCTTCTAACGCTTTCTTAAACCAGATATGTTCATCGGAGCAGTGATTGACCACAAGATCCATTAAAACAGCAATATTTCTCTTCTTTGCCTCAGCCAGCAGGCGATCCATATCCTCCATAGTGCCAAACTGCGGGTCAATCTGGCAGTAATCGGCGACATCATAGCCCTGGTCGGCACAGGGGGAGAGATAGATGGGAGAAAGCCAGAGAATCTCAATGCCTAAGTTCTGCAGATAATCCAGTTTACTTATGATTCCCTGAATATCGCCAATACCATCTCCATTGGCATCATAAAAGCTTTTAGGATAAATCTGATAAGCTGTTTTTCCGTGCCACCATTTCTTTTTCATGTGTTTTTGTCCCCTTTTGATTTTTTTGTAGTTTATCCCTTTTGGGTTTTTTCGAAATTACAATCATTATAAGAGAAGTTCAACGCTTTTTCTTGCATTATTTTCTGTTTAAATAACACAATATTGTTTTTGTTAGAGAAAACAAACGCTCGAATACGCTTTAAAAGTTGTCTTAGAGAACACGGACTAATATAACTATAATAATTATAAAAATGAGATTAAATATCCATGTCCACATATTTCCTAAATTCATGGTATAGCCAAATCCACTTCGCGGTTTCTTGATAATTACTCTTTTATCATTTCTGTTGAAATATAGTCTTCCCGTTAACCAGCCCTCATCTCTATTGTTTGATTTCATAAAGTTCTCCTTTGCAGCCTTTGATTTATATATTTGATTATAAAATATTTGCCTGCTGCCTGCAATGTATATTTATAAGCCCATTTTTGGTGTTTACACAATTTTGAAAAGGAACATTTTATAAGCCCTTAATATGTTTTTTTTAATTTGACATAAATACGAAATCGGATTATAATGCCGATTATTAGAATACGAAATCGGATTAAAAGGAGAGGATGGTTTATGGAAGTAAAGCATGGGAGAGAGTTAATTGAATTTAACCGTAATTATAAAGAACTGGATGGGATTTTCCATGAAATTGCGCAGAAAATGGAACTATCCAATAGCGCATTTTCTATTTTATATACCTTAGTAGAGTTTGGCGGAGGGTGTTTGCAGAAAGATATTGCGGATTATTATTTTACCAGCAGGCAGACGATTAACTCTTCAATTAAAAATCTGGAAGAAAAAGGAATTATTTCTTTGGAAAAGGGGAAGCGGCGGGAACGCCACCTTTATCTTACGCCGGAGGGGCAGAAGCTGGCTCAGGAGAAGATTGTCCCGGTAGTGGAGATGGAAAACCGTATCTTTGCTGCGATGGAAGCAAAAGAGAGCCAGGAACTTCTGCGCTTAACGAAAAAACTGGTTTCCCTGTATCGGAAAGAAGTGGATGAACAGAATTTTTATCAAACTAAAAAAGACAAAGAAGAAAATACTTGAATTAAAAAACCAAGAGGAAAATGTTCGAACCGAAAAACAGAAACAAAAAAGTAAGTAGAAAATGTTTGAATAGAAAAACAGTAAAGAAAAAGTAAGTGGAGGTTTTTAAAAAACGAGAAATGAGAATGAATAAGTGCAGTCAAACAAGGAATAAAGAAAATAAGAAGATGAGGATTCAGTTATCGGACCATTTTACTTATCCATGGCTTTTGCGCTTTGTGATTTCTCCGGTGCTGATGATGGTATTTACTTCGTTGTACAGCATTATCGACGGGTTTTTTGTATCCAATTTTGTCGGTAAGCAGCCTTTTGCCGCGGTAAATCTGGTAATGCCGATAGCGATGGGCATTGGTACGATTGGGTTTATGATTGGCACAGGGGGAAGTGCAGTGGTTTCTAAGACCTTAGGTGAGGGAAAGAGGGAACTGGCCAGCCGGTATTTTTCTCTGCTGGTGTATGCCGCACTTTTTTTCAGCATCCTTGTATCTGCGGTGAGCTATATCTTTGCGCCGCAGATTGCGGATGGGCTTGGGGCTTCGGGAGAGTTAAAGGAATACTGTGTGATTTACAGCCGAATCTTATTTCTTGCTGAACCGGCCTTTGTCCTGCAAAATGTATTCCAGAATTTTTTTGTTACTGCGGAGAAACCGGGGTTAAGCTTAAAGGTTTCCATTCTGTCAGGGCTGACAAATGCGGTGCTGGACTTTGTGTTTATCGTTGTTTTTTCCTGGGGAATATCCGGTGCAGCCCTGGCGACGGCCCTGGGCCAGGTTGTGGGGGCAGTGATTCCTGTTGTTTATTTTGCCGGGAAAAATGACAGCCTTCTGCATTTAACCAAGGCACCGCTTTACGGGAAAGTCCTGGTGCAGACCTTTGCCAATGGTTCCTCGGAGATGGTTTCGAATCTGTCTGGTTCCGTGGTTAACATCCTCTATAATTTTCAGTTGATGCGGATTGCCGGGGAGGACGGGGTCGCAGCCTACGGTGTGATTATGTATGCCAATTTTGTCTTTCTCGCGGTATTTATCGGCTATTCTATCGGCAGTGCACCCATTGTCAGTTATCACTATGGGGCGGGAAATCATGGAGAGTTAAAAAATTTGTGTAAAAAAAGTATGATTTTAATGGGCAGTGCTGGGATTTTTATGACTGTTTTGGCTGAAATTTTTTCTGCTCCCTTAGTCGGGGCATTTGCCGGTTACGATAAAGACTTATTTGCCATGACCTGCAGGGGTTTTCAGCTTTACTCCCTCTGCTTTTTAATGATGGGCTTTAATGTATGGGGTTCCGCTTTTTTTACCGCATTAAACAATGGTGTGGTATCTGCGGTAATTTCTTTTCTGCGCACCTTTATTTTCCAGATTGTTTTTGTCTTTCTTCTGCCGATATTGCTGCAGATTGACGGGATCTGGCTTTCAGTTGTGGCGGCAGAGGCCCTTGCCCTTACTGTGACGATAGGGTTTATTGTGACAAAGCGAAAAGTCTATCATTATCTGTAAAATAAGGGCATAAGCTGTAAAAACCTCTCTTGAAGGGAAATTGAGGATGAATATTTATACCGTTTTGGAAGGCGATAATGTAGATGCTATCGCGCAGAAGCACGGCATTTCGGTAGAAGCGTTAGTGTGGGCAAACCAAATCGAGTATCCCTATCGCCTGGCTGTAGGTCAGGCGCTTTTCCTGCCAAAAGGGATCGACAGTA
The DNA here is from genome assembly GCA_910584785.1 of uncultured Lachnospiraceae bacterium. Lineage (GTDB taxonomy): Bacteria > Bacillota > Clostridia > Lachnospirales > Lachnospiraceae > Caccovicinus. Next base: position 55,103 of record CAJUDX010000014.1, on the reverse strand, counting down.
CAGGAATTTCTGATGCTGGAACCGGGCCTTTTGCACCACGGGAAATATCGACAGAAACATTGTCTAAAACGATCTCTGAAACATCCAGGCAAGCAAAGCAGACACTTTATTCGTTTGGATATGCCTATCCTTTTATCAATGCCAGAACCCTGAATCAGACGCTTCCCTATCTGACCGATTTATATGTGTTTTCCTATGGATTTACGGAGGAAGGGAACCTGGTCTATCCAAACAGTGACGACCGCTGGATGGTTGCCGCTGCCAGGGAGGCTGATGTCCGCCCGGTGGTGACGCTTACCCCGCTGGGAGCAGATGGACATTTCAATAATAACCTGGTATCTGCTCTGGTAAGAAATCCTTCAGTGCAGCAGCGTCTGATCTGGGAACTGGGGCGTGCGATGCAGGAACGGGGATTTTTGGGGCTGAATATTGATTTTGAGTATGTACTTGCCGAGGACCGGCAGGGTTTTGTTGACTTTGTGCGAAAGACCCGCGAGGTGATGAATCTCTTTGATTATGAGGTCAGTGTGGCTTTAGCGCCCAAAACCTCGGCTGATCAAAAGGGATTATTATATGAAGGAATGGACTACCGCCTGCTGGGGGAGGCTGCCAATCATGTGATGCTGATGACTTATGAATGGGGCTACAGCCTGGGTCCGCCTATGGCAGTCGCGCCGTTAAATATGGTAAGGCGGGTGGTGGAATATGCATTGTCCGAAATTCCCGCACAGAAAATCAGTCTGGGGATTCCCAACTACGGCTACGATTGGCCGCTTCCCTATGAGCGCGGAATTACCAGGGCGCAGACCATTAACTATGCAGAGGCGGTGCAGACAGCAATCGACCACGGTGTTGAAATCTGGTTTGACCCGACGGCTAAATCGCCGTATTACCGTTACTGGCAATATGGTATTCTCCACGAGGTTTGGTATGAGGATGTAAAAAGCGTTCAGGGAAAATTTTCTCTGATTCAGGAATACGGCCTTTTGGGCGCCGGGTACTGGCAGCTGATGAATTTCTTTCGGGCAAACTGGCTGCTGATGGAGGAGGAGTTTGTAATTTTGCGGAAATAGGATTTTGCAGGAGTTTTCATTTGGCGGAAATTATGCGGAATAATTTTGCTGAAATTTTGCAGAAATAAAGCAAATAAAGCAAATAAAAGAAAAAACAGTTGCATTTTTTCTCCATCTATGGTAGAGTTTAAATGTTGTGACGATAAAAAGAGATGGTCCTCTGCGGCAGACCAGGCCGGTAAGAACATCAAATAGTACAAGGAGGTTCACAAATGAACGACATTATTAAGAACATTGAAGCAACACAGTTAAAAGAGTCTGTGCCGGAGTTCCATGTTGGCGATACCGTTAAGGTGTATAACAAGATTAAAGAAGGAAACCGCGAGAGAATCCAGGTATTTGAGGGAACCGTTTTAAAAAGACAGAACGGCGGCGCCAGAGAAACCTTTACTGTAAGAAAAAATTCCAACGGTATCGGTGTAGAAAAGACCTGGCCGGTTCATTCTCCGTTTGTGGATAAAATTGAAGTAGTCCGCAGAGGTAAGGTAAGACGTGCAAAACTGAACTACTTGAGAGACAGAGTGGGTAAGGCTGCAAAGGTAAAAGAGTTAGTACGGTAATTGACGAATTTAGCTGCTGTCTGTGGCGGGGGAAGAGGGCGTTTTAATAACGCCCTCTTCTTGCCATTGCGGGCAGGGAAAGTTTTGCAGGCTTGTGATTAAAAAGACAGGATGGGAATCAATGGAGTTTTATCGAGAAGCTGGGACAAGCCCGCTCCGCACAGTTATCAATTGGGTAATTGATATTATTGTTGTGGTGGCGCTGGCCTGTTTTACGGTGTATGCCTTTGGCAATCAGGTGGTGGTGTCAGGAAATTCGATGACGCCGCTTTTGGATTCAGATGATATTGTATTGATGAATCAACTTAAACTTGTTTGGGAGAAGCCAGGACGTTTTGATGTGGTGGTTTTCCAGCGGGAGGATCAGAAAAAGAATATTAAGCGGGTAATCGGCCTTCCCGGAGAGACGGTGCAGATTAAGGATGGTCAGGTTTGGATCAATGGCGAGGTATTACAGGAAGAAAAACAGACGATGGAAGTCGATGGAGAAATGGTTGAGCTGGAGAAAAAAATTGCCCTGGCAGGACTGGCAGAAAATCTCATTGTCCTGGGAGAGGATGAGTATTTTCTTCTTGGGGATAACCGTGATTCCAGCGAGGACAGCCGTTTTGCCAATGTGGGCAACGTGAAGGAATCTCAGATTATCGGGAAGGTATGGTTCCGTATTTATCCTACTTTAAATATGGGAATTATCCGTTGAGATAAAACGGGAAGCATAAGTGAACCGCTGCCAATTAAGAACAAAATCAATTAAGAACAAAATAAAATTAGAACAAAATCAATTAAGAATAAAATTAATTAAAAATAAAGTTAATTACGAATAAAATCAAAACAGACAAAAAATCTAAGAACAAAATAAGCAGAAATAGAATTGAGGTAAAGGTATGAATATACAATGGTATCCCGGACATATGACCAAGGCGAAACGGGCGATGGAAGAGGCAGTGAAATTAATTGACCTGGTGATTGAGCTGGTGGACGCCAGGGCACCTTTATCCAGCCGTAACCCGGAAATTGATCAGCTGGGAAAGGGGAAGGCCAGGCTGATTTTATTGAACAAGGCTGATTTAGCCGATGAGAGGGCAAATGACCTGTGGATTTCCTATTTTTCCAGTATGGGTTTTCAAGCAGTGAAATTAAACTGCCGATCAGGAGCAGGATTAAAGCAAATTCAGGGAGCAGTGATGGAAGCCTGTAAGGAAAAGCTGGAGAGGGATAAGCGAAAGGGGATTCAAAACCGCCCTATCCGCGCGATGGTGGCAGGTATTCCCAATGTGGGAAAATCCACCTTTATTAATGCCTTCGCCAAAAAATCCTGCACAAAAACGGGAAATAAGCCGGGGGTAACCAAGGGAAACCAGTGGATACGTTTAAGCAAGTGGTTAGAACTTTTGGACACGCCGGGAATCCTCTGGCCTAAATTTGAAGATCAGGAGGTGGGCAGAAAGCTGGCCTTCATTGGTTCCATTAACGATGATATCTTAAATAAAGAGGAGCTTGCCTTAGAACTGATCAATCTGTTGCTTAATTGGTATCCCCAGTCGCTTACCGGTCGTTTCGGCATTGATAAGATGGAAGCACTTTCGGTCCTGGAAGAAATAGGACGGGTCAGGGGATGTCTGCAAAAGGGCGGCGGACTCGATATGGGAAAGGCTGCCAATGTTTTTTTCGATGATTTTCGAAGCGGAAAACTGGGGCGAATTACACTGGAACTGCCAGAGAACACAGGGGAAATGTCGGAAAATGCAGGAGAAGTGTCGGAAAATTCGCTGAAACCTTCCAGGGATATACCAGGCAGTATAAGCAAATGAAAGCAAAAGCTGCGATAGAAAAGAATCCTGGGAGAAAACAAATCAGACAATATCTGTGTGTCGGTGTATTTGCTGTTCTTCTTGCCGTGCTGCTGTGTACAGTGGAGAAAGCAGAAATTTACGGCAGTTCCATGGAACCCACGCTGATGGAAGGTGATGATATTCTGGTAGAAAAACTGTCTTACCAGATTAGATCTCCCCAACGTTTTGATATCGTTATTTTCCGCTACCGGGATGGAAAAAGTGATGAAGGATATCGGCTGTATGCGAAAAGAATCATTGGGCTTCCCGGAGAAACCATACAGATCATTGCCGGAGAAGTTTATCTTAATGGGGAGCGCTTAAGCGAGCCCCAGGTGAGTGAGCCTGTCCTAAAGCCGGGGCGCGCTGCTTTTCCGGTTATCCTGGGAGAAGATGAATACTTTCTTCTTGGTGATAACCGGAACGCCAGCGCAGACAGCCGAAGCTCAGATATCGGAAATGTACATAAAAGTTCCATTCTTGGTCGTGTAATGTTTCGTATAGGCAGCACAGAAGGAAAGGCAAAGGATGAAAAAGAAAAACTGCGATAAACAATAAGGGAATACAAGGGGAAATAAGATGACAGGGAAATTAACAGGAGAAAAGCTGGAGAAAGAGATGCTGCGGTTGGAGGAAATGCTGACCTATGAACGGCAATATGGCTGGGCTGCGGATATCTGCGGGATTGACGAGGCGGGAAGAGGTCCTTTGGCTGGCCCGGTGGTTGCAGGGGCAGTGATTTTGCCCAAGGATTGTAAAATTCTGTATTTAAACGATTCCAAGAAGCTTTCCGAAAAACGCCGTGAGGAATTATTTTTGGAAATCCAGGAAAAAGCAGTGAGTTTTGCAGTGGGGATTGTGGAGCCAAAGGAAATTGACCGCATTAATATTCTTCAGGCAACCTATGCTGCGATGCGGCAGGCGGTAGAAAAGCTTTCACGGACGCCCCAGGTGCTTTTAAACGATGCGGTGGAAATTCCGGGGCTTCCTGCGGAAATGAAACAGGTGAAAATTATCCGCGGAGATGCAAAAAGTCTTTCGATTGCAGCGGCAAGTGTTTTGGCTAAGGTAACACGTGATCACCTGATGATGGACTATGATCTTAACTATCCGCAATATGGTTTTGCCAAACATAAGGGATATGGAACGGCAGCACATATCCAGGCATTGAAAAATGAGGGGCCCTGTCCGATTCACCGGAAAACCTTTATTGGGAAATTTGTAAAAACGGAAGATAGGGACGAGAAATAAGAACATTGTAAAAAAGGAAAATAAGGACGGGAAAAAGAAAGGGCACAGATTTGGATAATCGGGAACAGGGAAGGCGCTACGAGGTTTTTGCTGCAAAGTATTTGTGCAGCAGAGGCTACCAGATTATAGCACAGAATTTTCGCTGCCGGCAGGGCGAGGTGGATGTGATTGCCAAAGATGGAAGGTATTTGGTTTTTGTCGAGGTAAAATATCGAAAAAACCTTGAGGCTGGTTTTCCGGCAGAAGCCGTGGACAGGAAAAAACAGCAGAAAATCCGCCAGGCTGCCCGCTATTACCTTTATCGAAATCACTATGGAGAGGAAGTACCCTGCCGGTTTGATATGGTCAGTATTGTGGGAGAAAAAATTTCTCTTATCCAGGATGCTTTTTAATCATCCTGTTTGAATCATTCTTAAGAAATGGAGGAGTACATGGAACAATTTCAATGGAAGTATGCAGACAGCCGTCAGGTTTTTCGGACAGAATCCCTGGCAAAGGCGCCCTATCTGTCTTTTCGGGCATTGGAAGAAATTGATTTTGTGGTCAATGGGTTTTCTACCCGTCTGGGCGGCGCCAGCACAGGAAAATTTACAACAATGAATTTCTCCTACAGCCGCGGAGACGACCCGGAGCATGTCCTGGAAAATTATACCCGCATGGCGGATGCCCTTAAGGTTGAGCGGGATCGCATGGTCGTTTCCTGGCAGACACATACAACCAATATACGAAGGGTTATGGAGGAGGACGAGGGAAAGGGGGTTATCCGCGATCGGGATTATCAGGATATTGACGGGTTAATCTGTGACATTCCCGGAATCACCCTGGTTACATTTTATGCCGACTGCGTCCCTCTGTATTTTGTGGATAAAAAGAATTATGCAATAGGTTTAAGCCATTCCGGCTGGCGGGGAACGGTAAACCGTATGGGGGAGAAAACACTGTCCGCCATGCAAAAAGCCTTTGGCACCCGCCCGGAGGATGTCACAGCCTGCATTGGCCCAAGTATTTGTAAACACTGTTTTGAAGTGGGGGAAGAGGTAATTGAGGAATTTAGGGCAGCGTTTTCTGAAAAAGACAGGAATAAACTATGGACGCCCAATGGCAGACCTGGTAAATATCAGCTGGATTTATGGCGGGCCAATCAGCTTGTTTTAGAGGAGGCTGGCGTTTTGCGCGACCAGATTACCGTGACGAATCTCTGCACCCGCTGTAATGATAAGTATTTATTTTCTCACCGAAGCTGCGGAGAAAACAGGGGAAACCTGGCGGCTTTTCTCGGCATAAGAAACAAGGGCAAGGGCCGTACGTAACTTTGCGTACAGCCCTTGTTTGACCTGTAAGGAATGGATAAGCTAAAAGAGTGTTTGAAAATAATCATAGCCATCATTTTGATGTATTCGAATAAGCTTTTGGATCTTCTCTGTGGGTGTTAAGGTTCGTCCGATGGAAACGTCGTGGTTGAAGGAATTAATAATCGCTGCCATATACTTGCTCATATCCACCTCGATATACCACGGACGTTCCAGAAGCGGGGCAGGGCGGTAGTTTAGATTTGTCGTTATCACATAGTCAATTAATCCCTTCTGGTAAAAATCATCAAACTTTTCCCATCCATTGGTAAATAATCCAAAGGTACAGCACACAATCACCTTTGCTGCCTTTCGCTCTTTTAATTCTTTTGCCGTTTCCAGCATACTTTCCCCGGAAGAAATCATATCATCTATAATTAATACGGTCTTGCCCTCCACCGAGGTTCCTAAAAATTCATGGGCGACAATGGGGTTTCTGCCGTTAAGTATCCGGGAGTAATCCCGCCGCTTATAAAACATCCCGACATCAACGCCAAGATTATTTGCCAGATACACTGCACGGTTCATCGCCCCCCTCGTCCGGGCTGATAATCATCAGATGGTCTTTATCAATCTGTAAATCCTTATCATGTTCAAATAAAGCCTTGACAAACTGATAAGTGGGCATAAAATTATCAAAACCATTCAGAGGAATTGCATTCTGTACACGGGGGTCGTGGGCGTCAAAGGTGATAATATTGCTCACGCCCATATTTACCAGCTCCTGAAGGGCCATGGCACAGTCTAAGGATTCACGGTGGGTTTTTTTATGCTGCCGGCTTTCATATAGAAACGGCATAATAACATTCACCCGATGGGCCGTAGCCACACATGCGCCAATCAGCCGTTTTAAATCCTGGAAATGGTCGTCGGGGGACATATGGTTAATAAAACCATTAACCTTGTAAGTACAGCTGTAATTCGTCACGTCCACCATGGCAAAAATATCTGCGCCTCTGGTTGATTCCTTAATTACAGCCTTTGCCTCTCCTGAACCGAAACGCGGGCATGCACAGGATAAAAGATAGGATTCCACATCATAACCCCGGTAATGGAGATCAGCCTTTCTGCGGATAAGCTCTTCAGTATCATTCTGTCGAAATTTTAGTATATGTTCGTTTACTTTCTGCGCCAAAGGTGTAATGCTTTCCAATGCAGCAATTTTCAGCGGTGCAATGGGAAGGGAATCATTAAACACATAATTATTTGCCATGAGGTTCTTCCTCCATTCTTTGGTAGCCTATAAGAAATTTATATCATTTTTGGCAAAGGATCGTCAATAGATTTCGGCTATTTTAGTGTTTTTTTGCCAATACATCCTGGTGAGGGGAAATTTTTCAGAAGATTTATGTTTTTATCCGGCTTTTATCCAGCAGCCAGACTCCGGCTTTACAAAGCCAAAGAATCTTGTTATGATAAATAAATAGGATAACAGTGCCAAAAGGAGTAAACTATGACGAAAAAGAAGCATAAACATAAAGGCCATCGAATAGCTGCGGTCGCGAAGGGATCTATTGGTGAAGAGCTGGAACTTAAGCCGGGAGATTGGTTATTGTCCATTAACGGGGAGGAAGTTGAAGATATTTTTGACTATGAATATTATGTGGACAGCCCATCACTTGTGATGCTTGTGGAGAAGGCAAACGGCGAGGAATGGGAGCTGGACATTGAAAACGAGTACGAGGATTTGGGGATTATTTTTGAAAACAGCCTGATGAGCGAGTACAGATCCTGCTGCAACCGATGTATTTTTTGCTTTATTGACCAGATGCCGCCGGGGATGAGGGAAACGCTGTATTTTAAGGATGATGATTCGCGCCTTTCTTTTCTTCAGGGAAATTATATTACCCTGACGAATATGAAGGAAAAGGATATTGACCGGATTATCCGGTTTCATCTGTCCCCCATCAATATTTCTGTGCATACCACAAATCCCGAACTTCGCTGTAAGATGTTAAATAACCGTTTTGCAGGAAGGGCGCTGGGGATGATGGACCGGTTATTTGCGGCGGGGACACCGATGAATGGGCAGATAGTGCTCTGTAAGGGGATAAATGACGGCGAAGAATTGGATCGGACGATCGGTGATCTGGTGAACTACATTCCGGCGATGGAGAGTGTTTCGGTAGTGCCGGTGGGCCTGACAAAGTACCGAAAGGGGCTTTATCCGCTGAAGGCCTTTGCAAAAGAGGACGCAGAGCAGACGATTGATTTAATAGAAGGCTGGCAGAAAAGGATTTATAAAGAGCATGGGATACATTTTGTCCATGCAAGCGATGAATTTTATCTTTTAGCCGGGCGCAGCCTTCCCGATGCAAAACGGTATGACGGGTATCTGCAGCTGGAAAATGGTGTGGGAATGTTACGGCTTTTGCAGGATGAGGTAAAAGAGGCTCTGGAAGGGATGGCGGACGACGGGGGCGAGGACAGGCTTTCCATTGCCACAGGACTTCTTGCATCGGAACATATCAAGCAGTGTGTTCAGGACATTACGCGCAAGTTTCCGGGGAGAGAAGTGATGATTTATCCCATAGTCAATGCATTTTTTGGGGAGGAGATTACGGTTGCGGGACTGCTTACCGGGCAGGACTTGGCAGAGCAGCTGAAAGGAAAGGCGCTTGGCAGCCGGCTTTTGCTCTCCAGTGCACTTTTCCGCAGCGGTGAAGAGGTTTTTTTAGACGACTGGACGAAAACGGATTTGGAAAGGGCTTTACAAGTCCCGGTTCATATTGTAAAATCAAGCGGACAAGCGTTAGTGTATGCCGTGCTTGGGCGCAAATCTGAGAAGGAAGCGGACACAGATGCTTCGGGTGCGGGATATGAACTTAAAAACACAGTGGAATAGGTTTTGGCAGGATTCCGGTGAAGGAAACGATGTGCCGGGACAGGATAGAAGATGAATAAGGAGAGATTATGAGTAAACCAGTTGTAGCTATTGTGGGAAGGCCTAATGTTGGAAAGTCAACGCTGTTTAATGTGCTGGCTGGGTCTGCGGTTTCGATTGTCAAGGACACACCGGGCGTAACCAGGGACAGGATCTATGCGGACTGCACCTGGCTGGACCGCAGCTTTACCCTGATTGACACAGGGGGGATTGAGCCGGACAGCCGGGATATTATCCTGTCGCAGATGCGGGAGCAGGCGGAGATTGCCATTCAGACAGCGGATGTAATTATTTTTATCGTGGATGTTCGCCAGGGAATGGTGGACGCCGATGCGAAAGTGGCGGATATGCTCAGAAAATCAAAAAAGCCCGTGGTGTTAGCGGTAAATAAGGTGGACAGCCTGCAAAAATTCGGCAATGATGTGTATGAATTTTATAATCTGGGAATTGGCGATCCGATGGGGGTTTCTGCAGCCTCACGTCTGGGGATTGGCGATTTGCTGGATGAGGTGATTAAGCATTTTGGACCGCCAGGCGAGGGGGAGGAGGAAGATGAGAGGCCCCGCATCGCCATTGTCGGCAAGCCGAACGTGGGGAAATCTTCTATTATTAATAAGCTTTTGGGCGAAAACCGGGTGATTGTCTCAGATATTGCAGGGACGACCAGGGATGCAGTGGATACCGAGATTGTGCATGATGGCACTGAGTATGTATTTATCGATACCGCAGGCCTTCGCCGCAAAAGCAAGGTTAAGGAAGATTTGGAGCGCTACAGCATTATCCGCACAGTAACCGCGGTGGAGCGTGCCGATGTGGTGGTTGTGGTGATTGATGCTAAGGAGGGCGTGACAGAACAGGATGCAAAAATTGCCGGTATTGCCCATGAACGTGGTAAAGGAATTATCGTGGCAGTAAATAAGTGGGATGCCATCGAGAAGAACGATAAGACGATTTATGAATACACCCGGCGGTTAAAAGAGGTGTTGTCCTTTATGCCCTATGCGGAATACCTGTTTATTTCTGCCGAGACGGGGCAGAGGCTGGGAAAGCTGTTTTCTATGATTGATATGGTCAGGGAAAACCAGAGTCTTAGGGTGGCTACCGGGGTATTAAATGAGATTATGGCGGAGGCTGTGGCGCTTCAGCAGCCGCCTTCGGATAAGGGCAGGCGTCTGAAACTCTTTTATATAACGCAGGCGGCGATTAAACCGCCGACCTTTGTGGTTTTTGTCAATGATAAGGAGTTAATGCATTTTTCCTACACCCGGTATTTGGAAAACCAGATTCGAAATGCCTTTGGTTTTCGGGGAACGGCGCTGCGGATGATTGTCCGTGAGAGAAAGGAAGGGTAGAGGGTATGGAACGTGTGATTTGTCTGGTTATCGGTTATGTGTGCGGTTTATTGCAGACAGGGTATATTTATGGAAAGCTTCACGGGATAGATATTCGCCAGTACGGAAGCGGAAATTCAGGAACGACGAATGCCCTCAGGGTGCTGGGAAAGAAGGCAGGGCTGGTAGTATTTATCGGCGATGCCTTTAAAGCGCTGATTCCCTGTTTTTTGGTTCGGATGTTTTGTTTAAGCCGGGCAGAACTGGCAGGTGAGGCCTATTTACTTGTGCTTTACCTTGGATTCGGCGTGATTTTGGGACATAATTTTCCGTTTTATATGCATTTTAAGGGAGGAAAGGGGATTGCTGCTACGGCGGGCGTTCTGGCAAGTTTGGATTGGCGGCTTACCCTGATTTGTCTGGTGCTGTTTATGGGCGCGGTGCTCACAACACGCTATGTTTCCCTGGGATCGATATTGGTGGCGGTTGTATTTTTTGTAGTTAATGTCTATTTTTCCTTTACCGGGGTATATCAGCTTTCTTCGCAGGCTGTTGCCGCAGAATTTTGTGCGGTGGCAGGTGCGGTTTCTGCGATGGCGATCTGGAGGCACCGGGCAAATATTAAGCGGTTGATAGCAGGCAATGAAAATAAATTATGGGGAAAAAAGTGAGGGTGCGATGATAAGGATAAGTGTAATTGGTTCAGGTACATGGGGGACAGCGCTGGGGATACTTTTACAGGCAAAGGGGTATTCAGTTACGCTGTGGTCGGCGGTGGAAGATGAGGTCAGGACATTGTCCCATAGCCGTATTCATCCGAATCTTCCGGGAATTGAGCTTTCAAAAGAAATGATCGTGACAGGAAATCTTGAGGAAGCAATGGCAGAGAAGGATCTTCTGGTGATGGCGGTTCCCTCGGTTTATGTGCGCCAGACGGCAGCCAGGATGCGTCCGTGGTGCCGGAAGGGGCAGATTGTGGTCAATGTGGCTAAAGGAATCGAGGAGACGACCTTAAAAACGCTGGCACAGGTGATCGGAGAGGAACTTCCCATGGCGGATGTGGCAGTGCTGTCAGGGCCAAGCCATGCGGAAGAGGTCAGTCGCGGCCTTCCCACTACCTGCGTAGCCGGGGCAGGGACAAGAAAAACCGCGGAGTTTATCCAGGATATTTTTATGAACGAGGTTTTTCGCGTTTACACCAGCCCGGATGTGTTGGGGATTGAACTGGGGAGCGCATTGAAAAATGTGATTGCCTTAGCGGCGGGAATTGCGGACGGGCTTGGCTATGGGGATAATGCCAAGGCTGCCCTGATTACCCGTGGGATTGCGGAAATTGCCCGGCTGGGGATGGCGATGGGAGGAAATGTCAAGACCTTCAGCGGCCTGACGGGAATTGGGGATTTGATTGTCACCTGTGCCAGTATGCACAGCCGCAACCGCAGGGCAGGGATCTTGATTGGACAGGGAAAGAGTATGAAGGAAGCCATGGATGAGGTGCAAATGGTAGTCGAGGGTGTGTATTCGGCAAAAGCCGCCCTGGCCCTGGCCCAAAAATACGGACAGTCCATGCCGATTATTCAGCAGGTAAATGCTGTACTGTTTGAGGGAAAGAATCCAAGGGAGGCAGTAAATGAGCTGATGCTCAGGGATAAACGGAAAGAGGCTTCGGATTTGCTGTGGGAGGAAGAATAGCTCACATAAATTTTTGGCATAGCTGGGCGGCAGAAAAATAGTTGACAATTTTCCGCCAAAAAACTATAATTAGGGAAGCTTTATGGCAGAAGGCCTGGAAATAAGCCGGACAGCGTCAAGGATAGCTGTTCAGGGCTGCCAGGCGGGACATAGGGCAAAATTGCGGACAGCAAAAAGAGGAGGAACTAATTATGAAGAAAGTGGTTAGTCTTGGTTTGGCTGCAGTAATGGCAGCTTCTTTGACTGCATGCGGCGGTGCGGATGCTCCGGCAACCGATGCTGCAACGACAGCAGCTGGCGGGGAGACGACGGCAGCAGAGGCGCAGGATGGTGCCGAGCAGAGCGAAGCGGCTCCAAGTGCAGAGGGCGGCAGCATTAAGATTGGTGTGATTGGGCCGCTTACCGGCGATGCAGCAGCTTATGGTCTGGCTGTACAGCACGGTGCTGAGATTGCAGCGGAGGAGATTAATGCAGCAGGCGGTATTAATGGCGCCACGATTGAACTTAATGCTCAGGATGATGAAGCTGACCCGGAAAAGAGTGTAAATGCGTATAATACCTTAAAGGACTGGGGTATGCAGATGTTAGTCGGAACCACAACTTCCGGTGCTTGTATTGCCGTAGCTGCAGAGACAGCAAACGACAATATGTTCCAGATTACGCCATCCGGTTCTGCGGTTGAGTGTGTGCAGAATCCAAATGCATTCCGTGTATGCTTCTCTGACCCGGATCAGGGAACTGCTTCGGCGAAGTACATCGGCGAGAATAAGATGGCAACCAAGGTTGCAATTATTTATGACAGTTCCAGCGTTTATTCGGACGGTATCCGTGAAACCTTTGTATCTGAAGCCGCAGGACAGGGGATAGAGATTGTAGCAAGCGAAGCGTTTACCGCAGATAATAAGACGGATTTCTCCGTACAGCTGGATAAGGCAAAAGAAGCCGGCGCTGAACTGGTATTCTTACCAATTTATTACCAGGAAGCTTCTATTATCTTAAAGCAGGCTGCAGATAAGGAATTTGCACCAATCTTTTTTGGCGTAGACGGTATGGACGGCATCCTTTCCGTAGAAAACTTTGATACTTCGTTAGCTGAGGGCGTTATGCTGCTTACCCCATTTGCCGCGGATGCCGATGATGCTAAGGATTTTACCAGCAAGTATGTAGAAGCCTACGGCGAGACACCAAACCAGTTTGCCGCTGATGCTTATGATGCGGTTTATGCCGTTGCTGAGGCAGCAAAGCAGGCAGGTGTTACCCCGGATATGGATTATTCTTCTATCTGTGACGCCATGGTCCCGGCGATGACGCAGATTTCGATTGATGGATTAACGGGCACAGGCACCACCTGGAATGAGGCAGGTGAGCCGAATAAAGATCCAAAGGCAGTTAAGATCGTCGGCGGAAAATATGAAATGCAGTAACGGTTAAAAAACAAACAAGCACTCTTACGGAGGGGTGTCCGCTGGACAGCCCTCTGTTTTGTAAAGCAGTGTTTGGAAAAGTACAAAAATAAAGGGGTGTATTTATGAGTTTCCTGTCTTACTTGATTAATGGAATCAGCCTTGGCAGTATCTATGCCATCATTGCCCTGGGATATACCATGGTTTACGGAATTGCAAAGATGCTGAACTTTGCCCACGGGGATATTATTATGGTGGGTGCATTTACGACCTTTACGGTGGTCAGTACCATGGGAGGGAATCCGATCGTCGGTATCTTAGCTGCGGTTGTTGTATGTACGGTGCTGGGTGTGACCATTGAGCGGGTTGCTTATAAGCCTCTGCGCGGTACATCCCCTCTTGCCGTCTTGATTACGGCAATCGGCGTAAGCTACCTTCTTCAGAATGTAGCCCTGCTGATTTTCGGTTCTAATTCCAAGCAGTTTACCTCTGTGGTCACTGTCCCGGCCTTAAAGCTGGCTGACGGTCAGCTTTCCATATCGGGTGTTACCATGGTTACGATTATTTCAAGTATTGTGATTATGGTTGTATTGACGACCTTTATTAATAAGACAAAAATCGGGCAGGCCATGCTGGCAGTTTCTGAGGATAAGGGTGCAGCAACGCTGATGGGCATTGATGTCAACCGGACAATTGCGGTGACCTTTGCCATTGGTTCGGCCCTGGCTGCTTTAGCTGGTGTATTGCTTTGCTCCGCCTATCCCTCGCTTACCCCCTACACAGGCTCCATGCCGGGAATTAAGGCCTTCGTTGCCGCGGTATTCGGCGGTATTGGTTCTATTCCGGGGGCCATGCTTGGCGGTATTATTTTGGGTGTGATTGAGAATTTGTCAAAAGCCTATATCTCCTCCCAGCTTTCAGATGCCATTGTGTTTTCTGTGCTGATTATCGTGCTTTTGGTGCGTCCCACGGGAATATTAGGCAAGCAGATTCATGAGAAAGTGTAGGTGCGGAGGATGAAAATAAAAAGTGCGAAGAGTAGAGTAACCCTTCAAAACAGTATTACCTATGCGATTGTCCTTGCTTTTTGGGTGTTTATCCAGATTTGGAGCAGGACAGGGCAGATGACCAGTTTATTTAAGGGGCTTCTGGTCCCCATTTGTACGTATGTTATTCTGGCGGTTTCGTTAAATTTAACCGTTGGTATCCTGGGCGAACTCAGCCTGGGCCATGCCGGATTTATGTGCGTGGGTGCATTTTCCGGCGCATTTTTCACCAAAGCGATGGCAGACGCCATTCCCAGTGTCAACGTCCGTTTTGGCATTGCCCTCCTTGTAGGTGCGGCAGTTGCAGCACTTTTCGGCTTTCTGATTGGGATTCCTGTGCTTCGTTTAAAGGGGGATTATCTGGCGATTGTCACCCTGGCTTTTGGGGAAATTATTAAGAATTTAATTAATGTATTTTATGTGGGAAAGGATGCTAACGGCTTTCATTTCTCGATGAAGGATGTCGCCTCATTAAATATGGGCCCGGAAGGTGAAGTGATTATCAAGGGTGCACAGGGCATTACCGGAACACCCAAGGCATCAAACTTTACCATCGGTATTCTGTTGGTTCTCCTTACCCTGATTATCGTCCTGAATTTGATTCATTCCCGCACAGGCCGGGCTATTATGGCTATCCGCGATAACCGGATTGCCGCCGAGTCTGTCGGTATTCATATTACAAAGTATAAGCTTTTGGCTTTCAGCATTTCCGCCTCCCTTGCCGGAGTAGCCGGCGTGCTTTATGCCCATAACTTATCCAGCCTTGCCGCCACGCCAAAGAATTTCGGCTACAACATGTCGATTATGATTTTGGTATTTGTGGTTTTGGGAGGAATTGGAAACATCCGCGGTTCCATGATTGCCGCTGTGCTCTTAACTGCTCTGCCGGAACTTCTCCGCGGATTAAATAATTACCGTATGTTGATTTATGCCATTGTCCTGATTGTCATGATGCTTTTTAACTCTGCACCAAAGGCGATTGAGATGAGGGAAAGGCTGTTCGACCACATGAAAAAGAAAAACCGAAAGGAGGCCGCTTAAATGGCTATGTTGGAAGTAAAGAATTTAAGTATCTCCTTTGGGGGCTTAAAAGCAGTAAATGATTTTCAAATTACCATAGAGAAAGGCCAGCTCTACGGATTGATTGGCCCAAACGGCGCAGGAAAAACCACCGTCTTTAATCTTCTGACTGGTGTTTATCAACCAGATACCGGCAGCATCCTCTTAGACGGTGTCAATATCACCGGAAAAAAGACCATTGACATCAATCAAACCGGTATTGCACGTACCTTCCAAAATATTCGTCTATTTAAAGAACTTTCTGTACTGGACAATGTTAAGGCCGGGCTGCACAACCATCACCCCTATTCCACCCTGGAAGGTATTCTTCGCCTTCCCCGGTATTTTAAGGTGGAAAAAGAGATGGACCAGAGGGCGCTGGATTTGTTAAAGGTATTTGACCTGGACAAAGAGGCCGATTACACCGCCTCCAACCTCCCCTACGGAAAACAGAGAAAGTTAGAGATTGCCCGTGCGCTGGCGACTAAACCCAAGCTTCTTCTTTTAGACGAGCCAGCCGCCGGTATGAACCCCAATGAAACCAAGGAGCTGATGGATACCATTCGTTTTGTTCGGGATAACTTTGATATGACCATTCTGCTGATTGAGCACGATATGAAGCTGGTATCCGGTATCTGTGAGCGTTTGACGGTCTTAAACTTTGGTCAGGTGCTGACCCAGGGCGAAACTGCCGACGTATTAAACGATCCGCAGGTAATTACGGCCTATCTGGGAGAATAGGAGGAGAATAAACGATGGCATTGCTTGAAGTTACCGGCCTGGAGGTTTTTTACGGTGTTATCCAGGCAATTAAGGGAATCTCCTTTGATGTTAACCAGGGAGAGATTATCGCGCTGATTGGCGCAAACGGCGCAGGAAAAACGACAACCTTACAGACAATTACCGGGTTAATTCCTTCCAAAGCAGGGAAAATTGTTTATGATGGTAAGGAGATTACCAGGCTTCCTGGTCATAAACTGGTCTCCATGGGAGTAGCTCATGTGCCGGAGGGGCGAAGGGTATTTGCACAGCTTTCTGTGCTGCAAAACTTAAAGCTTGGAGCCTATTCGCGCAGTGATAAGAATGAACTGGAAGAGACTTTGAAGAAAATATATGTCCGGTTTCCTAGGCTTGAAGAAAGGAAAAATCAGCCTGCAGGAACCCTCTCCGGCGGGGAGCAGCAGATGCTGGCGATGGGAAGGGCATTGATGAGTCACCCTAAGCTGATTGTTATGGATGAGCCTTCGATGGGGCTTTCGCCGATTTATGTAAATGAGATTTTTGATATTATCCAGAGCATTAATAAGGATGGGACAACGGTGCTTTTGGTGGAGCAGAATGCGAAAAAGGCACTGTCGATTGCTAACCGGGCATATGTGCTGGAGACGGGGAGCATTGTGTTATCAGGGGATGCGAAGGAATTGATGAATGACGATTCGGTGAAGAAGGCGTATTTAAGTGAGTGATGAGGCTTTCTGCCTGGGGAAGCTTTAAGTAAGATTCCTTGACGGATATATTCACGCCCATAGTGGGCTAACCGTTATATAGGCTAATAACAATGATGACTTTATTGATAAAATGCGGTTTATCAATAGGGTCATTATTTTTGTGCTGCCATTCCTATCTAAGGTATAGATTTTTCCCGTCCCGCATATACTATATCAGCATAGCAAGGGGGTATTTTTATGGACAATTTTCATGTATACAAGGATATGGAAGCCCGCACAAAAGGAGAAATTTACCTTGGTGTGGTAGGCCCGGTGAGGACGGGAAAGTCTACCTTTATTAAACGTTTTATGGAACTTTTGGTTCTTCCCTCTATGGAAAATGAGGCAGACAGGAAACTGAGCCGGGATGAGCTGCCGCAGAGTGCCGCGGGAAAGACGGTAATGACCACAGAACCGAAGTTCATTCCTAAAGAGGCGGCCCAGATTCAGCTTGGCGATGGAATTTCGGTGAAAATTCGCATGATAGACTGTGTGGGATTTATGGTAGAAGGGGCGGCAGGACATATTGAAAATGATGCAGAACGTATGGTGAAAACCCCCTGGTTTGATACAGAGATTCCGTTTACCAAGGCAGCGGAAATCGGGACGCAGAAGGTTATTACCGACCATTCGACGATTGGTGTTGTTGTCACCTGTGATGGGTCGTTTGGGGATTTAAAACGGCCCAGTTACATAGAAGCGGAGCGGACGGCGATTGAAGAGCTGAAAGCTTTGCATAAGCCCTTTATTGTATTATTAAATTCTGTAAGGCCGTTTTCGGAGGAAACCATTGCCCTGGCAGATGCGATGGAAGAGGAGTATGGAGTTACGGTAATGCCGGTGAATTGTGAGCAGTTAAAGCGAGAAGATATTTACCATATGCTGGAAAAGGTGTTAAAGGAATTTCCCGTGATTCGGCTGGATTTTTCAATTCCAAAGTGGCTGGAAATTCTCCCGGCGGACCATCCGGTTAAGGCACAGGTGATTGAGGCAGCAAAGCAGGTGCTTTCCTCGGTGAATCAGATGAAGGATGTTGCGGCAGGGAGCGAGGGGCTTAAGGCAGAGTTTATGGAAGAGATTCGTCTGGATCGAATGAATCTGGCGAACGGCTGCGTTTCTATGCATGTGGTCATGGATGATAACTGCTATTACCAGATTATCAGCGATGTGACAGGGCTTCCCATTGAAGGGGAGTATCAGCTGATGCAGACGCTAGAGCGCTTGTCACGGATGCAGAAAGAGTATGAAAAGGTCTTAAATGCAATTAGTCAGGTGAGGATTAAGGGGTATGGGGCTGTGATGCCGGAGCGGTCGGAGATTCTTTTGGATGAACCGCAGGTGATTCGCCATGGGAATAAGTATGGGGTGAAGATTAAGGCGGAAGCACCATCAATTCATATGCTGCGTGCACAAATTCAGACGGAAATTGCCCCGATTGTAGGAAGTGAGCAGCAGGCACAGGATTTGATCTCTTATATTAAGGAGAGCAGCAGGGAAAATCCTGACGGGGTTTGGGATGCCAATATTTTTGGAAAATCCATCGAACAGATTGTTGGAGATGGGATTCAGGCAAAGATTTCCCAGCTGACCGACGAGAGTCAGATTAAACTTCAGGATACGATGCAGAAGATTATTAATGACAGCAGCGGCGGGATGATTTGTATTATTATTTAGTTGATGGTTTAAATTAGTGCACTGGTTTTTTCGGTGTAATTTAAGTTTGGCTTTGTGGTTTTTCCTTCCCTAATGGGCGATTTTATGCTATACTGAAAATAGATAGGTGTTCGGAAATAAAAAACAAAAGAACAGGAGGAATTACATGAAACTGGAATTTATTGGGGCAGATCATGAGGTAACGGGGAGTTGTCATTATCTGGAAGTTGGAGAAACGAAGCTTTTTGTTGACTGTGGGATGAAGCAGGGGCAGAATCTTTATGAAAATGTAGAGCCGCCGGTCAGCTATAGTGAGATTGATTTTGTTCTGTTAACCCATGCGCACATCGATCATGCAGGATACCTTCCGTATATTTATGCACGGGGATTTCGGGGGAGAGTGATCTCAACCGAGGCTACCGCAGATTTATGCGATATTATGCTCCGCGATAGTGCGCATATTCAGGAGATGGAAGCTGAGTGGAAGAATCGTAAAGCCAGGAGAGCCGGTAAGGAGGAGACACAGGCGCTTTACGAGATGAAGGATGCGCTGGGAGTAATTAAGCTGATTGAGTCCTGCCCTTATGGCGCGCAGATGGAGCTGAATGATGAGATTACGGTGCGCTTTACGGATGCCGGGCATTTACTGGGGTCGGCTTCGATTGAGATCTGGGCGAAGGAAGGGGACGTGGAGAAGAAACTGGTATTCTCCGGCGATATCGGCAATGTCAATAAGCCTTTAATCTGCGATCCGACGTACATCGAAGAAGCCGATTACGTGGTGATGGAATGTACGTACGGCGACCGATATCACAAGAAAGCGTCAAATTATGCTGATGCGCTGGCTAACATTATTCAGCAGACCTTGGATCGCGGCGGAAACGTGGTAATCCCTGCTTTTGCGGTGGGGCGTACCCAGGAACTTTTGTATTTTATCCGTCAGATTAAGGCGGAGGGCCTGGTGACAGGGCATGACGGTTTTGAGGTCTATGTGGATAGTCCTCTGGCAGTGGAAGCTACCCAGGTCTTTAAAGAAAATATGCAGGAGTGTTTTGATGAAGAGACAAAGGCGCTGGTACGGCATGGGATTAACCCGATTGGTTTTCCGGGCCTGAAGCTTTCTATTACAAGTGAAGAATCTAAGAATATTAACTTTGATATGACACCGAAAGTAATTATTTCAGCGGCGGGCATGTGTGATGCGGGGCGTATCCGCCATCATTTAAAACATAATCTGTGGCGGAAGGAATGTTCGGTGGTCTTTGCCGGATATCAGGCCGAGGGAACGCTTGGGCGCAGTCTGCTGGAGGGCGCGAGAGAGGTTAAGATTTTTGGTGAGTCGATTGATGTGGTTGCCCATATTGAACTGATTGACGGTATCAGCGGGCATGCGGACAGAGACGGACTTCTTGCCTGGATTGGCGCGTTTAAGAATAAGCCGGATCATGTGTTTATGGTGCATGGGCAGGATACGGTATGTGATTATTTTGCCGAAGGATTGAAGAAGGATATGGGGCTGGAAGCTTCCGCACCGTTCTCTGGCTCGATCTTTGATTTGGCAGAGAATACCTGGATTCGTGAGGCGGCAGGGATTCCTGTGGTTAAGGCAGCTGTTCCGAAGAAGAAGGCTACCTCTGTTTACATGCGTCTGCTCAGCGCCGGTGAGCGCCTGCTTCGTGTTATCCATCATAATGAGGGCGGGGCAAATAAAGACCTTGCCAAGTTTACCGATCAGATTATGTCCCTCTGCGACAAGTGGGACAGATAGGCAGACCGTTTGTCTGGTAAACGTGAAGATGGATAACGTAGTGGAATAGACAGCGGATGGAGAGAAAGGAAGGTTTATGAGTAAGGTACAGATCTACACGGACGGGTCAGCCAGAGGGAATCCTGACGGACCGGGCGGCTATGGTACGATTCTTCATTTTGTGGACCAGCGCGGTGTTCTTCACGAAAAAACGATGTCAGGCGGTTTTAAGCGGACCACGAATAACCGGATGGAGCTTTTGGCGGCGATTGTGGGATTAGAGGCACTGAACCGCCCCTGCCAGGTAGAGCTGTACTCCGATTCCAAGTATCTGGTTGACGCCTTTAACCAGCATTGGATTGAAAAATGGGTTGCCAATCACTGGATCAGGGGAAAGAGCAATCCGGTTAAAAACATTGACCTGTGGAAGCGTCTGTTAAAGGCCAAGGAGCCGCACCAGGTAACGTTTATCTGGGTAAAAGGACATGCCGGGCATCCCTTAAATGAGCGCTGCGATAAGCTTGCCACCTCAGCTGCTGACGGAGAAAATCTGATGGAAGATACAGGGATTTTATCTGCTGGCTGAGGAAACTACCATAACATTTAAGGAAAGCTTACAATATATTACGTCTTCTTTTTAGCTATTTCTTTTCTTTCTGGTTTATGTTATCTTTGAAAGAGAAGAGAAAAAGAAAATGGTTAAGCATAAAAGCAAAGGATGATGGAATGAAAGGCAGCTTAAAAATATGGACGGTAATTCTGTGCATGGTGGTGATGGGAATGGGAATTACCCTTCTTATGGATTCTTATGTTTCCTGCCAGATAGAAAAGCTGGCGGTGGAGACTAAGGAGGAAGTCCATGGGGAGGAAGCCCTTTTGATGAATGCCGTGCCTGCACAGGAAGTCGGCGGCAGTATACCAGACGGAGAGAAACGCGCACAAACAGAGCGTTTCGAAGCAGAGGAAGAGATGGCAGAGGAAGATACCGGTGAAAATCGAAAGACCAAGAGGAAGGCAGCTTCAGAAGTACTGAATCCGCCGTCAGTTGCTGAGGAAAATGGGGAGGCTGAAGGGAACGTTTCTGCCGCCGCAGCTTTAGAAGCAAGTCCTGCGGAGACAATCTCAGGGGAGACGATAACGGATGCAGTCCCGGAAACAGAGACGTTTACCGAACCATCCCCAAAGGCCGGGGTTTTTGCAGACGCAGTTCCCCAAATGGCGTCAGAAAATGCGTCGTCGGCAGGTCCGGCAGCTTCACAGGCGAAAAGTTCATCTGTTCTGGTTGAAGTCGTGGAATATCCGGCGGATCTTCAGGAAGCGCTGAGGGAATATGCCGAGCGGTTTCCGCAGATTGACGCACAGATCGAGCAGATGCGCACATCAGAAAAAGAGAATCATAACATGTATTCTGTTAAAAATGCAGCGCAGACCGAACAAAGGATTTGGGACAGGGAGATGGAGGGGATTTATCATCTTCTCTGTGATTTCCTGGATGAGACATCTTGTCAGGTATTAAAAAAGGAACAGCAGGAGTGGCTTTCTGTCCGGGATGCCAGGGCGGAGGAGGCAGCAAAGAAAAACAGCGGAGGTTCACTGGAAAGTGTCGATTACATTGCCAGTATAGCTTCTTCTAACCGCGAGAGGGCCTATGCGCTTTTGGAAAAATACCAGGAATAATTAAAATCACGCATGGAAAAAACGGCTTCTTTTTTGCAGAATCTTTTGCAGGGGAGCCGGTTTTTTATCGATTTTACTTGAAAATATAATCTGCCTATGATACCATAAAACAAGAAAGCTTTTATTGTAATTTTGCAATAGAAACAAAAAAACTGCCAAGGGATAAACGATGGGCAGTATTACATTTAGGAGGCGTTTTTTATGGCGATATTAGTAAATTTCATTTATTATGCGATACGTGTAGCATGCTTTGCAGCACTTGCTTTTGGGGGAATTATCCTTGGAAAGAAGTACAGGGAAAAAAAAGATTTGCAGAATAGCAATTAGTTGGAGGTAACTGAAGTTGGAAAATGATAAGGATTTTCTAAAGTACGAGGAAGCCATTGCCCGGTATCAGGAATGGCGGGAATCTGGAGAAGATAAGAATCGCCCGTTTGGGGTGAACGAACTGCGGGAAGCTTTCCTGGCTTTTTTTGAGAGCAAGAACCATCTTCGTCTGAAGAGTTTTTCCCTGGTTCCGCATAATGACAACAGCCTGCTGCTGATAAATTCCGGTATGGCGCCATTAAAGCCTTATTTTACCGGACAGGAGATTCCGCCGAGGAAACGGGTGACGACCTGTCAGAAGTGTATCCGTACCGGCGATATTGAAAATATCGGAAAGACTGACAGGCATGGAACCTTTTTCGAAATGCTGGGAAACTTTTCCTTTGGGGATTATTTTAAAACGGAAGCGATCCGCTGGTCCTGGGAGTTTTTAACCGCTGTGGTAAAGCTTGACCCTGAGCGATTGTATCCGTCCATCTACCAGGAGGATGACGAAGCATTTGCCATCTGGAATGAACAGGTGGGGATTCCGGCGGAGAGGATTTTCCGCTTTGGCAAGGAAGATAACTTCTGGGAGCACGGTTCCGGTCCCTGTGGTCCATGTTCTGAGATTTACTACGACCGCGGCGAGAAGTATGGCTGCGGGAAGCCTGGATGCACCGTGGGCTGCGAGTGTGACCGCTATATTGAAGTGTGGAATAATGTATTTACCCAGTTTGACAATGACGGCAAGGGCCATTACAGCGAACTGGAACAGAAAAATATCGATACTGGTATGGGCTTAGAGCGGCTGGCGGTGGTTATCCAGGATGTGGATTCCCTCTTTACCGTGGATACCAACCTGGCTCTTTTGGAGCGGGTTTGTGCGCTGGCAGGAAAGAAGTATAAGGAAAATCATGAGGACGATATTTCGCTTCGCATTGTCACCGATCATATTAAGTCCTGTACCTTTATGATCTCCGACGGGATTATGCCGTCAAACGGGGGCCGGGGCTATGTTTTACGCCGCCTTCTGCGCCGTGCTGCCCGCCATGGAAGGAAACTGGGCATTCAGGGACAGTTCCTTGCCGAGTTAAGCCGCACCGTAATCGAACTGTCCAGCGGTGGTTATCCTCAGTTAGAGGAAAAGAAGGCCATGATCTTTAAGGTGCTTACCGAAGAAGAGGACAAGTTTAACAAGACCATCGATTTGGGCCTGGAGATTTTATCCGGGATGGAAAAGGAGATGGCGGCAGCCGGACAGACTGTGCTTTCCGGTGCGAATGCCTTTAAGCTTTACGATACCTACGGTTTTCCGATGGATCTGACCAAGGAAATCCTGGAAGAAAAGCATCTTTCCATCGACGAAGAGGGCTTTGCAGCGGCGATGAAGGAACAGAAGCAGCTGGCAAAGAGTATGCGAAAGACCACAAACTACATGGGGGCGGATGTGACGGTTTACCAGTCCATCGATGCTTCGGTCACTTCGGAATTTATCGGTTATGACCATCTTGAGGGCGAGGGAAAGATTCTGGTTTTAACGACGGAAGATGAGATTGTCGAAGCCTTAACCGACGGGCAGCGGGGAACCGTGATTGCCGATAAGACAACCTTTTATGCGACCATGGGTGGTCAGCAGGGCGATAACGGCGAGATCGTGGGCGCAAACGGTGTGTTTAAGGTTGAGGAAACCATAAAGCTTCAGGGCGGAAAAATCGGTCATGTGGGCGTGATGGCGGAGGGTATGCTCCAGACCGGGGAAACGGTGACGACGAAGGTTGCCGAAACCTCCCGTATGGCAACCGCGAAGAACCACAGCGCCACCCACCTTCTCCACAAGGCGCTGCGCACGGTTTTGGGAAGCCATGTCGAGCAGGCGGGTTCTTTAGTTGCACCGGATCGTCTGCGCTTTGACTTTACGCATTTTTCGGCGATGTCGCCAGAGGAGATCCGTCAGGTTGAGGAAATTGTAAACCGGGAGATTGCCGCCTCTCTTCCTGTTGTTACAGAAGTGATGGGACTGGAAGAGGCAAAGAAAACCGGGGCGATGGCGCTCTTTGGCGAGAAGTATGGCGAGAGTGTGCGCGTGGTGAAGATGGGCGACTTTTCCATCGAACTCTGCGGCGGAACCCATGTGGCAAATACGAACGCTATCAGCTGCTTTAAGATTCTTTCCGAGGCCGGAATTGCTGCCGGTGTGCGCAGAATCGAGGCATTGACCGCGCAGGGGCTGATGCATTTTTATCAGGGCGAAGAGGAAGAACTGCACCAGGCGGCAAAGGCGGCAAAAACCACGCCTGCAGGCTTAAAAGCAAAGATTGAAGCCATGCAGGAGGAGATTAAGGCGCTCCAGGCAGAGAATGAAAAACTGAAAGATAAACTTGCCAAGGACTCCCTGGGCGATGTGATGAACCAGGTAAAAGAAGTCGGCGGTATAAAGCTTTTAGCGGCGAAGGTGGACGGGGCGGATATGAACGGTCTTAGAAACCTGGGCGATCAGCTAAAGGAAAAGCTGGGCGACGGCGTGATTTTATTGGCGTCTGTTGCAGACGGCAAGGTCAACCTGATGGCGACGGCAACCCAGGGCGCTTTGGATAAGGGTGCTCATGCAGGCAACCTGATTAAGGGTGTGGCTGGTCTAGTTGGCGGCGGCGGCGGCGGACGCCCGAATATGGCGCAGGCCGGCGGCAAAAACCCAGAGGGAATTGAAGCAGCGCTTGCGGAGGCTGTGCGGGTATTGGAAGGGCAGTTAAAGTAAATATCAGGATAAAAAAGGAAAATGTCAGGTTAAGGATAACCAGCAGATAAGAAAGAAATAACATAATTCCTGAGAAATTGCAGAAAAATAAAATTTTGGTTAAATTTTTCTTGACGTATACTGAATTTATGTTATAATTACAGCAGTGCTAAAAATACCCAAACAGTTGTATTTGATAGTTTTTTCGCACAGATACCACAACTGGAGGGAGGGTAGGTGTGAGCTATGTCAAACGTAATTGTTAAAGATAACGAGAGTCTGGACAGCGCTTTACGCAGATTCAAAAGAAACTGTGCAAAAGCTGGTATTCAGCAGGAAATTCGTAAAAGAGAACATTATGAAAAGCCCAGCGTAAGACGTAAGAAAAAGTCTGAAGCTGCAAGAAAGCGTAAGTATAACTAATGCTTATGGTTTGGCCCTGATTCCATGCGGATCAGGGCTTTTTTCAGTTGGATTGATCAGCGGCGGACAGGAAGTTCCGGCAAAGAAAGGATAACCTTCACCGGTCTAATGGACAGATCGCCTGCATAACATAAAGTAAGGTCAGGATACGGGGGCGCCGGATGAGGGGAACAGGGGAAGCAAAGGAGCGGGTGATTGCCGCGATGAAGCTGCCGAAGGATGTTTATTTAGGTGAGCTTTTGGTTTCCTTAGTTGGACAGAGAACCGTGTATGTGGAGAATTATCGCTCCATCCTCCTTTACACAGACACCGCGTTAAAGCTTCAGGGGAAAACCTGCAAACTAAAAATCTGCGGGCAGAATTTAATGATTGAATACTATACCGGCGATGAAATGAAGGTGAGCGGAAAAATTGAAGCATTGTCTCTGGAAGTGTGAAATGGGGAGGGATGGGAATTGCCGGAATGGATTTCGCGTCAATTTGGGGGCGTTTTGCAGATAAAGCTTACCGGATACTCGCCGGAGCGTTTTTTAAACCTCTGCAATGCCCGAAATATTCCTATATGGGATTTACTCTATCAGGATGACGGTTATGTATTTTGGATGAGCTTGGGTGGTTTTCGGCGTGTCCGTCCCCTGGTTCGGAAATCACAGGTTAAGCTGCGGATTCTTAAGAAGGAAGGGATTCCTTTTTTTTTACGGAGAAACCGCAGAAGAGTTGGCTTTGGCATGGGGGTTTTGGTGTGTGGGCTTTCTCTTTATGTGCTTTCGCTGTTTATCTGGGACATTCAAATTGAGGGAAATCGCAGGTATACCGATGAGATGATCGTCAATTATCTGCAGTCTGCGGAAATATCCTGGGGAATGTTAAAGTCCCAGGTGGACTGCGAGGCGTTGGAAGCTTCACTTCGTAATGATTTCCCGGAAGTGACCTGGGCCGCTGCCAGGGTGTCAGGAACAAGGCTTTTGATTGCAGTAAAGGAAAATGAGGCTCTATCTTCGATTCCCCAAAAGGACGAGACACCCTGTCATCTTGTGGCCTCCCGACCGGGGGTTATCGCCGAACTTGTGGTGCGTCAGGGAAAGGCGCAGGTAAAGGCCGGAGATCAGGTGGAAGAGGGGCAGGTGCTGGTAAGCGGGATAATTCCTATTCTGGATGACAGCGAGACGGTGAAAAATGTCCGCTATGTCCATGCTGACGCAGATGTAACTGCCTTTACCCAGTATCCGTTTTCGGAAACCTTTTCCAAGCTCTATGTGGCGGAGTCGGAGACAGGGCGGAAAAAATCGGGACTTTTTTTACAGTTTGGGCGCTGGTCCTCAGCCTTATTGTCCCCGGCAAAGGAGGGAGAAAGCTGGGTGTATTTAACGGAGAGGAAGCAGGCCAGGCTCTTTACCAGTTTCTATCTTCCCATTTACTGGGGGAAAATTCAGGGAAAAGAGGTACAGCATTATGATGCTTTTTACACAAAAAAGGAGATTGAGCAGGTTGGCGAAGGAATCTATCAGAATTTTGTGAAAAATTTAAGTGAAAAGGGGGTTCAAATAATTCAAAATGATGTTAAAATACTAGAAGGTGAATCTGTCTGCAAAATGGAGGGAACCATATGGACAAAGGAACCCATTGCACAGATTCAGCAGATTACAGACCGGGAGGAGACAGAAAACAAAGAATGAGCATAGTGGAAAACATTGTTGATATTCCCATGGAGCATGAGAAAAATGTGTGTGGTCAGTTTGACGCCTATGTAAAGAAAATCGAGCGCACGCTTCATGTAACCATGGTCAACCGGGACGGCGCATTAAAGATTATCGGGCCGGATCAGACGGTGCAGCAGGCAAAACGAGTATTTAACAATCTTATCGAACTTTCCCGGCGGGGGAACACAATTACGGAGCAAAATGTGGATTATGCCCTTTCTCTTGCCTTTACTGAAAATGAACACCAGATGTTAGAAATAGATAAGGATATTATTTGCCGCACCGTTTCCGGTAAGCCGGTCAAGCCAAAAACCATGGGACAGAAACAGTACGTGGATGCCATCCGAAAGAAAATGATTGTTTTTGGTATCGGGCCTGCGGGAACCGGTAAAACTTATCTTGCGATGGCGATGGCGATTCAGGCTTTTAAAAACGGCGAGGTAGGACGGATAATTTTGACCCGTCCGGCGATCGAGGCAGGGGAAAAACTGGGCTTTCTTCCGGGAGATCTGCAGAGTAAGATCGATCCTTATCTGCGTCCGCTCTATGATGCGCTCTACCAGATTATGGGAGCGGAAAGCTATCTGCACAATGCCGAAAAGGGTCTAATTGAGGTGGCGCCCCTGGCCTATATGCGGGGCAGGACGCTGGATAACGCCTATATTATCCTGGATGAGGCACAAAATACCACACCGGCGCAGATGAAGATGTTTTTAACCCGGATAGGTTTTGGCTCTAAGGTGATTATTACCGGAGACCAGACACAGAAGGATCTGCCCTCTGGCGCTGCCAGTGGCCTGGATACAGCGCTTAAGGTTCTCAGGAGAATTGACGATATTGGCTTTTGTTATTTAAGCAGCAGCGATGTGGTTCGCCATCCTCTGGTACAGAAAATTGTACAGGCCTATGAGGATTATGAAAACAAAGGAAAGGAACGGCGCAAAAGATGACGATTACGATTGACCATGAGGCGAAAGAAGTCCTTTGCCTGCCGACGGAGGAAATTATCCGCGATGTGGTGTTAAAGGCGCTGGAAGCCGAAGGCTGTCCCTATGAAGCTGAGGTGAGTGTGGTTTTAACCGATAACCGGGAAATCCAGGCTTTAAACCGGGAATACCGGGGAATTGATGCCCCTACGGATGTGTTATCCTTTCCCATGCTGGAATTTGACACACCCTCGGATTTTTCACAGGTGGAGGCCCATGTGGAGGACTGCTTTAACCCGGAGACGGGGGAACTGATTTTGGGGGATATTATTCTTTCTGTGGATAAGATCCGCGAGCAGGCCGAAAGCTATGGTCATTCCCAGGAGCGGGAACTGGCATTTTTAATTGCTCACAGCATGCTCCATCTGTGTGGCTATGATCATATGGAAGATGAGGAGCGCAAGGAAATGGAAGCAAAGCAGGAAAAAATCTTGGAACTTGGGGGGTACAGGCGATGAGAAAACAGATAAGAACTGCGTTGGGTGTAGGACTGGCTATGGTCAGTCTGTGGGGATGTACAGGGCGCTATCAGGAGGCTGCTGTAGTGCAGACAACACAGGCGATGGAGGAGAGTACGGAAATTGCCATCATCCAGCAGGAGACCGAAGCGGAGACAGAGGCAGAGCAGGAAGCACAGGAAAATGAGGGGCTTTTAGATTTGACTGACCGGACTCCGGTGGACGGAAAGGTCCGCAGCTATCTGACAGGTGAATGGGTGGACGCTGAGATTGGCAACCGCAGGCCGATTGCAACCATGATGAGTAATGACAAGGAATCGCTTCCCCAGTATGGTATTAACCGGGCCGGCGTCGTGTATGAAGCCAGCGTGGAGGGGGTGATGAATCGCTTTATGTCCATTATCGAGGATTATGATGATCTGGAAAGGATTGGTTCCACCAGAAGCTGCCGTACGTATTATACGTATTTTGCGCGGGAGTTTGATGCTATTTACTCGCATTTTGGGCAGAGCGCCTTTGCAGTTCCCTATTTGAAAAATGTGGACAATATTAACGGCATTGAAGGGATTGGTTCGGTGGCTTTTTACCGTTCCAGCGATAAAAAGGCCCCGCATAATGCCTATACCAGCGGGGAAAGGCTGAAAAAGGCGATTGAACAGCTGGGCTACTCGACGGAATATGATGAAGATTACCACGGGCATTATCAGTTCGCTGCCGGGGAATACTCATTAAAGGATGAGCCGGATGCGTTTTCTGCTATACAGATAGTGCCGGGTTATCCCTATAATACACCGCTGTTTGTCTATCTGGAGGATGGGCTGTATCATCGTTTACAGTACGGTGATCCGCACTTGGGCGATGAGGGGCCGATTGCAGTAAAGAACTTAATTATACAGTATTGCCAGACCGGTCATTATGCCACGACCGCTTATTTGAATATTAATGTACATACTTCCGGCGAAAATGGTTACTACTTTACTGGTGGAATGGGAATCCCAATTACCTGGGAAAAGGATGGCGAGTTTGGCCTTACCCATTACTATGGGCCGGATGGAAAGGAAATTGTCTTAAATCAGGGCAAGACCTGGGTCTGCATCGTTAATGCCCTGGACGAGGATAAAACAGTAATTTATGGAGAATAAAACACCTTCCCCAAGCGGAGTCCGGGATCGGACCGTCAGCGCAGCAAGCCAGGTTAAAGCCGGGCAGAAACGGCCCAAAAAGGGCAGCGGCGGCAGCTTTGTGATTCAGGGCAGCATCCTGGCTGCTGCCGGAATTATAGTCCGGCTGATAGGGTTGTTTTACCGGATTCCCTTAATCAGCATTATCGGTGATGAGGGAAATGGTTACTATACCTCAGCTTTTAGTATTTATTCGATTTTGCTGATTGTGTCCTCCTACAGCCTTCCCACAGCGGTTTCCAAACTGGTTTCCGCCCGGATTGCCAGGGGCCAGTACTGGAACTCCCGGCGAATCCTTCTGGCTTCCATGGCTTATGCTGCTGGTGTCGGAGGAATTGCTGCCGGCGCTTTGTGGATTGGTGCTGATTTCTTTGCCGGTGCGATGAAGATGCCCTATTCCAGCGTAGCCCTGCGCACCTTAGCGCCCACGGTTTGGGGAATGGCTTTTTTGGGGGTTTTGCGGGGGTATTTCCAGGGAACAGGGACGATGGTTCCCACGGCAATATCCCAGATTTTAGAGCAGATTGTCAATGCCATCGTCAGTATCGGGGCTGCATGGTATCTGTTTAAGGAAGGACATAAGATAGATCTGGTCAGGGGGGAAACCTCCTTTGCCTCCTCCTACGGAGCCGCCGGGGGGACGATAGGCACAGGGGCCGGGGCTTTTGTTGCCCTGCTGTTTTGTGCCGCCTTAATGATGTCCTACCGCAGGATTATCCGCAAGCAGTGCCGCCGGGATAAGACCGGGCCGACCGAAAGCTACGGGCGGATTTCAGCGATGCTGACGATGACGATTTTCCCTATTGTTTTAAGCAGCACCGTCTATAATATCAGCACGGTGCTGGATAACTTTTTTTTTGGAGCAGGAATGGACAAGCTGGGACAGGGCAGCCTGATTGCTGCCCAATGGGGAGTGTTTGGCAAATACCACACGCTGTTTATGATTCCGGTTGCTATCGCTAATGCCTTATCTTCTTCGCTGATTCCCTCACTTTCCCGCGCGGCAGCTTCCCGAAACCGCGGGCAAATTTTGGATAAGGTGAGCACGGCAATTCGTTTTTCCATGCTGATTGCCCTGCCCTCCACCGTGGGATTAATGGTGCTTTCAAGGCCGATTAATACATTGCTTTTTAACAGTAAAAATATTGATCTTTTAGTTCAAATTACCATAGCCGGGGCTTCTGCGGTGACTTTTTATTCCTTATCGACCGTGACGAATGCCATCCTGCAGGGAATTAATCATATGAAAACGCCGCTGAGAAATTCGGCAATTGCCCTTTTCTTTCATGTGCTGCTGCTTTTAGTGCTGCTGTATGGGCCGAAGTGGGGGATCTATGCGGTAGTGATTTCCAATATTCTTTTTGCTGTGATTGTGTGCGGGTTAAATGCGTGGTCGATTCGCAGGTATTTGAATTATCGCCAGGAAGTTTGGAAAACTTTTATTCTGCCGTTGATCTGTTCGATAATTATGGGTCTGGCGGCCCTGCTGGTTTCGCGAGGACTGGATAAGATATTGCCGGAAGGAAAAGTTTGGCTGACCCTGAAGGTGATTGGAGCGGTGGGAATAGCGGTTGCAGTTTATGGGGTATCCCTGCTTAAAGTTGGAGCGGTGAATGAAGGGGAACTGTATGCGATGCCGGCAGGAAGAAAAATGGTTCGAGTGGCAAAACGCTTTCGCCTGTTGTAAAAATACGGGATACGATGGTTAAAATGGTAAGAAAAAGCAGATACTATACTTTGTAAGGAGGAATTATCCATGAAAAAGTATCGTTACTGCTTTTTTTTATGTCTTAGTTTAGCTGTTTTATTATTAGGAATGCTGATTTGGTGGTTTTCCGGGAGAAAGGATGATAATGAAATGCCTCTGCCAGAGGAGATCTTTACCAGGGCGACAGAGAGTGAAACGGTGGCTGAAGATCGGATTGTGCTGAATCAGGAACTGGTGCTGCCCGCCAATGAGACAGAAATCGAGCGAAAGGGCAGGGGAGAAGAGAGGGAAAAGCAGGAGAGGAAGGAATATCTTTTGGTTTCGGAAGACGGTTTTTTGCTGGTCTTTGGGAATAATGCGAGGGAGATTTGCCTTTATACGCATATCCCCATCACTGATTTCCCGGAAGAAGAGAGAGAAAAGCTGAGAGAAGGGATTTGGTTCTCGCGCATGGAGGAGATTTACAGTTATTTAGAATCCTATACCAGCTGATGAGGTGAAAAATTTGCAAAATCACCAATGGAAAACTTCATATTGGATGGAAATTGTTCTGGTCATTTTGATAAAATTCGTGTATAATGATGCAAAATACCTTTTTGTCCCAAAACCACAGAAATTCGTTAAAGCAAAAAGCCAGGAATAAAAAAGGACAGAGAGGGAAGCATGCAGAGAAGATAACATGGAAAGATGATAAAGATTAAAGGATTGGAGCAGGCAAATGAAGAAGCAGGTGTTAATTATCGGCGGCGGCGCATCTGGGCTGACAGCGGCGATTTGGGCCGCGCGGTCAGGGTCGGCTGTGACGGTGCTGGAGCACATGGATCGGGTGGGAAAGAAGATTCTTTCCACCGGAAACGGGAGATGCAACTTAACCAATGCAAAAATAGATAAAAGCTGTTATCACTGTACCGAGCCGGACTTTCCCATGGAAGCCATCCGCCAGTTTGGGTGGAAGGATACTCTGCGCTGGTTTTCCTCCATGGGGGTTTTGTGTAAGAGCCGGATGGATACCTATTATTATCCTGTTTCGGATCAGGCATCCTCCGTGCTGGACGCGCTGCGGCTGGAGACAGGAAGGCTGGGCGTTAAGGTGGTGACCGGCTGTGTGCCGGAAAAGATTTCCTGGGAAAGAAAAAAGGGAAAAAGCCGGTTTTATCTCCAGAGCAGTCAGGGAAGATTTACGGGCGATGCCCTGATTTTAGCCTGTGGTTCTAAGGCTGCCCCCAATACAGGATCGGACGGAAGCGGGTATGCGCTGGCGGAAAGTCTGGGGCACTCGGTGATTAAGCCATTGCCCGCCCTGGTACAGCTTCGGTGTCAGGGAAAGCATTACGCGCAGATGGCGGGGATTCGGACGGAGGCCAGGCTGACGCTCCTTATTTCGGGGAAGAAGAAATGCGCAGAGGAAGGTGAGCTTCAGCTTACGGATTATGGGATATCCGGGATACCGGTATTTCAGTTTAGCCGTTTTGCTGCCCGTGCCTTGGATGAGAGGAAAAAGGTTCAGGTGATGATTGATTTCCTTCCTTTGATGGACAATGAGGAAAGCCAAGTGTTTTTAAGGGAAAGGTTTGCTGAATTTGGCTGGCGAAAGGGAGAAGATTTCTTAACCGGCGTCGTGCATAAAAAGCTGGCGCATGTGCTGCTTTCCATGGCAGGCATTCCTCTGGGAGAGCCGGCAGAACATGCGACAAAAAAGCAGAGGGCCATGCTTTTTCGCGGCTTAAAGGAGTATGAGGCCCTGGTCAGTTCTGTGAATCCTTTTGCCAATGCCCAGGTTTGCTGCGGCGGAGTGGATACCTCGCAGGTTAACCCACATACGATGGAATCAAGGCTGGTTCCCGGTCTGTTCTTTGCGGGGGAGATTCTTGATGTGGATGGAAAATGCGGAGGGTATAACCTGCAGTGGGCCTGGTCGTCGGGAAGAGCGGCGGGGACGCAGGCGTCAGTGAAGGGGTGAATTTCCGCAGAAACACAGGTGATGGTGCTTGTTTGAGTGCAGGATAAAATAGGGAACAGCGAGGTAAACGTAGATTATGATACGAATTACACAGGTGAAAATGCCGATTACCCATACCCAGGAGGATTTGCGGATTCGGGCGGCAAAGCTTCTGCGGGTTTCCGATGATCGGATAAAAAAGCTGGAGGTTGTCCGGCAGTCCATCGATGCGAGAAAAAGGGAGGAGATTTCTTTTTCTTATGTGCTGGATGTGGAAACGGAGCAGGAAGAAAAAGTTGTCCGGCGGTGTAAAAACGATAAAGTTTCATTAAACAAAGAAATTCCTTATCGATTTCCTGAATTGGGAAGTGTTCGGATGAACCATCGTCCGGTGATTGTGGGCAGCGGGCCGGCGGGGCTGTTTTGCGGGCTGATGCTGGCAAGACATGGGTATAAGCCCCTGATTTTAGAGCGCGGTGGGCCGGTTCAGGAACGGAAGGAAAAGGTGGAAGCATTTTGGAAAAGCGGAATCCTGGATGTAAACTGTAATGTTCAGTTTGGCGAAGGAGGAGCAGGGACTTTTTCGGATGGGAAGTTAAACACACTGGTGAAAGACCCGAATGGGCGAAATCGGCTGGTGCTGTCATTATTTGCAGAATTTGGCGCAGATCCTTCCATTACCTATGTACATAAGCCGCATATTGGAACGGATGTGCTGATGGGGATAGTGAAAGGGATGCGTAAGGAAATTATCCGGCTTGGCGGGGAAGTAAGGTTTTACAGTCAGGTGACGGATATTTTGTTTGCAGAAGAAAAAAAGGACTTTGCAGAAGAAGAAAAGGATTTTGCAAAAGAAGAAAGGGAAATTGTTTTTACTGAAAATACCGGGGCTGGTCAGAAATCATGCCGAAGGAACATCCGCGGCGTTGTGGTCAATGGGAAAGAGGAGATTTTAACGGAAGTTCTTGTTCTGGCGATTGGACACAGTGCTAGGGATACGTTCTCTATGCTGAATGTACGGGAGATTCCCATGGAAGCGAAGGCTTTTGCCGTGGGGCTTCGGATTCAGCATCCGCAGGAGATGGTTGACGCTTCACAGTATGGGCAGGAAGCGGCGAAAATCCTGGGAGCCGCCAGCTACAAGCTTACGCATACCTGTGCCGGTGGCCGCGGCGTGTACTCGTTTTGTATGTGCCCCGGAGGTTTTGTGGTCAATGCTTCTTCCGAGGAGGGGCGTCTGGCGGTGAACGGAATGAGCTATCATGCACGGGACGGGGAAAATGCAAACAGCGCCCTGATTGTTACTGTGACGCCGGAAGATTTTTTGAAACTTTGCGGGGAAATAGAAAACCTTCATGCGCCCACAAGTGAGTACACCACTACGAATAAAAGTCTGCTGGGCGCACTGGGAATCCCTGAATTAATGCCGCCTATTCGGCGGCGAACTTTCAAAGTAAAGAAAGAGAATGCCGATGCTTTGGCAGGAATTGCTTTTCAGCGGGTGCTGGAGGAACGTGCCTTTCAGGCAGGAAAAGGGAAAGTTCCGGTGCAGCTTTATGGAGATTTTAAGGAAAATAGATGTTCGGTGGGGTTTGGGGCAGTGAAACCGCAGATCAAGGGAGAGATGGCATTTGCCAACTTACAGGAAGTACTGCCTGCGCCGCTTGTGGATGCCCTGATTGAGGGGATAGAACGGTTTGGCAGAGTGATTCCCGGTTTTAATCGGGAGGATGCCCTGTTAGCCGGGGTGGAGAGCAGAACATCCTCTCCGGTTCGGATTCTTCGGGATAAGCAGTTGGAAAGTTCAGTTTTGGGCCTGTTTCCCTGCGGGGAAGGTGCGGGTTATGCCGGAGGAATTACCTCAGCGTCAATGGATGGAGTACGGGTTGCAGAAGAGATTGCCCGGCGTTTTGCACCTGGGAATAAAGGGGAATAAATTCAGAAGTTATTGTTTTGCTGCTACATTTTTAGTAGTTTTGGAAAATACGGGAAAAGGAAGGCTGGACGGGAATGTTAAAGAGGGACAGGGATAAATTAAAAGAGAAAAAAAGGATTGTGATTAAGATTGGTTCGTCTTCGCTGACGCACAGGGAAACGGGAGATATGAATTTTGCGAAGATGGAAAAGCTGGTTCGGGTGATCAGCGATCTTCGTGGGCAGGGAAAGGAAGTGGTTCTGGTTTCTTCGGGGGCTATTGCCGCGGGAAGGCATGTTTTGGGAAACCGGAAAAGGCCGGATACGCTGGCGCAGAAACAGGCATTTGCTGCAGTGGGGCAGGCAAGACTGATGATGATTTACCAAAGGCTTTTTGCTGAATATAACCAGACAGCGGCGCAGGTGCTTTTGACGAAGCATACGATGATTAATGACGCTTCACGGTTTAACGCACAGAATACGTTTGAAGAACTGCTGAAACTGGGAACGGTTCCCATTGTCAATGAGAATGATACGGTTTCAACGGCAGAAATTCCCTATGTGGATACCTTCGGAGATAATGACCAGCTTTCGGCGGTGGTGGCGGCATTGATTGAGGCGGATCTATTGATTCTATTATCGGACATCGACGGGCTGTATTCAGATGATCCTCGGAGGAATCCAGAGGCGCAGTTTATCGATATCGTCTATGAGTTTGACGCAAAACTTCTGGCGATGGGGAAGGATACTTCAAGCAGTGATGTGGGTACGGGGGGAATGTCCTCCAAGCTTACGGCGGCCCGCATTGCCACAGACAGCGGAACGGATATGGTGATTGCCAATGGGGAAGAGGTTTCGGTGATCCAGGAAATTATCGACGGGGAGGATAAGGGAACGCTGTTTATGGCACATACAAATCTGGACTTTGATTTGATGCATTATTTATCAAACGAGTATTGAGGCAGAATAAAAAATAAACCTTTATGCGCCCACAGATGAGCGTACCACCATAAATAAAAGTCTATTGGGCGCACTTGGAATACCTGAATCTATGCTGCCTATTCGGCAGCGGACTTTTAAAGTAAACCTTTCCTGAATTTATGCTGCCTATTCGGCAGCGGATCTCCAAAGTAAATTAGAGTAAAGAAGGTGAATCAAATGAACATGATGGAAAAGATTGATCGGATCAATGCACTTTATCATAAATCGCAGGCGGATGGACTGACAGATGAGGAGAAAGAGGAGCAAAAACAGCTTCGCCAGGACTATATTCAGGCTATCCGGGCCAGCCTGCGGGGGAATTTAGACAGTATTTCCGTGCAGGAAAAAGATGGAAGTATTACAAATTTAGGGGAAAAGTATGGAAATAAGCAGAGAAATGAAAAAGGATCTGCGGAAAAGGATTCGTGAGTGCAGGAAAAGGATAAGTAAAGAAGAAAAGGAACGCTGGGATGTGTTGTTATATGAGCAGTTGATAACGTTGCTGAAAGAAACAGATTTTCCGATTTCCTCGGTTTATCTTTATCTTGATTTTCGTGGCGAGGCAGGAACAGGGCGGATTTTGGAAGCGTTATGGGCAAAGAACATTCCGGTGGCCCTGCCCAGGGTAGAGGGAGAGGAGATTTTCTTTTATACAGTGCAGGGATGGACGGATGTCTGCCCTGGGTACATGGGGATTGAAGAGCCTTCTGCCGGGTGCTGTCCGGCGGAGGATAAGTATGCCTTGGTGCTTGTTCCTGGGGTGGCTTTTGACCGGGAGGGCAGGCGTCTGGGGTATGGTGGCGGCTATTATGACCGGTTTTTTGTCCGGGAGCCGGAGCATCCGCGCTGGGGACTTGCCTATGCGTTTCAGATGGTGGAAAAACTTCCCGCAGAGGAATGGGATCAGAGGGTTGAACAGGTGATTTTGCCGGGAAAGGTGATAGAGGTACAGCGCAGGCACAGGAGAGAGTAAAATGAGTTAGCATGTAAAAATTGGAAAACCAGGAAATATCACGCAATTTCTTCAATTCGTTGTTTAATGCGTCGGATTTCATTTTCTAAACGGTTTACCCGTAGCAGAAGCATTTCTTTTTCGTTTTCGATTTTTAACGCTTCATCGAGTTTTCGGGATAAATCAAGATGACCTTCAGCAATGATTTGGATATTTTTATTGGTTTCATTTTCAAGCGTAAGTTGGATATCGGTGATCTTTGCATTGATTTTTGCTAACTCGTCTAAAATTTGTTTTGTTTCTTCAGTCATAGGTTTTTCCTTTCTCTTATTTAAAAAATTACAGTTAAAATGGTGATGCTTGTTCTCTTATTTTAACATAGAGCATAAGTAAAAAACAAATACTTTATATAAAATTAAGAATTTTATTTCTTGGAATGGAGGCGGAAAAATGGCAAATATAAACTTAGAAGAAATCGGGAGAAAAGCGCAGGTCGTATCCCGAAAGCTGGGGATTTTGGGGATGAAAGAGAAGAACCGCGGGCTTTTAGCGGCAGCGCAGGCATTGCTTGACGGGCAGGAAGAAATTCTTGCGGCAAATAAGGAAGATATGGAAAAAGCAAAGGCCCAGGGGATGAGCCAGGGATTATTAGATCGGCTGCAGCTTACCCCTCAACGAATCGAAGGAATGGCAGGGGGGCTTCGCCAGGTGGCGGCATTAGATGATCCGGTGGGCGAGGTGCTTTCGATGAAGCAGCGGCCCAATGGCCTGATGATTGGTCAAAAGCGCGTGCCGCTTGGGGTTATCGGCATTATCTATGAGGCGCGGCCCAATGTCACGGCGGATGCCTTCGGCCTTTGCTTTAAGACGGGCAATGTGGTTATTTTAAAGGGAGGAAGCGATGCCATCTCTTCGAATCAGGCAGTTGTGGCCTGTTTAAAACGGGGGCTTTCTAAATCCGGCTTGCCGGAAGATGCCGTGCAGCTGATTACGGCGACCGATCGGGAAACCACACAGGCATTGATGAAGATGAACCAGTACGTGGATGTACTGATTCCACGGGGCGGAGCCGGGCTGATTAAAGCGGTTGTGGAAAACAGTACGATTCCTGTGATTGAAACCGGGACAGGAAACTGTCATATTTATGTGGATGAAACGGCAGATTTTTCGATGGCGCTGGATATTATTTTCAATGCAAAAACCCAGAGAATCGGCGTGTGCAATGCCTGCGAATCGCTGGTGGTGCATCAAAGCATTGCCGGGGAATTTCTGCCTCTGCTGAAAAAGCGCCTGGAAGAAAAGCAGGTGGAGATCCGGGGGGATGAGCGGGCCTGCCAGATCGAGCCGGGATTTACCAGGGCGCAGGAGGACGACTGGGGAAGGGAATACCTGGATTATATTCTTTCCTGTAAAATTGTGGATTCCTTAGATGAAGCAATTGAACATATTAACCGATATAATACAAAACATTCCGAGGCCATTATGACCAAGGATTATGCCAATGCCCAGCGCTTCTTAGCCGAAATCGACGCTGCGGCAGTCTATGTCAACGCCTCCACCCGTTTTACCGACGGTGAAGAATTTGGCTTTGGAGCGGAAATCGGCATTAGCACGCAGAAGCTTCACGCACGCGGGCCGATGGGATTAAAGGAACTGACGACGACGAAATATATTATCTATGGAAATGGGCAGGTGAGATAAGCATCGTATCAGCTGCGGCAGCATAGGAAATCTGAGGAAGCAGCGAAGCGGACATTGCGCCCTTTGGATATTCCGAAATTACTTTGCCAACAAAAGACCGGGTTTGGATAAATGGAGGATGATAGACGGATAAAAGATGAGGAAAAATATACAAGATTTAGATAACCAGTTAGCTACTTATAAAGCAGTTTATACTAATAGCATAATGGCTTGCCTAAAGTCCGGTGATTTATCGAAAAGGATGTTTTTAGCGACAGAATTTAATATGCAGACACTATATGCATTTATTGATTTATATGAAACAAAATATCCTGAACGAAAACAATCTTTTCTGAAATTTTTTCGCGGAACAAATAATATGTTTTTTGAACATATGGCTAAGATAAAGTGTATGTCTTATATGCTGGATGAAAAAGTAATTGCTAAAATGACAGAATGGATGAATAAAAGAAATGGTATCTACATTCAATTTTTTCCTCATGCCAATCCTGCTCCGCATGGGGCTTCAGCGTATTTTGGAAGAGATTTTTGGGGCAGGCCGAGAATTATGTATTATGATATTGAGCGTAAAGGTCAGCTTAATCCTCCGTATAAAACGTTTTTTCACGAATTTGGACACGCATTGGATTTTCTTACGGTGAGAGGGAGGGGATTTTTAAGTGATTGTTTTCAGCATACAATGGAAGTTGAAGATAAACAATTATGCATGGATCAATTAGCTTATCCGATCGGGATGCAAAAGATAAAAAAGATGGAAACAAAAACCATTCATGAATGGGCTGAATTGGATGTTCAAAATGCCATTATTCAAACATGCATGGATTTATTACAGGAAAAGATTTCTGTCAGCAGCTGCAAACGGTATTTAAGTCCGGCAATGACACCTTTAAAGAAATATCACATGATTAATTTTGTGACACATCATCTTTTCTTAAAGCCGGATGGATGCAGGCGGCTGGCAAGCCTTTCCGGGAAACCGTACTTTAAGCCAATAAGTGACTTATATCATGATGTGGCAGAGGTGATGAATAAAACGATATTTGCCAGCCATAAAAACATCATTGTTCTGCCCAGAGATTTATTTGGTGGGATTACCAATAATCAGCTTGGGGGAGGACATAGCAGCGAATACTGGTTTAAGGGAAATCGAAGGATAAGTCAAGTATCCAGGGAAGCATTTGCGGGGTATTTTGAATATAAGACGACGATAACCGATCCGGTTTTTCAGGATTGTCTGATTAATCCGTATCAATGTATGCCAAATACGGCGGCAGCACTGGATGCCTTATTTAATGTTATATTGAAGGGATGAAAATATTTTTGGTAAGATGGATTGATTTCAGGAAGCTTCAGCTGGGCCAAAAGGAAGGGAAGCTGATCAGGGATGCACAACTTTTGCAGAAAACAGAGTGTTATGGAAGTTAATAATAAAAGAAGGGAAAAGGTAAGAGATGAGTCAGGAAATGTATGATTTATTTAAAACAGTAAACAGTGTTCTTTTTTATGGGCTGGCATTATTTATTATTACCAGAAATGTGTTAAAGATAAGAGAGAAGAAAAAGCAGAAAGAAAAGGAAGGTAAATTATCCGATAAACTATCGGAACAGAAAGGCAATGAGACTCCGGATAAGTCGTCAGATACAGAGGATTGAAAGGTTAGTTTAGCTGTGGATAAGTGGATAGAGGGGATTTAGCTATGCGGGAATTACCATTGGAAAAGATGCTTGAAAATGTACGCCGGAAATCGCCGTTAATCCATAGTATTACCAATTATGTTACGGCAAATGACTGTGCTAATATGCTGTTAGCCTGCGGCGCGTCGCCGATTATGGCGGAAGATATCGGAGAAGCCGCGGAGATTACCAGCCTTTGCCAGGGGCTTGTGATTAATCTTGGTACCTTAAACCAGAATAAGATTCCTTCCATGTTAGCGGCAGGAAGGCGGGCAAATAAACTGGGCCACCCTGTTGTGTTTGACCCGGTGGGAGCCGGGGCATCAAAGCTAAGAACCCAGACGGCATTGCAGATGATAAAAGAAATTCGATTTTCGGTGGTTCGTGCCAATTATTCTGAAATGAAAGCTTTAATGGGCGGCAGCGAAATCGGGAAAACCAGAGGCGTTGACGCCGATGTTTCTGACCAGATAACCGCGGAAAACGGGGAGGAAGCGGCGGACTTTGCCAGGAGGTTTGCCCGGCAAACGGGAGCGGTTGCGGCGATTACCGGGGCGATAGATATTGTGGCAGATGCAGATAACGTCTATAGTATCCGCAACGGTCATCCTATGATGTGTTCAGTTACCGGCACCGGATGTCAGCTTTCGGCATTGACAGCAGCCTTTATTGCAGCCAATCCCGATATGCCCCTGGAAGCAGCGACAGCAGCGGTGTGCGCGATGGGGGTTTGCGGGGAGATTGGCTTTGGTCGTTTGCGTGCGATGGACGGCAACGCGTCCTATCGGAATTATATCATTGATGCAATGTACCATTTGACGCCGGAGCAGTTGAGGAAAAAGGCAAGATATCAGGCAGATTAGGAAGAGGTGAGAAAAGGGTGCGGGACAGAAACTGTGTAAAAGAAATGATGCTCTTATATGCCGTGACGGATCGGGCGTGGACAGGGAAAGAGAGTTTGTATACACAAGTGGAAAAGGCGTTAAAGGGCGGTGTAACCTGTGTACAGCTTCGAGAGAAAGCGTTGGACGAGGAGACATTTCTTCAGGAAGCGATAAGGATTAGAAAATTGTGCCAGTGCTATCATGTTCCTCTGATCATTAATGATAATGTAAAGGTTGCCGTGGCCTGCCATGCCGACGGAATCCATGTAGGGCAGGACGATATGGAAGCAAAAGAGGTGCGACGCTGGATTGGTAAATCGATGATTCTTGGTGTGTCGGTACATAGCGTAGATGAAGCAGAACAGGC
This sequence comes from uncultured Lachnospiraceae bacterium, assembly GCA_910584785.1. GTDB lineage: Bacteria > Bacillota > Clostridia > Lachnospirales > Lachnospiraceae > Caccovicinus. The sequence goes on along the minus strand of CAJUDX010000014.1, from coordinate 13,149 downwards.
GGCAGCATGCGGAGCCGATTATCTTGGCGTGGGAGCTGTCTTTTCCACAACAACCAAACATAAGGTGAGCCGGATGCCGATGGAAACCCTGCAGTCTATTTGTCGTGCAGTGGAAGTGCCGGTTGTGGCTATCGGGGGAATTAACCAGGGAAATATCATGGAACTTGCCGGAAGCGGCGTGGACGGCGTGGCGTTGGTTTCGGCGATTTTTTCCGCAGAGAATATCGAAGAACAATGTCAGAGCTTGCGCAGGATGGCAGAGGAGATGGTTGAAGCAGAAATTCAGGAAGAAAAGAATTAGAAACCACGAGATAGAGTAACAGCATAAAGGAGCAGGGACAGCATGGAGAGAAAGGTAATGAAAACGGCATTATCCATTGCCGGTACGGACCCCACCGGAGGGGCAGGTATTCAGGCGGATATAAAGACAATGACCATGAACGGCGTGTTTGCCATGAGTGCAGTTACAGCATTGGTGGCACAAAATACTATGGGAGTGAAACAGATTGTGGAGGTAGAGCCGGAGTTTCTTGCCCAGCAGATCGATGTGGTATTTGAGGATATTGTGCCGGATGCCGTAAAGATTGGTATGGTATTTTCCTGTCCGCTGATTGCAGTGATTGCCGACCGGCTCAGGCAGTATCAGGCAGAAAACATTGTACTGGACCCGGTGATGGTGGCGACCAGCGGGGATCGTCTGATGGATGATGAAGCAATTGCCGCGCTGAAAAAGGAATTAATGCCCTTAGCGGCAGTGGTAACCCCCAATATTCCCGAAGCAGAAGTCTTGTCCGGCAGGAAAATCGTCAGTGCCTGGGATATGGAAGCCGCTGCCCGTTATCTCAGTGAAACTTATGGCTGTGCCATTTTAGTAAAGGGCGGGCACAGGATAAATGATGCCAATGATTTATTCTACCAAAACGGATCATCTCAGTGGTTTATGGGCAGGAGGATGGATAATCCAAACACCCATGGAACAGGCTGTACTTTATCCAGCGCCATTGCCGCAAACCTTGCCAAGGGTTGGGACTTACCGGTTTCCATTGCACGGGCGAAGAATTATCTTACCAGCGCTTTGGCGGATATGCTGGATTTGGGGAAGGGGAGCGGTCCGGTGAACCATGCGTTTTATTTGCAGGGAGAATATGCAGAAAGGGCAACTTGATACTTCATTAAACAAGGGGAGCTGTGCGAAAACGGGGTCGCGAAGCGACATTTTCCATACCCGTTTTCTGCACATTCCCCGGAGGTTTCACGGGAACCTCCCTTGCATTCATGGTGGTGCCCTAAGCGGGGGATGGGGGTTACTGTGAACGTTCACCGCCGGTTAATTAGTTTATTCCACAAATACCGAATTATACCGATCAATACATTTTCCCATCACCTCAGAAAAATGTCCGATAGAACCCAGAGGAGCGCCCGAACCGCTTAAGTCCAGAGGACGTCCGCTTTCGACCTGCTTCATCATCCACTCAAGTGCCTGAACTAAGCTGTCGTAGAGTCCGTCAAAAGGACGGGAATTGCTGAGGGATTCCTTAATCATCTGTTCATTATCCGCAGCAGCTGTGTCAAAATCAGCAACGGTTTGAACCAGCTCATCATACAGCGGGCGTATTTCCGTAAGATCCAGATCCGTAATTGACTCATCCGTAATTTCCTGGGCATCGATTACATTTAAGATCTGTTTTCCAATCGTCAGGGCATGGCTGGCGTTATAGATAATCAGCCTTCCCTCATCTAAAAATTTCTGTTCGTCCTCGGCAATCCGCTCATCGCCCATCGCTGCAATGGCATCCATAAACTGGTAGCCGAGATCGACAACCGTGTCTGCGGAGGAATAAATAATCGCATGATATTCCTTTGCTTTTTGGTACTGGTTGTCCGCATAGTCATAGCTGTCGCTGATATTAGAAAACGTTTCCATCAGATTGCGGAGCGGCTCTGCCATCTCTTTTACTAACGGGTCCAGTTCATCGTATTTTGGCTCCATATCAGCTAACATCAGGCAATCTTCGATAATATCTGTATTCTTTCCGTATACCCGATAACCGTAGGTAAGACCAGTATCAGGGAGAAGGGAAAATTCTTCCTGTTCGCCGACAACCTCAAAATAATAGCCGATGGAATCAATTACTTCTACTATGTCATTGTTTAAATCAACATAGTAATTGTACTTAATGAGTTCCATGTCTTCGGGCGAGAGGGTTTCCTCTTCCGGTGCCGTTTCTTCTTCGGTCGTTTCTGCTTCTGTTGTTGTTTCCTCCTCAGGAAGGCTGCGCCCTTCCTTTTCTCCGCAGGCTGTCAGGGCCAGAGCCAGCATAAGAACAGCTGCAGATTTTGTTAGCATCCACTTTTTTTTCATCTTTTTCCTCCTCTTTTTTGCAGCATTGTGGGGGTACTGCAAGAATTTTCACTAGAAGATTATAACAAAAAAGAAGGAAAATGTACAGATGAAGAAAATGAATTTAGTGAAAATGTTTACTTTCCGGTTACAATTCATCCGGGTCTGCGCACCTGCTGCTCGGATTGGTCATTAAGATTTTACAATAATCCTCTTCCTTATTTTTCATTATTTGAAACCCTTTTTCCAGCTCTTCCACAGGCATCCGATGGGTAATCAGTGTTTCAGGGGAAATACGTTTTTTCGCCAGCCGTTCAAGGACATAATGCCAATCATCCTCCGATGCGTGGGTAAATGAAGAATTCCAGGTTCCAGTCAGCCTGAGCTGGTTTCTGAGAATTTTCCAATATACCTTTTTTTCCAGAAAAATATCGCTGTAGGGATTGCCGACGAGGACAATTTCGCCTCCCGGCTGCGTGCAATCGACGGCAAGACGGATGGTCTCTGGTTTGCCCACACATTCAAAAAAGAGTTCCGGCCCCGTTTCTCCTGTTTTTTGGGCAATCCATTCTTCGGCGTTTTGTGAGCGTATATCGCAGTAATTTTCCCCGCTAAGCCCCAATTTGCCTGCGGTTTTTCTCTGAAAATCCTTATTGCCCAAGACAAACACCTGTTTTACCCCGGCTTCCAGCAAAAACATTAAAACCAGCATCCCAATTGTTCCCATACCGCAAATCACAGCGGAGTCTGCCTGCTCCGCCCGGAAAGGAGAAAGCCGGCGGATGGCATGGACAGCCACAGCCATGGGTTCCAGCATTGCGGCTTCCTCATAGGAAACATTCTCTGGCAGGGCCAGGAGGTTACTTACAGGAACAGCGGCAAAACCGGCAAATCCCCCGTCACGGCGCGAACCCAGATAACTGTAGCTTCTGCACATTTCATACTGCTTTTTTTGACAGGGCAGGCATGTTTGGCAGGGAATCAGCGGGAAAATGCCGACCCTCTGCCCAAGCCACTGGCTGTCGGCATGTTTTCCCAAGCGCACCACCTGCCCGGAAAACTCATGTCCGGGGATCAGCGGATAATGGTAGGCTCCCGTTATATAAATTCTTGGAATATCCGAACCGCAAATACCCGCTGCCTTTACCTCAACTAAAACCTCATGTTCAGCGACAGCCGGTAAGTCCCTTTCTTCCAGGCAAATTTTTCCCAGATCATTTAACACCCAGGCCTTCATTTTTTCTTGGTTATTTTGCATGTTATTTTCCTCATTTTTCTTTCATTATCAAATACTGGGATTAAACAGGAAGCTTAGGTTAAACGATCACAACTTCCCGAACCCCGGAAACTTCCGCTATCATTTTTAATTCATTCATCATCTCATCGGAAGGTTCCGGGGTTGAAGCGAAATCCTTTCTTACTCCATAGTGCCTGAATTTAATTAATTTATAGTGTACACCGGGATAGCGGGCAATCAGTCGGCTTCCTACTTCCACAGTTTTCCTGTTATCCACAATGCCAGGGACAACGACGGTTCGGATTTCATATAATTTTTCCATTTCAGCAAGCCGTTGGATATTTTCTATCGGGAGATCAGCTGAAAGCCCGGTCAGGGTTTTGTGATCGTCATTCGTTCCGGCTTTTAAATCAACCATGGCCTTATCCATGACGGACAGCAAATCCGGTCGTTCCCATAAGGGAACCTGTCCATTGGTATCCATGTAGGTTGTTTTATTTGCTGCCTTAACCATGGAATAAAATTCCAGAAGAAAATCCAGGTATAAACTGCACTCCCCCCCGGAAGTTGTAATACCGTCAATAAAGGGGAAATAATCCTTAACCTGCTGATAGAGGGTTTTGGCACTTATCCAGCAGATTTTTGGAGAGGCACAATGATCACAAACGCTTAAACAAGTATCACAATTGCAGCAACAGTCTTTGTCATAGACCACTTTTCCATCCACCAGAGAAAGCGCCTGTGCCGGACAGGCATTGACGCAGGCTCCGCAGTTTTTGCACAGATGAATCGTTTCCGGGTTATGGCAGTATAGGCAATCCTGATTGCAGCCCTGAAAAAAGATGGCTGTCCGGTTTCCAAAGCCGTCCACACAGCTAAAAGGGATAATCTTATTCACTGGTGCGGTTATGGGGTGGGGTAATGGTTGTACTATACCTGTGTTCTTTCCTGTGTTTTGTTCTGCCGGATGTATTTCTGCAAAGATACTTTCCTCTCTATCTTTTGTTTTCTTGATCACGCTGATTCACACACCTTCCCTGATTCTGCTATTCTTTCATCACAATGAATTATAAACAATTTCAGCAAAATAGTAAAGAGCTTTTGCGGTTTCTGGCTTTTTGCCGCTTCATGAAATTATGGCTGCTTTTCAGAATATCATCCAAAAAACAGCCATTGATGTTCTTATTTATTCTATTCTTTTTTTCGATTACATTCTTTCTGGTTTTCCATTTTCGGATTGCCCGTAAAGATATGCCATTTTTTCTCTTCGGAAGCAATATGGCATGTTTATCATAGCGTTCGGCACCAAAACCAAAGACAACAAATGGATAATGGTGTAAAAGTAGTTCTAAATAGGGAAATAATTCTTCATAATTGGCTACTCTTTCGGTTAAATAATACGATGTATCCAAGACAGGCAGCATTAAAAAAGCAATGTCAAGTTCTTTCTTGCATAAGCCAACACATAGTTTGTTCATTGAACGGTGTGCAGAAGAAATATTTCCGGTTTCAAACTCTAAACCTACTTTAATGATGTGCTGGTTTTTTAGAAAACTCTTTATAAACATCGATAGGACCGCCTTTTTTCACATCATTATGAAAATAGTGCAGTGGTTTTTCTCGAAACCAATTGTAGGTATTTTCAAGCCGTTCATAACATTGTTCTTTAACCGGTCTAACACCATTAACGTTTTTCTTTGAATTATTTAAAATAAAAATATCTTGTCCAGGTGATATATTTTCCTTAGTCCGAAGCGTTCTCATGTTATACTAAAGAATCCGGCATTAATGATCATTTAACGATGTCTCAATATATCAATTGGACCTATCAATGGCTGGATGAATGTGTTAGATTAGTGGCGGGAGTACGTCACTGTAGATAAATGCGGAATTGAACATTAAATTATGCTTTTTATTTTCTGCCGCCCTTTCAGAAGTATATTTTTTCCTTATTCTTCTGGAAAGGCGGCAGTTTTTGCAATATAGTTTCTATTGCTTCTTAAATGTGGTTTATGTAGTCCCCATCGACCTTTTAATTGCCGCCATCAGATCACTAAATTCTTCATAAGCAGGCAGCTCCGGGTGGTCGGCTTTGATTTTTTCGGTGCTGCGGAATAAAAAGCCCGCCTTACTGGCCTGTATCATGCCTAAATCGTTATAGCTGTCTCCGCTGGCAATGGTTTCAAACCCGATGGACTGGAGCGCTTTTACCGTAGCCAGTTTAGAGTCCTTTGTCCGCATCCGAAAACCGGTAATCTCGCCATTGTCTGCAACTTCCAGGGTATTACAGAAAATCGTGGGCCAGCCCAGCTTTTTCATTAACGGGGAGGCAAACTGGGTAAAAGTATCGCTGATTAAGATAACCTGAGAAAAGGAGCGCAGTTCGTCTAAAAACTCTTTCGCACCGGGAAGCGGATCAATAGTAGCGATGGTTTCCTGGATTTCCTTTAATCCCAGATGATGTTCGCGCAGGATCTGCAGGCGCCAGTTCATCAGCTTTTCATAGTTGGGTTCGTCGCGGGTGGTTCGCTTAAGTTCCGGTATACCGCTGGCCTGGGAAAATGCAATCCATATCTCAGGTACTAAAACGCCTTCTAAATCTAAACAGGTAATCAACATGTCTTTTCCTCCATTCGTCAGATGCTTTCATTGCACGATTCAAGTATTGTATGCATTAATTCTGCCATTGGCTATGCTGATTGGGCAAAGCATTTTATTAGGCTATTCACATTTTAAGGAGAAAGTGTCCGTTTGTCAATGCCTTATTTACCTATGTGCCGCACAGCAGAAATAAGGTAATCAATCAAGCTGCCATTAAGGGATAAAAACTGCAATATCGAATGGCAACAATCTCTTTTATCTCCCAGCTTTTTATGCTATAATCTGGAAAAATGAAATGTATTTTTTGAATAGAATGGAGAATAAGCGATGGCAATGATAGGGATTGATTTAGGTACGACGAACAGTCTGGCGACTTACTGGAAGGACGGGGAGGTGCAGTTTATCCCGGATATGTCGGGAAACTGCCTGATCCCCAGCGTAGTAGGCTGTATCCGTACGGAACACGGAGAGGATTTTTTAGTGGGGCGTGAGGCAAGGAAACTGCGCTCCCTGTCAAAAGGCGAAACCGCCCTTTCTTTTAAACGGTTTATGGGGACGAAAAAGACCTGGCGCCTGGGGGATACAAATTATACGGCAATGGAACTTTCGGCAATGGTATTAAAGAATATCAAAGACTGTGCAGAAGCCTTTCTGGGTGAGCCGATAGATGAGGCAATCATCACTGTACCAGCCTATTTTAATGATAAGCAGAGGAGCGATACCAAAAAAGCGGCACAGATTGCCGGATTAAAGGCAGATCGCCTGGTCAATGAACCTTCTGCTGCAGCCCTGGCTTATCGGATGAAGCAGGAGATGAACCGGGAACTACATCTGGAAACGAAACAGGGTGAATCTGGGGACAGTCTGTCAGATCAGAGCCTTCTGGTCTTTGATTTTGGCGGAGGAACCCTCGATTTATCCTATGTGGAGTGCTTTGACAATGTTATCGAGATTATTGCCGTGGCGGGGGATAATGCCCTGGGCGGGGATGATATCGATCGTTTGATGGCAGAGCATTTCTGTGAAGTTAATCATTTAAAAGCAGAAGATCTCGGCCCTGCTTTATGGGCGTTACTGCTTTGCCGGACAGAACAGGGGAAGCGGGAACTGGAAGAATGGGAGAAGGTAAGGGTTACTCTGGAATATGCTGGAAAAGAGTACAGCGCAGAGTATGATGAAGATTTGCTGTTTGATCTCTGCGTGCCGCTGTTTTCAAAAATCAAAGTATTGTTCCTCCATCTGTTGGAAGATGCCGGACACAGTATCCTGGATTTAGATGATTTGGTTATGGTAGGCGGTTCTTCCAGACTTTCTGTGGTAAAGCGCTTTTTAACCGAACTTTTAGGCAAGGAACCTGTCGTTTTAGGGGAAACGGACATGGTGGTGGCAATGGGGGCCGGGGTTTATACCGGAATCCGCAGCAGGAATAAGGACATCCGCGATATGTTAATGACCGATGTCTGCCCCTTTACGCTCGGAGTGGAGAGTTTCCGCAGGCAGGGGGACAAGCAGGGCTATCTTCTTCCGATGATTGAGCGCAATTCCACCCTTCCCGCCTTTCGCTGTGAACGCTTAGTGACCTTATATGACTATCAGTCAAAAATAACCGTAAAGATTTACCAGGGAGAAGAATATTATGCGAAGGACAATATTTATCTGGGTGAAGTGACATCTAATGTGGAGCCGAAAAAGGCGGGAAAAGAATGGATTGATGTGTACTTTTCCTATGATATTAATGGAATCCTCCATGTGGAAGTCGTAAATTCCCGGCAGGAGAGAAACCAGATTCTTCTTGCCAATCAGCAGCTTTCACCGGCGGAATTAGAACACTATAAAAAGATGCTGGAAGAACGGATGATTCCTCCAGAAGAGCAGGAAAAAAATAAAAGACTTTTAGAAAAAGCAAGGGAATATTATGAACAAAGCACAGGAAAGAAACGGGAAAGGATTGGGCAAATGATTGACTGGTTTCTTTCCGGGATAAACAGCAGCCGCCGTTATAAGATAAAAAAAGCTGTCCAGGAGATGGAAGAGCAGCTTGCATGGCTGGACGAGGAGAGCGAACACCGGGAAGAATGGTTATTTAACGGGGAATTAAAAAATAAATGGGAGTGGAAGGATGAAGAAGAGATAGGATGGAAAGATGAAGAAAAGGCAGGGTGTAAGGATGGAGAAAAGACAGAGTGGGAAGATGAAGGAAAGACAGAGAGAATGGATGAAGAAGAGATAGAGGGAATGGACAAGATGGAGGGCAGCGAAGATGAATGAAAAAAGTATATGGGAATTATTGGAAATTGAGCCGACGTATGATAAGCAGAAAATCCGAAAAGCCTATGCACAACAGGCAAAAATCTATCATCTTGAAGAAGCTCCCCAGGCATTTGCCGAGTTAAATCGTGCTTATCAGCAGGCGTTACAGTATGCGAAAGCGATTGAAGGAAGTGGTGCAGGTCAGGCAGAAAAGTCAGGAAATCTGGATAAAGAAATAGAAATAGAACAACCAGAAAAAGAGGTATTTTTTCATCCAGAGATTAAACAGCCAGAAAATTCCCTGTTGGAAAAATTAGCACAGGCAGAGCAGAAAGCGATTGAACAAAGCAGAAAAAAGGGGGCATTAGGACGGTTAATCGGGCTTCTTGAAGATGAGAAAAATGCAAAAAAGGCAGAGGTATGGAGAGACTATTTCCTGTCGGAGGATTTTTTAAATGAGCAGTTTGACGACAAGTTTGGCAGAGGGCTTGTGCAATTTTTGGAAGAAAAGTATTTTAACTTGCAGGATACAGGGTTACAGGATATCGGATTACAGGAGATAGAATTAAACGAAATAGAATTACAAAACATAAAAATACAATCCTTGCCCAGACCATTTGTGATTGAGCTTGCCGTTGCTTATGGTTTGCACCCGGACAGTTTTGGTGAGGTGAATGTTGAGGGAAGTTTTTATAATCGGGTAATTGCCGGGAATTTGTGGAAGATTTGCAGCAATTTTTGGGAATTTCCCAGAGAAAACATCGGGAATGAGGAACTTAACCCAAAAGATTTCCGCGTGCAGGACAGCCCGGAATTGATGGAAAAGCTGATGAGGAGCAGGATTTCCGGGTCAGGACGAATCTTAATGCGTGCGGAAAATCTGGTGCGCCTGCGCTCATTTTCCGATTATCTGACCTTGCGCAGCATGAACCAGATGGGATTTCTTACGGATAAGGAAAAAGAGGTGTGGGAGCGCATCGTGGACAGTGGGAAGATAAATCACCTGTATGAAAAAAACGGGCGAAAAGCGGTTTACCCAGAAACCCGGAGTACAACTCTTCTTTTACTGTATGCGTACTGGATAAACACGGATGATGTTCCTGATTGCATCTACCGGTATATGTACCGCGAATATGATCTTAAAAATCTGGATCACAGCAGCCGGAAAGCAACCTATCTGCCATTAAAAACAGCAATCTTACGCCGCCGGCCCAATATCGAATATGAACTGTTTGACAAGGACAGTATAGAGCAGATGATTCGGAAATGGTATCAGGAATTAATGCAGATTGTTTCCGATTACCATTCCTGCTATGACCGACGGGAATATGGTGAAACAGAAGAAATCCGCTCACGGATTGAAGCGTTATTTCAGCACAGGGAATGGGAAAAAATCTGTTATGAGCCGGGCTTATTCGATAAAATGATGCTTCAGATTGCTCCGCGAAAGGTTTTGCCCAAAACGCTTGTCAGGAAGCTCTCTGCCTTTTATCAAGAAGATTATCCCTGGCCCCGGCCCGATGATGTATACAGGATGCAGGAAGGTCTGGTTATTTCCGCGGCCTTTCACCGAAACCTGCTGGAAATGGATTATCGTTATCCCTGGAAATATAAGAAAACAGAACTTTCTGATATTGACCGTAATAACCATGATTTTTGGGAATATTTTCTGATGACTGGATTTGGATGCCGCAGTTTTACCAGTGTTACTTCCTGGCAGAACACCAAAAGCTATGTCCAGAACAATGTATGGACGCTTCCAGCCTATATGCAGGCCGTTTACATGCCTTCCATGGGATGGAGAAAGGCGTTTGTCGGGTTTGATGAAGAGGAAAATGCCATTTTATCGCCAAAAAGTTTGGAATTTCTTCTGCCGGATGGTCGCAGGTTCCGGGCAGAATTTCACCTGCATTATATCGTCTATTTTATCGATGAAGAGCCCGTAATTTACCCGGCATTTACGTTTGAGGAATGGAAAGCGATGGCAGAAACCTGTTTGGAAAATACCCGGGAAAACGATTCAGAAATCTGCCCCGAAAATCATCTGACGAAAGAGCAGTGCTTCATCCTTTTAGCCGCAGCAACAATCCGTGATGAAGAGGAAAAAGAAGCTGAAGCCATCATTCTTTCCTGGCTGAGACTACTTCCTTTAGCCCCTGCGACATTTCCGGTTTTGGCAAAGATGCTTGCGGCGGATAATGCCTGGCCTCCGGTTCCGGAAAATGATGTAAGGCGTATTCAGGCGGTTTTCTATGAGGAACAGGAGCGGTTCTGCTTTAAGGCAGAGGTGGGGATGCGCAGTATAAAAACCTGCCGGAAAACGCATTTTGGATGGGAAGATCTTCCGCTGCTTCCCGGAGAAGGAAAGGCGGCAAAGGCGCTGGATCTGGAAGGAAAGAAGAAGTATGCTGTCCAAAAACTGTGTTCCCTGCGCCAGCCCAAACCGGTTTTGCTTGCTTCTTATTCTCTGGAAGGGATGGAAAATAAAGAGAAAATGCGCAGAATTATTGACGCCTTAAAGGAGCAGGAACAATACCGCAAGGCAGCGAAAAAAACACTTCCCTATGTTCCGGGCTGGCCCTGGTCGCCGCAGGATATCACTCCGGCTGTCCGTCAGTTTTTTGCTCAGGATGGGGGATGGATGACGGAAAGCTATGTACTTTTACAGATGGGAAGCAGGAAAAATCCCTGTTTTACGCGGATTTTTTACACGAAAATGAATATTTTCGGCTTTGATTTATCCTTCCAGTCAATGGAATTTACCGGGGACTTAAATGTTAGAACAAGGGCATTGTCGCAGAAAATCCGGGAAAAACATCTGGTGGTCGGACATTTTGGCTGGGGAAAATCCTACGAGGCAAGGAAAAGCTTTGCCCCTTTGCCTTTTGCCGTGGGGGAGAGCGGTTTGTTTTATGCCTATGATTTTTTGCGGCTGTATAAGGCGGAGAGTCTGGAAGATTTGATGGATAAGCTGTTTGATTTTTCCGAAGTATCACGGGTGGACAGTTATGAGGGAAGGCTGTCGGTATCCCGGTTTGACCATGAACTGGAATACTGCTATACCGAGGAAGATTTCCAGAATTACCTGGACAGCAAAACAAAAACTTTGCCGGATGTGTTCACCAAGTTTGGAATTTAAGTTATACCATCATAAATAAATGTCTGCTGGGTGCACTTGGAATAACCTTATCTTCTATGATAATGATGTGAAGCTGGAGGCAGTTTTCTGCTTTCCAGCCTTGCTTAACTATGAACACAAATCTATTGGCATGTCAAGGTCACCCACTAAAGCGGGTGTTCATTTTAACCTTGATCATGACATCTGATTTGGGTTACTCAGGTATCCTTCCTTTGTACATGATGGATAATTCACCATACACTTTTCCCCAGTATCCTGTCTTCTCCAGTCAACGGTCCCTGTCCGCGTAAGCGACAGGAGCAGCCTGATGCAGCGTTTCCGGTGAGTCAGTTCCTTTGCGGCCCATTTTTCACCGCAGCTGACTGGTCTGTCCAGAAAAGCTTTCATGAGTCTTTCTGAAAGTCTGTATTCTCCTATATCATGTGATACAGATATAAGAAGCCGAAAACTGGAACGATAACATGTAATTATCTTTTTTCCATACCTTCTCTCATCCATTTGATCCATTACTTTCCGGATCAATCTATCAAGTTCCATTTGGTCCTTCTTCATTGTTGGAGCCTCCTTCTTTTTGCTCCATCATGAAGGATATTTAAGAAAAGGTCAAAAACTATACCGACATTTTTCAGGAAATGCCTGTTATTGCTGGGTTTCTGAAAAACATCGGTATAGGTTTTTTGTCGGTATAAGTCGTATAAATCACTGTCCTGACATCCGATGAAAACTTGAAAATCGGTGTAATCGCATCCCAGTTTGTTCTCCATGATTTCATCGCATTCGGATACTTTTCCGACCACTTTTCCGCAACCATATCACGGATTTCAGCCGCACGGTTTGCATTCGGCGCATTGTAGATTTTTTTCAGATCCGCAGCAAACGCCTTGCGGTCTTTGTCTGCCACATAGTTCATTGTATTACGCACCTGATGGACAATGCAGCGCTGATATTCCGTTTGAGAAAAGGCTGTGTTGATTGCCTCTTTTATTCCGTTCAGACCATCGGCACAGATGATAAGGATATCTTTCACGCCTCGGTTTTTCAAGTTGTTTAATACAGACAGACAGTATTTCGCGCTTTCATTCTGACCCACTTCGATCGTCAGCATTTCCTTTTTTCCTTCCATGCTGATGCCGAGGATCACATAGGCATCCAGTTTGCGGATTACTCCATTATCCCGGACTGAATAATGGATCACGTCAATGAACAGAACCGGATAGACCTCATCCAAAGGGCGGTTCTGCCATTCTTCAATCTGTGGAAGCAGTTTGTCTGTAACATCAGAAATAAATCCTTCGGAAGCTTCAAATCCATAAATATCCATCAGAGTATCGGAAATCTGGCGGGTTGTCATTCCCTTTGCGTACATAGAAATGATCTTCTGATCAATAGCAGAAATATCTTTCTGGCGTTTTTTTACAACCTGCGGTTCAAAAGTCGAGTTACGGTCCAGGGGAACATCGATTGTCATGGAACCGTAGCTGGTATTCACCTGTTTACGTTTTGTTCCATTTCTATAATCGGACTGGGTATCTTGTTTTTTATACGCAAACTTGCTTCTATGTGCATAATCCAATGTCTTGA
>CAJUDX010000013.1 GCA_910584785.1 uncultured Lachnospiraceae bacterium | reverse complement strand
AAATATAAATATGTAATACTTTTGTAACAATTACTGACAGTTTCTTATTTTACACCTTTTTCTGTCAATGTCAAGAGATTTTGGAAAAAAACACGAAAAAATGTTCGATCTTCTTCGTCAGGCCCCGCCAAATCCAGTCAGCCTTTGCGAAAAAAGGAAGAAAAACTGCCGCATCACGCCAAAGAATGGCTTACGGCAGTTTTTGATTGGTTATTGAGAAATTCATCTGATGTTTCCACTGAAAAAGGGAAAAAGAAAAATTACTGAATTAAAAAGACTTCCATCTGTTGTATGCCGTGATTTTCAGCAGTCGCATGATCATCGTAATAAACGTCAAGCTTATTTCCCACGATGGAAGACCCCGTGTCCTCGACGGTATAAATGGTATTTCCGATGCGAAGTCGTGTTCCAATCGGAAGAAGGGTTAAATCGGCGGCAATCGTGTGATTGGCCTTGGGAACGGTACCGGAGTAGGTCAGACCAAAACCGCTGCTACACGAGCTGCAGTTGCAGTAGCCGCTGATGGTGAATATGCCAAGGGATTTTTCATTCCCTGAAAAACTGGCGGCCTGCACTGCGTTTTTAGGTGCAGTGGACTGGGTGACGGGTTCAACCATAGATACTGTGGAACTGGCTGAACTGCTGGAATTCTTTTTTGAAGCTCCGGTGGACTTACTGTAACTTATGCTATTCCCCAGAGTATAGTACTTGTCCCCTTTTACGGCATAGGCTTTAATCTTAAAATCGGTGCCCTTAAGCTGTGACCAGTCAACAGAAACCGAAAAGCCGTGCCATCCGTCTTTAATCTTGGAAACTAAATCTTCCCGGTAGTCGTCAGCAACAACATGAAGGTATTTTACCGGATTCGGATCGTCTGCGCGGCAAATATGTACTTCTACTTTTTGTACATCGTTAGTATCTTCCTTATTCCATGCCCAGCCGGAAATCGTGCTGGAGTTGACATCAGTAACTTCTCCCTGAATACTGGCAGCCCACCCTGGAAAGGTAAGCCCCAAACTTAGCGTGGCGGCTAGCAGCAGGGCTTTACATCCTGATAAAAAATTTTTCTTCATCTTAAGCACCTCACAATATTGCAATGGATTACGGCCTTGGGCCGCAGATTAGTGAATCGATGACATTTCATAATTGTTATGGTACATTTACTATTATATTACAAATATATTAAAAGTCAAGAACTATGTATCGTCTGGAAAAGAAAGTAAGAAGAAAAAAAGGAGAAAATAAAAATTTAAAAAAGCCTATTGACAAATAATAGGGATTGTAATATCATAGCTTATGAAGAAATTAGCACTCGATGATGTTGAGTGCTAACAAGAACAAATAGGACAGACAGAAAAGACAATATAGAAAGGCGGAGATAGAATGGAGTTGGACGGAAGGAAGGTTACCATATTAAAGGCTATCATTAAAACCTACTTGGAAACCGGAGAGCCGGTTGGTTCCAGAACTATTTCCAAATACTCCGATTTAAAATTGAGTTCTGCGACGATTCGCAATGAAATGTCGGATTTGGAAGAGATGGGGTACATCCTTCAGCCCCATACCTCGGCAGGACGGATTCCTTCGGATAAGGGCTACCGATTTTATGTAGACCAGCTGATGGAGGAAAAGGATCAGGAGGTGAACCAGGTTCAGGAGCTGATGATCCAGCGGGTAGATCGGCTGGAACTGGTGTTAAAGCGGCTGGTACAGATGCTTGCATCAAATACAAATTACGCAGCGATGATCAGCGGGCCGCAATACCGGCAAAGCAAGCTGAAATTTATTCAGCTTTCAAAGATGGATGAAGAAAAGCTGCTTCTGGTGGTGGTGATGGAAGGAAACCGGATAAGGAACAGCGTGCTCCCTTTACATGGGCTTCTTCGGGAAGAGGATATTCTGAATCTGAATATTTTGCTGAACAGCACGTTAAATGGCCTTTCCATCGATGAAATTAATTTAAACATTATTTCACAGATGAAGGAACAGGCCGGGCCGCACAGCAAAGTGGTGGAACTGGTTCTTGAACAGATAGCTGAGGCTGTCCGTGCTGACGCCGAGGACCTTCCGATATATACCAGCGGTGCGACGAATATTTTTAAATACCCGGAACTTAGTGACGGGGAAAAGGCCAGCCAGCTTCTCAGCACGTTTGAACAGAAAGACAGGCTCCAGGAATTAATTCAGGAGGTTAATTCTCAGGAGGAGGGGGCAGGAACCGGGATTCAGGTGTATATCGGCGACGAGACGCCAGTGCAGGCGATGAAGGATTGCAGTGTTGTCACGGCTAATTATGCATTAAGTGAGGGCCTGAGAGGAACAATAGGAATTATCGGGCCTAAGCGGATGGATTATGATAAGGTGGTTGCTACATTGCGCAATGTGATGAGTCAGTTGGATCTTGCCTTTAATGGTCCGCTGGAAGAGTAATGGGTGTATAAAGGTTTAGAAAAGCGAAAGTATACAGGAGGACGAATAATGACCAGCCAGAAAACAGATGGCAATGAAACCTTTTCTCAGGAAAACAGGATGGAAAAGGATGAAATTGACCAGAATACAGGTCAAATGACAGATGAGCAGGTGAAAGAAGGAAAGCAGGCTGCCGGGCAGCAGGAAAGCGAGGACGGAATTTCACCGGAAGCCGGGGAAAGCAGTGATGCTCCTGCAAATAACGGTCAGGACAGCCAGGAAAAAGAGAAAAAAGGCTTTTTTCATAAAAAAGAAAAGAAAGACCCTAAAGATGAAAAAATAGAAGAACTGACCGACCGGCTGATGCGGACGATGGCTGAATTTGATAATTACCGCAAGCGCACAGACAAGGAAAAATCTGCGATGTATGAAATCGGGGCAAAGGATATAATTGAAAAGATGCTCCCGGTGGTGGATAATTTTGAGCGCGGATTAGCAGCGGTTTCTGAGGCCGAAAAGGGAACGCCGCTTGTCGAGGGCATGGAAAAAATCTATAAGCAGATGATGAAAACCTTAGAAGATATCGGCGTTACGGTGATTGAAGCTGCCGGAAAAGAATTTGACCCCAATTTCCACAATGCGGTAATGCATATTGAGGATGAGAACTTTGGGGAAAATATTATTTCCATGGAACTTCAAAAAGGTTATATGTACCGGGACAGCGTTGTTCGCCATAGTATGGTTCAGGTGGCAAATTAAGGCTGAGAAAAAAACCGTTAAATTGGAAAAGACAGATGGAAATGAAGTAAGTGAAAATGAAGTTAATCAAAATAGAGTAAATATGTTGAACCAGTAAGTTTATTGCATAGATGCAGGAGGAAAAGATCATGAGTAAGATTATCGGTATTGATTTAGGTACAACCAATAGCTGTGTAGCTGTTATGGAAGGCGGAAAGCCAACCGTTATCGCTAATGCGGAAGGTGTGAGAACCACACCGTCCATCGTAGCATTTACCAAGACCGGAGAGCGTCTGGTCGGTGAGCCGGCAAAGCGTCAGGCTGTAACGAATGCAGACCGCACCGTTTCTTCGATTAAGCGCCATATGGGTACAGATTATAAAGTAGCCATTGACGATAAGAAGTACACCCCGCAGGAAATTTCCGCGATGATTTTACAGAAGTTAAAAGCGGATGCCGAGAGCTATCTGGGCGAGAAAGTAACCGAAGCGGTTATTACGGTTCCCGCTTACTTTAACGACGCACAGCGCCAGGCAACCAAGGACGCAGGAAAGATTGCCGGTCTTGAGGTAAAGCGTATTATCAACGAGCCGACCGCCGCCGCCTTAGCCTACGGTCTGGACAATGAAACCGAGCAGAAGATTATGGTTTACGACTTGGGCGGCGGTACCTTCGATGTGTCCATTATTGAAATCGGCGATGGTGTAATCGAAGTACTTTCCACCAACGGCGACACCCACTTAGGCGGCGATGATTTTGACAATGCCATTACCGATTGGTTAATCAGCGAGTTCCAGAAGGCCGAGGGCGTGGATCTTTCCAAGGATAAGATGGCTCTTCAGCGACTGAAAGAAGCCGCAGAAAAGGCAAAGAAAGAATTGTCCACGGCAACCACGACCAATATCAACCTGCCGTTTATTACCGCAACCCCGGAAGGCCCCAAGCATCTGGATATGAACCTGACCCGGGCAAAATTTGACGAACTGACCCACAGCCTGATTGAGAGAACGGCTATTCCGGTACAGAATGCGTTAAGAGATGCCGGGATCAATGCTTCCGAACTGGGCAAGGTGCTTTTAGTCGGCGGTTCCACCCGTATGATTTCCGCACAGGAAAAGGTGAAGCAATTAACCGGTAAGGAGCCGAGCAAGTCCCTTAACCCTGACGAGTGTGTAGCCATCGGTGCAGGTATCCAGGGCGGAAAGCTTGCAGGCGATGCAGGTGCAGGCGAGATTCAGCTTCTGGACGTAACCCCATTGTCCTTATCCATTGAAACCATGGGCGGTGTAGCTACCCGTCTGGTTGAGAGAAATACAACCATTCCGGTATCGAGAAGCCAGGTATTCTCCACCGCAGACGATAACCAGACCGCAGTTGATATTCATGTTGTTCAGGGCGAGCGTCCGCTTGCCAGAGATAACAAGACCCTGGGGCAGTTCCGTCTGGATGGGATTCCGCCGGCAAGAAGAGGTGTTCCGCAGATTGAAGTAACCTTTAACATCGATGCCAACGGTATCGTAAACGTATCGGCAAAGGATCTGGGCACAGGCAGAGAGCAGCATATCACCATTACCTCCGGCTCGAATATGTCCGATGACGATATTCAGAAGGCGGTAAAGGAAGCCGCAGAGTACGAGGCACAGGATAAGAAGAGAAAAGAAGCCATTGATGCAAGAAACGACGCAGATTCCATGGTATTCCAGACCGAAAAGGCTCTTGAAGAAGTCGGCGATAAGTTAGACGGCGCAGATAAGGCAGAGGTTGAAGCCAACTTAAATGCCTTAAAGGACGCTATCAACAAGGCTCCGGCGGAGCAGCTCACCGACGCACAGGTAGCCGATATCAAAGCCGGCAAAGAAAAACTGATGAACAGCGCACAGAAGCTGTTTGCCAAGGTTTACGAGCAGGCGCAGGCAGCAGGCCAGGCCGGTCAGGCAGGCCCGGGACCGGATATGGGCGCAGGCGCAGGAAGCCAGGGCGGTCAGGCGTATAACGACGATGTAATTGACGGCGACTTTAAAGAGGTGTAAGATTATCGTTACTGTTCACATAGGTCTGCGCACTTGCTGCGCTGACCGTAGGTTAAACTGGGCCAGTGAGCAAAAATCCCATCGACGAAGGCGATTTTCATGGATTTTTGCCTGTTGCTGTGAACGTGTGAACAGTAACAGATTATCCGACCACAGGATGGCAGGGACAAAAGGTCGAAAATTCGATGAAAATTTGTTTTCGGAGAGTTTATGACGCTGAAACCCCATAAGGAATAGAGAAAAATACACAAGCAGAGATAGCTGATGAAAGGGGATTTGCGGTAGTTTCCGCAAGCCCCTTTTGGAGGGTTTTGTGGAGAATGAGAGGACGATTCAGTTATGGCAGATAAAAGAGATTATTACGAGGTCTTAGGCGTTCCCAAGGATGCGGATGAGGCCGCGATAAAAAAAGCATACCGTGTACTGGCGAAAAAATATCATCCAGATGCAAACCCCGGTGATGAAACGGCTGCAGAAAAGTTTAAGGAAGCCTCGGAAGCATACGGGGTATTAAGTGATCCCCAGAAGCGTCAGCAGTATGATCAGTTTGGTCATGCGGCCTTTGACGGCGGCGCAGGGGGCGGCGGTTTTGGCGGTTTTGACTTTGGCGCGGATATGGGCGATATCTTCGGCGATATTTTCGGCGATATCTTTGGCGGCGGAAGGAGCCGCAGAAGCAGCAACGGGCCGATGCGCGGGGCCAATGTGCGGACTGCAGTCCGTTTGACCTTTGAAGAGGCCGTGTTTGGCTGCGAGAAGGAAATAGAAGTTAATTATAAAGAAGAATGTGCAAGCTGCCACGGAAGCGGCGCAAAGGCAGGGACTTCCCCCATAACCTGTGCCAAGTGTAACGGGCGCGGAAAGATTACTTATGTACAGCAGTCGCCGTTCTTTGGGCAGGTACAGAATGTACAGACCTGTCCCGACTGTAACGGTGCGGGTAAGGTAATTAAAGAAAAATGCCCGGATTGCTACGGAACCGGGTATAAGACAACGAGGAAGAAGTTTAAGGTTTCGATTCCTGCCGGTATTGACAACGGACAGAGCATCCGTCAGGCCGGAGCAGGGGAACCGGGAAAGAACGGCGGAGAGCGCGGCGATATGCTCGTGGAAGCTGTGGTTTCCCAGCACCCGATTTTTAAGCGGCAGGATATGAGCATTTTCTCCACGGTGCCGATTTCCTTTACCAAGGCAGCCCTGGGCGGGCCGATTCGGATTAAGACGGTTGACGGAGAAGTGGAGTACGAGATTAAGGCCGGAACACAGACGGATACCAAGGTAAGACTTAGAGGGAAGGGTGTTCCTTCACTGCGGAATAAGAACCTGCGGGGGGATCACTATGTCACCTTTGTCGTTCAGGTGCCGGAGAGAATGAACGAGGCCCAGAAAGAAGCCCTGCGCAAATTTGAAGAAGCCATGACCGGGGTTTACCCTGAAGGAGAGAAGAAAGGTTTTTTTGGGAAGAAGAAATAGGATTGTGAAAATAAAAATGGGAAAAATTGGGGGAACGAAGGGTTCCCCTTTTTCTGGTTGATTGGCAGAATGTCGAAAGTGCAGGGATAAAACATAAATGTAATATGGATGCAGCATGGATATAACATGAATAAAGCAGAAATAAAACAGAAATAAAACATCAATAAAACACCAACAAGGAGGAAAATGATTATGTCTATCGAAAAAGTAAAAGCTTATTTTAACCAGTTTGGAATGGCGGATAAAATTCAGGAGTTTGACGTTTCCAGCGCTACCGTAGAACTTGCTGCCCAGGCGCTGCACTGCGAGCCATGCCGGATTGCAAAAACCCTGTCGTTTAATGTGGATAATCAGGCAATTCTTATCGTTGCTGCCGGGGATGCGAAGGTAGATAATAAGAAGTATAAAGCTTATTTTTCAACTAAAGCCAAGATGCTGACACCTGACGAAGCCGTGTCCCTTATCGGTCATGCCGTGGGCGGGGTGTGTCCCTTTGCCCTTTTGCCGCAGGTTAAGGTTTACCTGGATGAATCCCTTAAACGATTTACTACTGTATTTCCCGCCTGCGGAAGCAGCAACAGCGCGATAGAACTGACCATTCCTGAACTGGAAAAGTATTCAAACAGCCTGGCCTGGATTGATGTGTGCAAGGGGTGGAATGAGGAATAGGCGGAGTAGGTTTGGTAAGGTGGAGTGGATTTGGTAAGGTTGAACTTGGTGAGGTGGAGTTTGTACGGTAAAACAGGCTGAAACGGCATGGATTCGTGAAAGGAAAGGTAAAAAATGTGGGGAATATCTTGGGCAAAGAAGTCGGGAAAGGCAGATACCTATGATAAAGAAGGGAAGATTCCTGTTATCCGCGCAAGCATCTGCACCGGGGAGAAGGTTGCGGGGTTTAAAGATGAGGTTACAGGAAAATTTGAGGATTTGATGCTGATTAGGACGGATGCGGATTTGCAGGAATTTCTGCGGAGGTATCAGGTGGAGGAGGGGGAGATAAGGAAAGAATGGTAGGGGGATGATTGGGAGGAGAAAAAGAATTTATAGCAAATTTGTTATTGAAATAGTATAGCAAATTTGCTATATTTTTTGAGAAAGGAAATATGATGTACGAAATTGAATTTTATGAAGATAAAAATGGAAGGTCTGAAATAGCCGATACATTAAAAAATTAAATGCTAAAGCAGCTACAAGTAAAGAGTGTCGAATTAATTTCAATAAAATCATGGCATATATGGATATGCTTGAGGAATTGGGAACAAGGGTTGGTGAGGCAGTGACAAAACATCTGGATGGCGAAATTTGGGAACTGCGACCATTAAAAAATAGATTCCTTTATGCGTATTAGAAAGATAATAAGTTTATCATACTTCATCATTTTATTAAAAAGACACAAAAAATGCCCAAGCATGAAATTGAACAAGCTAAAAAAAATTTAAAGGATTATTTGGAAAGCAATTTGGTGATATGATCACATGGGAAGAATTGAACAAAAAAGCAGTATGGACTAAAAAAGAAATTAAAATATTCTATTTGTTATCTATACAGTCAAATTAGTCCAGCGTTTATGGACGAAAATCCAATAGAAGAAGGGGGTGCCGCTCAATCATCTAATTTGATGATTTTGCGACACCCCCTGTTTGATTCTGTTCAGAGTATATGTTCTAAACGAAATTTTTTAGCGAAATTTTTTTAATGAATTTACCTTAACGAATTTTCTTATTATTTCGCTTCATTTTCTGCCAGCTTCATTGCACGAACCTTTAAGGGAAGGCCGAATAAGGTGATAAAGCCGGTGGCATCGTGGTGATCGTATAAATCGCCGGTGGTAAAGGAAGCCAGGGATTCACTGTATAAGGAGTAGGGGGAGGTGGTTCCGGCTTTGATGATATTGCCCTTGTAAAGTTTGAACTTCACTTCTCCGGTTACATATTCCTGGGTGGATTCTACGAATGCCTGAACAGCTTCACGCAGAGGGGTGAACCATTTACCTTCGTAGACGATCTGCGCCATTTTATTGCCCATATCTTTTTTTACTTCCATGGTGGCGCGGTCAAGGACGAGTTCCTCGAGCTGCTGATGTGCTTCCATTAAAATCGTTCCGCCTGGGGTTTCATAGACACCTCGGGATTTCATGCCGACGACGCGGTTTTCTACAATATCAACGATGCCGATGCCGTGCTTTCCGCCAAGTGTATTTAATTTGCGGATAATGTCGGAAACCTTCATCTTCTCGCCGTTGACGCTGGTGGGAACGCCTTTTTCAAAGGTCATGGTAACATATTCGCCTTCGTCCGGGGCTTCCTCGGGGGTTACGCCAAGAACCAGCATGTGTTTGAAGTTGGGTTCATTTGCCGGATCTTCCAGCTCAAGACCTTCATGGCTGATGTGCCAGAGGTTGCGGTCGCGGCTGTAGCTGCTGTCCGCAGAAAACGGAAGGTCGATGCCTTTTTCCTTGCAGTAAGCCATTTCGTCCTCGCGGGACTGGAAGGTCCACACGTCGGTCATACGCCAGGGGGCAATAATTTTTAAGTCGGGGGCAAGGGCTTTGATGCCAAGTTCAAAACGGATCTGGTCATTTCCTTTTCCGGTTGCGCCGTGGCAGATAGCCGTTGCGCCTTCCTTGCGGGCTACCTCAACCAGACGCTTTGCAATAGCTGGGCGGGCCATGGAAGTTCCCAGTAAGTATTTATTTTCGTAAATGGCATTTGCTTTTACACAGGGCATAATGTAGTTGTCACAGAAATCGTCAGTTAAATCTTCGATATAGAGTTTGGCAGCGCCGGATAATTTTGCGCGTTCCTCTAATCCGTCTAATTCGTCGCCCTGCCCGCAGTCGATGCAGCAGCAGATGACGTCGTAGTCAAAATGCTCTTTCAGCCATGGAATAATCGCGGTGGTATCCAGACCGCCGGAATAGGCCAATACAACTTTCTCTTTCATGTGAAATTCCTCCTGTATTTGGTGGTTTTTTGATTTTTGTTTTGTTTTTTGCTTGTTTTTGATTTTTGGGTTGAGTTTGTGCATGTTATTTATTGTAAATTTTTTTGCACATGCCTGCTTTTCTGTGGGGTTTTGCGAAGAAAAGTAGACGGGTATAAATATACAACAGAATGAAGGAAAATGCAAGAGGTAAATGGAAAAAAGATTTTTTTGTGATTTTCTTGGTGTTTGCGCTGGTATATAAACGAGGGTCAGGGAATATTTTTAAAAAGATATTGCATATTATGCATTGTAAGTGTATAATTATGAAATCTTAATGTAAGGCCTGGGTTGAAAAATTGGAAAATATTGGGCGAATGATATTTTTTTTCGGAGAGAAGGTTTGTAAAGTTTAGGCTTTTCATTTGGAAAAAATCGATTATAATAGAGAAAGGTCTTGTTGCAGGTAATGCTATTTATTTTGATTCTTTTAAGTTGATAATTTTGGAAAATAATTTGGGAAAGGAATGGAACATATGATAAAGGTTGGAATTATTGGTGCTACAGGATATGCTGGCGGGGAGCTGGCAAGGCTGCTTTTACAGAGAGATGATGTGGATATTGTATGGTTTGGGTCAAAAAGTTATGTGGATCAGAAGTATACGTCGATTTATCAGAATATGTACCAGATGACGGATGCTGTCTGCAAAACGGATGATATGGAAGAACTGGCGGAATTGGCAGATGTGATTTTTACGGCGACGCCGCAGGGGTTTTGTGCTTCGGCGGTGAATGAAGGAATATTAGAGAAAACGAAGGTAATTGATTTAAGTGCGGATTTCCGCATCAAGGATGTTGGAGTTTATGAGACGTGGTATAAGATCAGCCATGCGGCGCCACAGCTGATAGAAGAGGCGGTGTACGGGCTTCCTGAGATTAACCGGGAAAAGATTAAGGGGGCAAGGCTGATTGCCAATCCGGGGTGTTATCCGACTTGTTCGTTTTTAAGTATTTACCCGCTGGTTAAAGAAGGGATGATTGATGTTTCTACCCTGATTATTGATGCAAAGTCCGGGACATCCGGGGCAGGCCGGGGGGCGAAGGTGAATAATTTGTACTGCGAGGTGAACGAGAGCATTAAGGCTTACGGGGTTGCCGGTCACAGGCATACGCCGGAGATCGAGGAGCAGCTTTCCTATGCAGCAGGAGAGCCGGTGGTGCTGAACTTTACGCCTCATCTGGTGCCGATGGATCGGGGAATTTTGATTACGGCCTATGCGTCATTGAAGAAAAAGGTGACAACAGAGGAACTTTTGGAAATTTACCGCTGGTATTATGAAGATGAATTTTTTGTACGGGTGCTGCCAAATGACGTCTGCCCGGAAACCCGTTGGGTGAAGGGGAGTAATTTTGTGGATGTGAATGTGAAGGCAGATCCCAGGACAAATCGGGTGATTATGATGGGGGCAATGGACAACATGGTCAAGGGCGCAGCCGGGCAGGCTATCCAAAATATGAATCTGATGTTTGGCCTGCCGGAGGATAAGGGCCTGCGGTTGATGCCAATGTTCCCATAGGGATTTAGTTTTTCCAGCAGCTGGTTTCCCATGGCTGTTTTTTGTGGTTGATTTTGTGTCTGATCTTGTATCTATCTTTTTGTGACTGGTATTGTGATTTATTTTCAGAAAATACAGGAGTGGGTATCCATGGTTTGAAAACACGAAATGATATTATAAAAGAATGATACGAAATTAAGAATAATATGAAATTAAGAATGATACGGAAAAAGAATGATACGAAATTAAGAATGATACGAAAAAAGAATGATACGAAATTAAGAATAATATGAAAAAAGAATGATACGAAATTAAGAAGAAAGAGGACGAAAAGACAATGCCAGGTACATTTGATATCCTGATCCGGGAAATGGTTTCTGAGGATTATCCTGCTGTGTTTGAACTTTGGGAAGGGATTAAGGGGTTTGGAATCCGCTCGATTGATGATTCAGAAGAGGGGATTATCCGGTTTTTAAGACGAAATCCGAATACCAGTGCGGTAGCCGTGCAGAATGGTCGGATTATTGGGGATATTTTATGCGGTCATGATGGAAGGACGGGGTATTTTTATCATGTCTGCGTGGATGAAAAGTACCGAAAACACGGCATTGGCTATAAGATGGCTAGGTTTTGTATGGCGGCTTTGCGCAAGGAAGGAATTAATAAAATCAGCCTGATTGCATTTAAGTCGAACATGGTGGGCAATGCGTTCTGGCAGGGGTTGGGCTGGCAGGGGCGCGAAGATGTAAATTTATATGAGATTGTTTTAAATGAAGAAAATGTGACGAAGTTTGTGCTGTGAGGGAATGCGTTTTCTGGAATAATAAACGGATTTTCCAGATGTTTAAAGAAAAAAGATTTCTTTGGACGGATAATAAAGAAAAGATTTTTTGATTAATACAAAGAAGAAAGAGGACAGGAGAAAATAAGATGGAGATAAAGAAAACAGAAGGCGGAGTAACCGCAGCAAAAGGGTTTTTGGCAGCGTCCTGTGCAGCAGGAATTAAGTATCAGGGGCGGCAGGATATGGCAATGATTTACAGTGAACTGCCCTGCAAATCAGCAGGAACATTTACAACAAATGTGGTGAAAGCGGCTCCGGTGAAATGGGATCGGAAGCAGGTGGAGAGCGGGGAAGCCGCTCAGGCAGTTGTGGTAAATGCCGGGATTGCCAATGCCTGTACCGGGGAAGAGGGAATGGAGTATTGCCGCAGAACGGCAGCGGCAGCGGGAGAGGCGCTGGGGATTGCTCCTGGGGCGGTTTTAGTGGCTTCTACCGGGGTGATTGGAAAGCAGCTTCCCATGGATCGAATTGAGGCCGGGGTGAAAATGCTGGCTAAGGATCTGGGCAGCGGCCTGGATAAGGGGGAAGCGGCTTCACGGGCCATTATGACGACGGACACGAAGAATAAGCAGGTGGCAGTGCAGGTGGAAATTGGCGGCGCTTTGGTGACGGTCGGCGGCATGTGTAAGGGCTCCGGGATGATTCATCCGAATATGTGCACGATGTTAAGTTTTGTGACAACCGACGCAGCAATCAGCAAGGAACTTCTGGTGGAAGCCCTGCGGGAGGATATTAAAGATACCTACAATATGATTTCCGTGGATGGGGACACTTCGACGAATGATACCGTGCTTTTGCTGGCGAACGGCATGGCAGGGAATAAGGAAATTACAGATAAAGGTGAAGATTATCAGCGATTCTGCCAGGCGCTTCATGTGGTGAATGAAACGCTTGCAAAGAAGATGGCAGGGGACGGTGAGGGCTGCACG
The DNA here is from genome assembly GCA_910584785.1 of uncultured Lachnospiraceae bacterium. GTDB lineage: Bacteria > Bacillota > Clostridia > Lachnospirales > Lachnospiraceae > Caccovicinus. The sequence continues at coordinate 47,804 of CAJUDX010000013.1, read as the reverse complement.
GCATTGTTTGAAGTGACGATTAAGGGAGCCGAGAGCAAGGCGCAGGCAGTGACTTTGGCAAAGGCGGTTATTACCTCAAATCTGACCAAGGCAGCAATCTTTGGTCATGATGCAAACTGGGGGCGGATTTTATGCGCTATGGGCTATTCCGGCGCAGAGTTTGACCCGGAAAAGGTGGATCTATTCTTTGAAAGTGCGGCAGGAAAGCTGCAGATTATTGAGAATGGTGTAGCCTTAGATTACGGTGAGGAAGAGGCGACAAAGATACTGTCTGAACCGGAAGTGACAGCAGTTGCGGATATAAAAATGGGTGATTTTACAGCAACGGCCTGGGGATGTGATTTGACTTTTGACTATGTGAAAATTAATGCGGATTATCGCTCATAGAGCATAAAAATTGGATATTTCTGCATGAAAAAGCAGAGAACTAGGACAGAAATTATTTCGCGAAAAGTGAAGAAAGCAAGCTTGAAATTATCTCATGATAAGTGAAGAAAGTAAGCCTGAAGTTATTTCATGACAAGTGAAGAAAGCAAGCCTGAAGTTATCTCATGAGAAGTGAAGAAATCAAATCAGAAATATAAATTATGATAGCCAGAAAACAATGGTAACAGGAGGATGACTTACATGGAAATGGACCCGATTATTATGCAAAAAGCGGCGACGCTGATTGAAGCGCTGCCTTATATTCAGCGGTTTAACCGAAAGATTATTGTGGTAAAATACGGCGGGAGCGCGATGGTAGACGAGAAGTTAAAGCGTCAGGTGATTCAGGATGTTGTGCTGCTGAAATTAACCGGATTTAAGCCGATTATCGTTCATGGCGGAGGGAAGGAAATCAGCCGTTGGGTTGGAAAAGTAGGGATGGAACCACATTTCGTCAATGGGCTTCGGGTAACAGATGATGATACGATGGAAATTGCCGAAATGGTACTTAATAAGGTGAATAAAAGTTTGGTGCAGCTGGTTAATGAACTAGGGGTAAATGCTGTTGGCATCAGTGGAAAAGACGGTATGATGTTAAAGTGCAAGAAGAAGTATTCCGGTGGCGAAGATATTGGATTCGTTGGTGAGGTGGAGGAAGTAAATCCTAAGATTATTTATGATTTGCTGGAAAAGGACTTTCTTCCGATTATCTGCCCGATTGGATTTGACGAAAACTTTCTTTCGTACAATATTAATGCTGATGATGCAGCCTGTGCTATTGCCCGTGCGGTGAGGGCGGAGAAATTGGCTTTTCTTACAGATGTTGAGGGTGTTTACCGGGATTTTGAAGATAAAAATTCTCTGATTTCCGAGATTACTTTGCATGAAGCGCAGGAGTTTGTTGCCGGGGGCAGACTTGGCGGCGGTATGCTTCCAAAATTGCAGAATTGTATCGATGCCATCCAGGAAGGTGTGTCCAGGGTGCATATTCTGGACGGGCGGATTCCGCACTGTCTGCTGCTGGAAATCTTTACAAAAAAGGGAATTGGCACAGCGATTGTCAATGACAGAGAAGAACATTATAACCACGAAGATAAGTGAACAGCAGCAAAAAAATAGGACTTATCAGACAAATAAGATTTATTAGAAAAATAAGTTATATTGGAATAACAAGGTTTATCAAATTAATAAGGTTTATTTAGAAATGTTAAGTTTATCGAAATAATTAGAGTTATTGGAGATATAAAGCTTATTGGAAATATAAGTCTTATCGGAAGTCGAAATGGAGAAAGATTATTATGGAAAACGGACAAAATAAAGAAGGACAGAATCAAGCAGAACAGAATCAGGAGGCCTGGATTTTACAGGGAGAAGAAACCCTTTATAAGACCTATAATCGCTTCCCGGTAGTGTTTGAGCGCGGGGAAGGGCTCTATCTGTATGACACAGACGGGAAAGAATACTTGGATTTTTTTGCAGGAATTGCAGTAAATGCGTTAGGCTACGGGGATAAAGAATATACAGAATATATCCAGGAGCAGGCGGGAAAGCTTCTGCATATTTCCAATTATTTTTATAACATGCCGTCGATTAAGGCTGGAGAAAAGCTTTTAAAGGCTTCGCAGATGGACAAGGTATTTTTTACTAATAGCGGTACGGAGGCAATCGAAGGAGCGCTGAAAATTGCCCGAAGATATGGATTTAACAAAGGGATTTCTGCGGAAAAAAGTAAGATTATTGCAATGAAAAATTCCTTTCATGGGCGAAGTTTAGGAGCACTTTCGGTGACAGGAAATGACCATTATCAGGAGCCGTTTAAGCCGTTAATTCCAGGAATTTGCTTTGCAGAATTTAATAATTTGGACAGTGTGAAAGCGCTGATGGATGAAAATACCTGCGCTGTTATTATGGAAACCGTGCAGGGTGAGGGCGGAATTTATCCGGCTTCGGAAGCGTTTATTACCGGGATTCGGGCGCTTTGTGATCAGTACGATGCATTACTGATTCTTGATGAAATTCAGTGCGGCATGGGGCGGACAGGAAAGATGTTTGCCTGGCAGCATTATCCCGTTAAGCCAGATGTGATGACTGTGGCAAAGGCGTTGGGGAACGGTGTCCCGGTTGGTGCATTTCTGGCACGGGGAAAGGCAGCATCAGCGATGGTTCCAGGTGATCACGGCAGTACTTACGGCGGAAATCCATTTGTTGGTGCAGCGGCAGAGAAGGTTTTGGATATCTTTGCGTCAAGGAAGCTTGTGGAACATGCAGAAGAGATGGGAAGTTATCTTTGGGAGAAATTAGAAGAAATTAAAGTTAAGTATCCGGTAGTGAAGGCTCATCGGGGCATGGGGCTTTTACAGGGGTTAGAACTTTCGATTTCAGCGGGGGAAATTATCCGTAAGGCATTGCTTAAGGAACGGCTGGTATTGATCAATGCCGGGGCAAATATCCTCCGTTTTGTGCCGCCGCTGGTGATTGAAAAGAAAGATATCGACGAGATGGCTAGGCGGCTTTCTAAAGTAATGGAAGAGGTTGTAAATGGATGAGAGATTAAAAAATTTGGAGGAAAAATGGAAGAAAAGATCGGACAAAATAAAATAGAAGAATTTTTAGAAAAATTGTCATCCAAGGCCCCTGTTCCCGGCGGCGGCGGGGCATCAGCAGTGGGTGCTGCCATAGGAAACGGACTGGGTCAGATGGTGGCAAATCTGACGATTGGAAAGAAAAAATATAAAGATGCAGAACCGGAAATTCAGGAATTATTAGGAAAAATGAAAGTGCTTGGGCAGGAATTTATTCGGTTGGCAGATGCGGATGCAGAGGTTTTTGCACCTCTGGCAGCGGCCTACTGTCTGCCTTCTGGAACGGAGGAGGAGAGGGCAAAAAAGGATGAAATTATGGAAAAAAATCTTCTTGCAGCCAGTCTTGTTCCGATCGAAATAATGGAAAAAGCAATCAGTATGCTTGATATTCTGGAAGTTCTCGGACAGAAGGGAAGCCGGATGGCAATCAGCGATGTGGGGGTGGGTGTGCAGTTTGTGCGTGCGGCTCTGCTGGGTGCTGTAATGAATGTGTATATTAACACGAAATCCATGAAAACTCGCACAAAAGCCGAAGAATTAAACGCCTATGCGGACAGGATGGTTGCCGAGGGGACAAAGAAGGCAGATAAAATCTATCAGGAAGTTTTAGAAGGGCTTTGTTAAGCATTATTGTAATTTGAAACATTTACACAGTGTTTGGAAGGATGGATAAAAGCAATGGATACAGAATTGCTGGCAGGATAAACATTAAAGTCAGGCAGGAATGCGGGACTAAACGCAGGGACGACACAAGGAGAGCATGCCGCACAGCATGTTTGAAAGAGTAAAAGGATTTGATAAAACTTTCATAACTTGTTTGTGCTTGGAAAGGAATGACAAAAATATGATTGTATTAAAGGGTGCAGAGGTAACGGCAAAGATAAAACAACAGGTAGAGGAAGCGCTTTCGGGTTGGGAAGGTGAGGCGCCGAAACTTGCAATTGTGCGGGTAGGTGAGAGGCCAGATGATGTTTCTTATGAAAAGGGTGCAGTAAAGCGAATGGGGAATTTTGGGCTTCGGGTGGAGTCATTTGTCTTTGACCAGGGTATTTCTGATACAGAGTTTAAGATGGCATTTGCACAGATTAATGAAAACCCGGATATTGCCGGGATTCTTCTTCTGCGTCCGCTGCCGAAGCAGATTTGCGAAAAAGATATTGAAAACATGATTGATCCGAAAAAGGATTTGGACGGGATTTCACCGGAAAATATTGCCAGAGTTTTTGCCGGAGATGAAACGGGATTTGCGCCCTGTACAGCAGAGGCTGTAATAGAAGTATTGAAGGCAAATGACATTGCCATTACCGGAAAAAGGGTGACTGTGGTCGGACGGAGTATGGTGGTTGGAAAGCCATTATCTATGCTTTTATTAAAGGAAAATGCCACAGTAACCATATGCCATACACGGACAAAAGATTTAAAGAGCACTTGCAGACAGGCGGAAATTTTAGTTGCCGCGGCGGGAAAAGCAAAGATGCTGGATGGAGATTTTGTCGGGCAGGATGCTGTGGTAATTGATGTGGGAATTAATGTGGACGAAGAGGGGAAACTTTGCGGGGATGTGGATTTTGTCTCGATTCAGGACATTGCTTCTATGGCTACACCTGTGCCGGGCGGCGTGGGTGCGGTGACAACAGCGGTGTTGGCAAAGCATTTGATAAGAGCTGCGTTACTGTCTGGTGCAGACAGTTAAGTTGATATTTTCATTAAGCGGGCAGTGAGTTAAATCGATAGTTAGTTAAGCGGGCAGTGAATTTTGTCGATAATTAGTTAAGCGGGCAGTTATTATTTCATGCTTGACAAGTATAATTTTTGCATGTATAATCAGATGAAATTAAGTTTTAGGAGGATTTTTGATGTTAATTGTGATTGTAAGGGAGAAAATGGCAAATTAAATATTGCTGGGAGATGTTTGCTTTTACACCAGAGGTCTGCCCATTTGCTGACCTTTTATTCAGTCAGCTCATTCGCCTTACAATCGCTTAATATTATGGAATAGATTCTGTTTTTTAAAATCATTTAGGTGAACGATGTGAACAGTAATGTTTTAGCTGGAAATGATGTAAAAATCGTTTTATGCAGCAAAACGAACCGTCAAATATACTTTTTGATTTTTGGCAGATGCAGAACTAAATCATCATAGATCAAAAGACCATGGTATCCGATGTGTAAAAGGAGAACTATGGTCTTTTTTGCGTGTTGGGCGCAAAAATTGAATGCTGGGCAAGGTTAAATATCAGGTAAATTTAAGGAAGAAGGATGGAAAAGAAAAGGATGAAGAAGGATGAAAAAAATAGAAAAGAAAAGGATGGAAAAGAATAAAGAAGAAAAGGATGAAAAAAGTAAAAAAGAAAAGGACGGATTAAGGAAATGAATATCGAAAAACAAATCGAATTTGATAAAATAAAAGAGTTATGGATGAATTTTGCTGTTACTGAGTGGGCAAAGGAAAAAATAAAAGGAATAACCTTTTATCTGAACGAAACAGAACTGAAAAAACAACTTAGAGTTACAACCGACAGCAGGAAATTAATGGAGAAATTAGGAACGCCGCCTTTGCAGAATCTGACAGAAATTAAAGATATCCTGGTTATTGCCGAAAAAGGAGGATGTCTTACTCCTTACCAGTTGGAACGAGTGGAGCGTGTTTTGGTGGCTGTGCGGCGGTTAAAGGAATATCTGAATCGGGGAAAGATATTTGACAATCCATTAGCTTATGATGAGGAAAATCTGAATGCACTTGAGGAATTAAAGGAGGAAATCGGAAGTCAGATCCAAGGGGGAATGGTGAGTGATTATGCTTCCAAAGCACTTGGTCAGATAAGAAATCAGATTGTAGCCTGCGAGGAAGAAATGAAGCAGAAGGCGGAACGGATTATGCGTTCAAATAAGGAATGTATGGCGGATAATTACTGTACCTTGCGTAATGGAAGGATATGTGTTCCGGTGAAAAAGGAATATAAATTGAAGATTGCAGGCAGTGTGATAGATAAATCATCCACCGGAAATACATTATTTATCGAACCGTCGGGCGTCGCAAAAATCTATGAAGAACTGCAGCTTCTTAAAATTGATGAAGAAAACGAAATTTACCGGATTTTATACAGCCTGACCGCAGAAGTTGCTGCATCGCTTACAGTTTTTTATAGAAATATTGCCATGGTTGAAAAGCTGGATTTTATCTTATCAAAGGGTAAGTTGAGTATGGAGTTGGATGCTGTTGAACCGTCAATTAACACGGAGCGAAGAGTCCGGTTAAGCGACGCCAGGCATCCGCTGATGGATAAAAAAATAAATGTTCCGCTGCAATTCAGCATAGGAGATGGGGTTCGGGGAGTTAGTATTACCGGGCCGAATACCGGAGGGAAAACGGTAGCAATAAAGACGGTGATGCTTAACTGTATGATGGCTCAGTGCGGGCTGCATGTTCCATGTAAAGAGGCAGATATCTGTATGAATAATTCTTATCTCTGCGATATTGGAGATGGACAAAATCTTGCCGAAAATTTATCTACTTTTTCATCGCACATTAAAAATGTGCTGGAAATATTAAGTGAAGTCAGCAGAGAAAGTCTGGTGATTATGGACGAACTTGGCTCTGGTACAGATCCTACCGAAGGTATGGGAATAGCTATTGCCATTTTGGAAGAACTCAGGAGAAGCGGAGCCATTTTCCTGGTTACGACGCATTATCCAGAGGTGAAAGATTATGCAGACAGGGCAGAGGGGATGATTAATGCAAGGATGACATTTGATAAAGAAACCTTAGAACCAACCTATCAGATGGTACTGGGAGAAGCGGGAGAAAGCTGCGCTTTTTATATCGCTGACCGGATGGGAATGCCAAATAATATGCTGCACATGGCGATAAGAGCTGCTTATGGTGATGAAGCTGTCTTTAACTATCATTTTCAGGAAAAAGATAAGGTATTTTTAAAAAAAAATACTGCCGGGATTTCAAAAATAAAGAAAGTAAAATCGAAGATTGAACTGCGAATAAAATATAAGTTAGGAGACAGCGTTATGGTTTATCCAGAGAAAAAGATTGGCATTGTATGCCAGCCGATCAATGAGAAAGGTGTTCTAAGGGTACAGCTTCCGGGAAAGAAGATATGGATTAATCATAAGCGGGTAAAACTTCATGTGGCAGCTGAAGAATTATATCCAGAAGATTACGATTTTTCGATTCTGTTTGAAAGCGTTGGGGACAGGAAAATCAGACACGATATGGATAGAAAGTATACGGAGAGTGTGATTTGTTATGATGAGAATTAGCCGTTAGTGGTTTTGCGTGTATTTGTAACGTGAAATTATGGGAAATGGAAAGCCAGAAAAAAGAAAAAATATCGGAACATTCCTTCTAAGCCGTAAAGATGAAATGTTCCGATCGTTCTCTTTATGCACAAGCCTGCCGCTTCACTTGCCCCACAGCCTGGTAAACTGCAGGAACATAGAGAATCAGTACAGTTACCAGCATTTCCGGCAGGATGTAGGTCAGATTATAGCCCAGCGTGTAAATTACCGGGTGCATTCCCTCTGGTGCAAATTCAGCAAAAAAGATATAACCGGAAATCACATGGCAGAGGTAGCGCCCTGTTACGCCCACGATATAACCGATAGCCAGGCCGTGCTTTTTATTCTGGAAAAATCCGCTTAATCCAAGGGCGCCAAAGGCTAAAGGATAATCGAAAAGCACCTGCAGGGGCGCATAGATATAAGGTCCGGTAATCAGCTGAAGAATACCATAAGCCACGCCTGTAATCAGTCCGGTTTTTGCCCCGTAAAAGTAACCAATCAGGGAAACAAAGAGCATGCTGAATAAGGTAATTGAACCGCCAAATGGCAGGGAAGCCAGCTTAATAAATGATGTGATGGTAGCCAGGGCAATGGATACGGCACAAAACACCAGCTGTTTGGTTTTCATGGGTATCGATGATTCATTTTTCCCGAAAAGCCGGATGGCGAAAAGAAGACCTATCAGCAAAAGGGCGAGCAGTCCGTAACCGGCAGGCTGCAGGATGTACTCATAATTTTCTGCATCATAAATAAGAAACATTGACATAAAAAAATCCTCCTTTTTGCACAGGAGGGGACGAAGAATTGAAGACAGGCGACGGTTTAAACTCAATAACCGTTCAGCTTCCTTACGCCGGCATTAACCGGTTCAAGTAGTGAGGGTCAGGATGCTTTTATCATAAAACATCCACTCTCAGCGTTTCGCTCCCCTAGCTTGTGAATTTATTTTTGCGATTTATTTTTTGCAATGTAAGTATAGCGCAGTTTTTGTCATATGTCAATGAAAATGATACCAGCGTCAAAAGTTCTTTTGGCCCCAATATTATGAAAATTAAGCTTGGAAAACGGGTTGTGTTTTAGATAAAATTGACAGAGGGATAATTGGGAACTGCAAATTCAAGGTGACAAGAAACGGGAATCGTGCTACAATAGCCTTTATCAATACGATTGAGATAAGGAGGATTTTTTGATGTTAGATGCAAAAGTGGCAGAACTGTTGAATGTACAGGTAAATAAGGAGTTTTACTCGGCTTATCTGTATCTTGATTTTTCCAATTACTATACAGAGCAGGGATTAGAAGGATTTGCCAACTGGTATAAGGTGCAGGCTCAGGAAGAGCGCGATCATGCGATGCTGTTTTTACAGTATCTTCAGAATAATGGATGCAAGGTAACACTGGAAGCCATTGATAAGCCAGATAAGGTATTTTCTTCTTTTGCCGATCCGCTTCATGCCGGCTATGAGCACGAGCAGCATGTTACAGAATTAATACATACCATCTACGAAGCAGCCCATAATGTAAAGGATTTCCGCACCATGCAGTTTTTAGACTGGTTTGTGAAAGAGCAGGGTGAGGAAGAAACAAACGCAGAGGGTTTAATTAAGAAATTTGACCTGTTTGGTTCCGATGCCAGGGCATTATATATGCTGGACAGTGAACTGGCTGCACGGGTATATTCTGCACCGTCCCTGGTTTTATCGTAAGCAGGGCGGCGAAGATGAACCGGAAAAAGATCGTCTGTTCCTGCTTTCATGTGACGAAGGGAAATATTGCCGATGCAATCGAAGGCGGGTGTTCTTCCTGGAAAGAGGTAAAGAAACAGACAAAGGCAGGAAAGGCCTGTGGACATTGCAGGAAGAAAGTGAAGAAACTGGTAAAAAAGCTGGTGAAAGAATAAAAAATGGCGGTGGCGCTCAAGAGGATTCCTATCTGGGCGCGCCGCTTTTTTTGTTTTCTTAAAGCTTCGATTATTATTTGATAAAAATTCTAAAATCCTGTATAGAAAATCAAATTAAATCCAAACTATCTTCAATAAAAGCAGGCAGATTCACTGAATATTAAGGAGGAATACGATGGGGATTATCATTGCACTTTTATCTGGTGCGCTAATGAGTGTGCAGGGGGTGTTAAATACAGCAGTTACCAAGCAGAGCAGTATATGGACGGCAGCGGGCTGGGTGCAGATTTCGGCCTTTGCTGTCTGTGTGCTGATGTGGATGTTTGGGGGCAGGCAGCCGATTGGAGCTTTGTGGCAGGTTCAGCCACGGTATATGCTTCTGGGCGGAATACTGGGGGCGCTGATTACGTATACAGTTATCCGCAGTGTGAACAGCCTGGGGCCGGCCCAGTCGGCGTTGTTAATTGTTGTGGCGCAGATTATTATTGCCTATGTAATTGAATTATTTGGGTTGTTTGGTGTGGAAAAGGCGGGTTTTGAGTGGAAAAAGGTGATTGGAGCACTGGTTGCCATTGGCGGAATTATTATTTTTAAATCTTCCCGGTAAATGGTAAAAAATCGTAAGAAAAATTGGAAAATACTACTTGTTTTTCAAGGTTTATCCTAGTAGAATAATAGTATAGGCTGGAATGGAGTTCCCGACAGAGAGAATCCATGAATATTTTACAGAGAAAAAGGATAAAATTAGTTGTTATTGCTGCGGTTATGCTTTTGTCAGGGGTTTGTTATCGCTGTTCGCGTGAATCCGCGGTGTTGCCCCTGACGGAAGAGGAGAATACATTGTTGTTATCAACAATGGCAGAAGAGGAAGTATTGGCCGGAGAAGAATCCCCGGAGATATTGACAGAGGAGTCCAGTGAGCAGGAAGAAACACCAGAGATGGTTGTCTTTGAGGAACCTTCCTGTTTTGTACATATTTGCGGCGCGGTAAATGTTCCGGGGGTTTATGAACTTCCCCGCGGAAGCAGGATTTATCAGGCAGTCGATATGGCGGGAGGTTTTTTGCCGGAGGCGGATCAGAGTTTTTTAAATCTGGCCCGACCAGTGGCTGATGGAATGAAAATTACAGTTTTGACGATACAGGAGGCCCAGACAGCCGCCCAGGATCAGGGAATTTCATTTTCAGGAAATGAAGCTGGTCTGCCAAGCGATGGACAAACCGGCGGTGCTCTGGCAGAAAAGATAAAGGTAAATATTAATACAGCCGGAAAAGAAGAGCTGATGACCCTGCGCGGGATTGGTGCGTCCAGGGCAGAGGATATTATTGCCTATCGGGAAAAGTACGGCTCTTTTCAAAAAATTGAAGATATTATGAAGGTATCAGGAATTAAAGATGCCGCATTTGAAAAAATAAAAGATGATATCACGGTATAGGACAGCATTAAGGCCGCCCTTATTACACCGGCGCTGGTTGAATGGCTGCCCTTTTTGTGGAGATAGAGGTGGAGAATGGCCAGAATTTTAGTAGTTGATGATGAGAAGTTGATAGTTAAGGGAATCCGGTTCAGCCTGGCGCAGGACGGGATGGAAGTGGATTGTGCTTATGACGGGGAAGAGGCGATAGAGAAGGCAAAGGCGACAGAGTATGATGTGTTGCTGTTGGATATTATGTTGCCAAAGTATGACGGATTTGAGGTTTGTCAGGCGATTCGGGAGTTTTCGGAGATGCCGATTATTATGCTGACGGCTAAGGGCGGCGATATGGATAAGATCTTAGGCCTGGAGTATGGGGCGGATGATTATATCACAAAGCCCTTTAATATTTTGGAGGTGAAGGCGCGGATTAAAGCAATTATGCGGCGGAACCGTGCAAAGACGAAGAAGGCGGCAGAGCCGGAAAATAAGGTGGTTACTGCCGGGGATTTAAAGTTGGATATGGAAGGGAGAAGGGTGTTTATTGCTGAAAAGGAAATTAACTTGACGGCGAAAGAATTTGACCTTTTAGAACTTTTGGTCTGCCATCCGAATAAAGTGTACAGCAGGGAATCACTTTTAACCTTTGTCTGGGGAAATAAGGCTCTGGACACGGGAGATGTGCGGACAGTGGATGTCCATGTGCGCAGGCTGAGGGAAAAGATTGAGCCAAGCCCAAGCGATCCAAAGTATGTGCATACAAAGTGGGGCGTGGGGTATTATTTTCGGGTGAAATAATGTCAAAACTATATGTTTATGATGTTCAGATATACTTTTTGAATAAGATGAATGGATAAGAGAAAACGTAAGATGTTCTAAGAATGGGTGAGCCGATGATAAAAAGTGTAAGATGTTCTAAGACAGGGCGAACTGATGACAGAAAGCGTAAGATGCGATGAAGATAGCGATAGCTGCTGTGGGGAAAATTAAAGAAAATTATTGGGAAACAGCGATAGCCGAGTATGTAAAGAGGCTTAGCCGGTATACTAAACTGGAAATTTTTTCTGTGGCAGATGAGAAAACACCGGATGGGGCTTCTTTGGGGCTTGAGACACAGATTAAGGAAAGAGAAGGGGAGAGGATTCTTGCAAAGATCCGCCCGGACGCCTATGTCATTGCCCTGGCGATTGAAGGGAAGATGCTGGATTCGGTGGAATTGGCGGAAAAGTTAGAAAAATTGAGTGTGGAAGGCAAGGGGTGGGTGATATTTATTATCGGCGGTTCACTGGGCCTTTCGGATGCTGTGCTTAAACGTGCCGATTTCTTGCTTAGTTTTTCTAAAATGACCTTTCCCCATCAGATGATGCGGGTAATTTTGCTGGAGCAGATTTATCGGAGCTACCGGATTATTTATCATGAACCGTACCATAAATAAGGGCGGCAGATAAAATAAAAAAGGAGATGGAGAGTTTATGTTAAGAAAAAAGGTTACAGCAGCAGGGTTAAGTATTCTTTTAGCGATGTCAATGTTTACCGTTCCGGCATTTGCGCACGGGCATCATTCAGGTGGGCATCACCGGCAGACTTCTACAGGCTGTGTGGTTCGTGCAGATGTGGCAGATACGGATAGATCCGCAGTGCCGGGCTGTCCGGTGCATGATGGCAGCGGGGTGAATTGCCCGGTTTGTACCATTGACGGGTGCACGGAAGCAGGGCATCATTACCATGACGATACGGTGTACTGCGGCTATTTGCATGGGCATGGGTATTGTGACGGAACCTGTATGCAGGCAGATAATTCGTCATTGTCGAATACTACGCCTTCAACAACACGGTATTATGGGAGACACCATGCCTGCTATTAAGAAGGGTTGATTTTAGACTGTTTTTCATGGGTTAAGAGTTTTTGTTTTAATTCCAGTCCGCCACCATAGCCGACCAGGCTCCCGTCGCTGCCGATAACCCGGTGGCAGGGGATAATGATGGAAATGGGATTATGACCAATAGCGCCGCCAACGGCCTGTGCGGACATGTTATCCAGTCCGCGGCTGGCGGCTATTTTGCGTGCAATGGCGCCATAAGTCGTAACTTCGCCGTAGGGGATTTTACATAGGAGTTTCCATACTTCCTGGCGAAATACACTTCCGTCAGGGCGCAGGGACAGTTCACAGATCGCGGGCTGTTTGCCGGAAAAGTAGCGATCCAGCCAGTCTTTGGTCTGCGTAAAAATGGAAAGGCCGGGGTTTTCTTGTGTTTTTTCTTTAATCGTAGAGGCAAAGTACTGTTGTCCGTCAATCCAGAGACCAATTAAATGTATGCCGTCGCTGGCAAGGGTGATTCCCCCTGCCGGGGACGGTATTTTTGTGGTGTAGATCATAAAAATTCCTCCTGTTTTTTTTATTGTACCATAAAAATCAGAGGACTGCCATCTTTTCAGTCATATTTGTGAAAGGCTGTCCATATATTGTTACTGTTCATGTAGGCCTGCGTACCTGCTGTACTGACCATAGATTTGCCTTAAAGGAGACGGTTTGAAATGAAAGAAATGGAGGAAGTTGTGCGGATCTTTCCCCAGAAATTGCGGGAACTTCTTTTTAACGCCCGGACACAGATGTATGCGGCAGAGGAACTCCGCCTGCGGGCAAACCGACCTCTTCTGATGGAAGCGAAAGGGCATGAATGGCGGCTGCGGGTGGATTGTGGGGAATGGGAAAGGGTGGATGTATCGGCATTTGTTTTATCGAACTCAAGTGGTGATGCATCCTATTATCAGGTAAGTTCCCAGGATATCCGGGATGCCCTGGAATATATGAGCCGCTATTCACTTTATGCTTTTGATGAAGAACTGCGCCAGGGCTTTATCACCATTCCCGGCGGTCATCGGGTGGGGATTGCCGGACATGCTGTGGCGGAAAAGTCATTGGTCAGGACATTGCGCAATATTTCTTTTTTAAATATTCGTGTGGCAAGAGAAGTGAAGGGATGTGCCAGCAGACTTCTTCCCTGGCTGTATCAGGAAGGGGAGATAGGTTCCACCCTGGTTATTTCACCGCCGCGCTGCGGAAAAACGACATTGTTAAGAGATCTTATTCGTCAGGTGTCGGATGGATGGGCGATGGAAAAAGGAAAAAAAGCACATGGAAGCGTTTTTTCTTCATTTATTCCGGGAGTAACGGTGGGGGTAGTAGATGAGCGTTCGGAACTGGGGGCCTGCTATCAGGGAGTGCCGCAGCATGACCTGGGAATGCGCACAGATGTTCTTGACGCCTGCCCAAAAGCAGAAGGAATCATGATGCTGATCCGCAGTATGGCACCCAGGGTAGTTGCTGTCGATGAGATTGGAAGCCGGGAGGATATGGAAGCCCTGCGCTATGGGATAAACTGTGGTTGCCGGATACTGGCGACCGTTCATGGAAATTCGCTGGAAGATGTTTTGCACAAACCCTTATTGCGGGAACTGGCAGAATCCGGGGTTTTTGCGCGGTATGTTCTTTTGGCCCCGCAGGGGCCGCCAGGAAAGGTGAGTGCGGTGCTGGACGGGGAAGGAAAGGTGATCTGCTGTCAGATTTAAGGATAATAGGGTTAGAGCGTGTCGGAAGTATAATATAACAGGTACAGGAGGAGAGAGCATATGAAATGGATGGGCGCCTGTCTGGTAACATTAGGCTGTACGGGACTTGGACAGCATATGGCAAGGGACTGGCGGTTAAGGCTTAGATGCCTGGAACTGCTTCGTCAGATGATGTATCTTTTAAAGGCAGAAATTATCTACGGGCATACAGCCCTTGGAGAAGCCCTGCGACGGGTTGGAGAACGGTGCCGGAAGGCAGAAGGAGAAAGAGGTTTGGAAAGCATGCCTCTTTTTTTCCTTTCTGTTGCCGAGCGAATTGAACAGCAGGAGGGGGAGAGCTTTTCCCGGATTTGGCAGGAAGAACTGGAAAATATTAAAGGATCGCCCCTGAAGGAAAACGATGTATCCAGTCTGAAAAACCTGGGCGACCATCTGGGCTATCTGGATCTGGGGATGCAGGAGAGAAATCTTTTGCTGTATTTGGAACAGGTGGACGGACAGATTTCTTTTTTAAAGCAAAATGTTCGGGAAAGGACAAAATTGTATACAAGTCTGGGGATTATGGGCGGGCTGTTTCTTTCGATTATTATGTATTAGGAAAACAGTTTTGGACAAAAGTATTGCTGGCAGGGAAGTGTTGCGGATAAGGAGGAACAATGGGGGTCAGTCTGATTTTTAGGATTGCGGCAGTAGGAATCCTGGTATCGGTGATTTGTCAGGTGTTAAAGCACAGCGGGAGGGAGGAACAGGCGTTTTTAACCAGTTTAGCCGGGCTGGTGCTGGTGCTTTTCTGGATGGTGCCTTATATTTATGAATTATTTGAAACAATGAAGCAGTTATTTTCGTTGTAGCTGTTTTTCTAAACCTTCATGCGCCCACAAGTAGTCGTACCACCATAAATAAACATCTGCCGGGCGCACTTGGAATACCTGAACTTAGACCGCCTAATCGGCGGTGAACATTTACAGTAAACCTTCATGCGCCCACAAGTAGTCGTACCACCATAAATAAACGTCTGCCGGGCGCACTTGGAATACCTGAACTTAGACCGCCTAATCGGCGGTGAACATTTACAGTAAACCTTCATGCGCCCACAAGTAGTCGTACCACCATAAATAAACGTCTGCCGGGCGCACTTGGAAAACAGGGGGTGTGGGAATTGAGTATCATTGCAGTGGCGGCAGTGGGAATCGTCGCAGTACTTTTAGCAGTACAGATGAAGGGGGTGAGAGGAGAATATGGAATCTATATTTCCATTGCGGCGGGGATGTTTATTTTCTTCTATGGACTGCAGAAGCTGGAGTCGGTGCTTCGTGTGATTGATGAGATACAGACTGCAATTAAGATGAACAATATTTATTTCTCGACCATGATAAAAATGGTGGGTGTGACCTATATCGGTGAATTTGCCTCGGCAATCTGTAAGGACAGCGGGTGCAGTTTTTTGGGCAACCAGATTGAGATTTTTGGAAAACTTTCCATTCTGGCCTTAAGTGCGCCGGTGGTGCTGGCACTTTTGGATACCTTGGAGATGTTTTTGGGGTGAAAGGTTTGTGAAGGAAAATGAACCGGCAGGGGATTGTGTGATGGGAAAAGTGATACGGTGTTTGCAGAAGAAAAAGAGCTGTGCGCGAAGGCATATTCTTATCGTTATCAGTATCAGTGCAGTGCTCAGTTTGTATTGGTTTTTGCTTCCTGGTTATGGTTCACAGCAGGAGGATTGGGAAGGGAGGGTAATAAGCAGCTGGGAAAGGGAAGGGAAAGGTCAGGGGCAGGACAATTTATTTTCCGCAGAAATCCCTGATATGGGGCTTGGAGACATTCAGGAGTTTCTTAACCGGCAGTATGGGGAGGGAAAGGTTTCCTTTTCCGGGATAATGGAGGAATTGATTAAGGGGAATTTTGGAAAAGCGGGAGAAGCCGTACTGCATACATTCTGGGAGAATTTTTTAGAGGAAATGAAAGGGAGCATCGGCCTTTTGGGGCAGGCGGCAGCACTGGGGATTTTGGGTGCAGTGTTTGCCCAGGCTGCGGCGGCGTTTCCCAGTAGCAGGATTGCAGAAATTGGTTTTTTTATTACCTACCTTTTAACATTTACCTGTTTTACCGCCAGCTTTTTTACCAGTGTGGAGACAGCGGGCAGGGTGATGGAGAATGTACTGGATTTTATGAAAGTGCTTCTCCCTTCTTTTTTTCTTGCCGTGGCCTTTGCCGGAGGAAGCATATCCAGCGCCGCCCTATACAGCACAGTGGTTGGAGGGGTGAGCGGGGCGCAGTTTTTATGCGGGAGGGTACTTCTTCCCTTGATTAAGGTGTATGTGCTGATGGTACTGGCAGGAAATATTTCCAAAGAGCTTTTTGTGCGCCGCTTGACGGATGGGCTGGAAAAGGGGGTGCGCTGGAGTTTGAAAACCATGGTAGGGATTTTTCTTGGACTGCAGATGGTGCAGACGATGATTTTACCTTTTGCTGATAGTGTGAAGCGGGCCAGCGTCCAAAAGGTGGTTTCCGCCATTCCAGGAATTGGGGCAGGAGCGGAGGCAGTCTTGCAGGTTACAGTAGGAACAGGAGTTCTGATAAAAAATACGATTGGAGGAACGGCGGTTCTTTTGCTCGTCTTTTTGGCTGCAGGACCGGTGGCGAAACTGAGCTTTTTTCTTATTTTATACCAGGGGGCGGCAGCGCTGATGGAACCAGTGTGCGATAAGCGGATTACAGCCTGTGCAGAGGGAATGGCAAAGGCGCACATGCTGCTTTTACACCTGGTTATTGCCGTAATCTGCCTGTTTGCCTTGTCTCTGGGTATTATCTGTGCTTCGACGAATGCCGTT
This sequence comes from uncultured Lachnospiraceae bacterium, assembly GCA_910584785.1. Classification (GTDB taxonomy): domain Bacteria; phylum Bacillota; class Clostridia; order Lachnospirales; family Lachnospiraceae; genus Caccovicinus. The sequence continues at coordinate 30,786 of CAJUDX010000013.1, read as the reverse complement.
TATTTTGGGGGCTGAGTCGGAGATATCGATGCATGTTGTTTGTTTTGGAGGATGAGTGTGTGCTTTGCTCAATATGGTTTTATGAGGATGAATAATGATGGAAGCGGTATTCCAGTGGATAAAAAATATTACATATTACCTGATTTTTGTCAGTCTGCTTTCGCACCTGATGCCTGCGGGAAAATATGAGCAGTACATGAAACTTTTTTTGGGTGCGGTATTTATTCTGCTTGTTGTCACGCCGCTGACCAGGGGACTGCATTTGGACGGAAGGCTGGCACATGCCTATGAACAAATCCGCTTTACCCAGGAGCAGGGGGAATTTGAGCAGAAGCTTTGGGGAATGGAAGAGGAGCGGATTGCTCAGATGATTAAACAGTACGAAACGGCGGTGGGCATGGATATCCGGGCAATGGCTGAAGATGAAGGTTTTTACTGCCTGTCCGCGGGAGCGAAAATTGAGGGGAGGGAAGGGGAGGAGAAATTTGGGCAGGTCGTGGAAATCGTGATGGTGATTGGGAGTGGGGAAAGTGAGGAAGAGAGAGGAGGGGGTCGGGAAAAGGAACAGGTGGATAGCGAAAGGGAAAACGGGGATGCAGATGAGATTGGTGAAGAGAATAAGGCTGGAAAAATGGTTTCCATTGACCCGGTTCAGATTGTTATTGACCGGGGGAATAGCGGCGGAATACAGGATGAAGATGTAGAGAAGATTGCTGAAAAGGTACCAGATAAAGACGGGGAAAAAGGAAATGAAGAAGCACAGAACAGGACTTGGGAAAAAACGCAGGAGGCAGCAGAGGAATTTCAGAGGAAGGTGGCAAGGTATTATGGATTGGAGGAAGAAGCTGTACGGATTACCTGGAAAGATAACTAAGGAGGGCTGGATTGTTCTGCTCTGTCTTGGCTTGATTATGATGGTTGTTGCCATGCCGTTATCCGGGAAGGACGGGGGAAAGAAGGGCGGAGTGAGTACAGACAGAGAGAGTTTGAATAAGACAGGGGAGGCAGATTTGGCAGGTTCATCGAAGGCACAAGGGGAAGAAGGGATGGGCGGGGGTGATTCGCTGATTTCTTATGAGGCTGCTTTGGAAAACCGAGTGAAGGAGGTGCTGAAAAAGGTTGAGGGCGTGGGAGCGGTGGATGTGCTTATTGTCCTGAAGTCCTCAGAGGAAAGGGTTTACCGAACAGACGGGAAACATTCGCAGTCATCGACGAAGGAATTAGATTCTGCTGGCGGGAGCCGGGAAGTGACCGAGCAGCAGGAGGAGGTGAGCACAGTGCTTTCGTCGGGCGGAGGGAATCTTTCGGGCAATGGGGGAAGCGGGGCACTTTTAGAGAAGGAACTGTGCCCGGAACTGTCAGGAATTATCATCAGCGCCCAAGGGGGAGGAAGTCCCACAGTAAAAGCAGAAATTACTGAGGCAATGGAGGCATTATTTGGGCTTCCGGCTCATAAAATTAAAGTATTAAAACGGGTGGAATAAAGGAGCGAGTAGAATGAAACCAAAAAAAGAATTGAACATGAAAAAACTGTTTCGCCGGAACCAGGTGATTATTACCGCGCTTGCCGTGATGATTGCGGCTGCCGGATATCTGAACTATGCCGGGAAACAGGAACTGGCAGCGGGGAGCGAGGTATTTGAAGCAGGGATGCTGGAGATTTCCGACGAAGACATCCTTGCAGAGAATCAGGCAAGTCCCAACTACGGGGAAACCCTGTATGAAATCGGAAGTCTGGATCAGGATGTTTCCGATGATGGCACCATAGAAGAGGCAATGATGGAAAATGAAGCTGAACCGTTTGCCGACGGGACAGGTGAAGAAGGCATGGCGGCGGCAGGCGATCAGGTTTATGCCGAGGCGCCGGAACAGGGCGCACAGGAAAGCGGCCTGGAAAATCCAGGAGAAGCCGTACTTACCAGCGGGATGAGTGTAACAGACTACATAGCCAATGTGCAGTTAAACCGGGAACAGATCCGGGCAAAGAATAAGGATGCATTGATGAATTTAATTAACAGCACGGGAATTGAAGAATCAGCAAAACAACAGGCGATTCAGGAAATGATTGATTTAACGGATATTGCCGAAAGGGAAAACGCGGCAGAAACCCTGTTGATGGCAAAAGGGTTTGCTGACCCGGTGGTCAGTGTATCGTCTGGTCAGGTGGATGTTGTGATTAATGCGCCAAACATTACCGATCAGCAGAGAGCACAGATTGAAGATATTGTTAAGCGCAAAACTGAAGTGACAGCAGATCAGATAGTGATTTCTTTGATGAATTTGTCAGAGTAAGCCAAAATAAGCGTTCAGTTTTGGGAATATAAGAGAGTATAAAGGATGGAATATCCATTGGTAAAAGAGGTATTCCATAATCATAGGACGTGTGAAAATTTTTCTGTAAATTCAGATCTTCTAGGATAATGATGTGAGGCTGGAGGCAGTTTTCTGCTTTCCAGCCTTGCTTAATGATGATCATGAATTACCTTTGTAAATTAGGAAAGATTCGATTTCAGAAAATGCTTTTATTTTTCTATAGAAGTAATTACAGGTTTTTATAATTTGGAAATCAAAAGGATTTATGTAAATCGGATAATGCCTGTAAAAAAGCAGATTAAGATTGCGGTACCTTATATCTTTTGGAAAAAGGGAAGAAAAAAGGGAAATAAAAATGGTATAATTAAACCAACAATTAGACTATAATGGAAGTTGGGAGTAAAATACAATGATGAAAAAGTTGTCAGATGGCATTTTTCGATTAGAACATGAAGTGATATCACAATGCGGCATAGCGAAAGAGCATTTTCATAAAGTGAGTGGAAGTCAGTGGGAAAATATATATCATAAGATTACAGAAAAATATGCAGATAAAACAAAAATATGGAAAAATGGTCTGCATTGGGCGAATGTCAATGGTTACAGTCCTAAAAGCATGAAACAATTACTTGGGTGCTGTGCGGTTGATCGTTCAACCTGGTTTCATTTTTTGCCTCAAATGATAGAAGATGAGAATAAGATGGTTTATTTTCTAATTGACAAGGGAAACGATTGGTATTTAGGAGAAAAATTTTGGATATTTGAAAGCTATATACCTGAATTAGTAAAGGCTCTTGATTTCCTGAATCATACGGCTTTTTTAGACAATGGCTGGCTGGATTATTATATTGTTTCAAAAAAATACCAATGGATTATTGGATTTAATCATCACGATATAATTTCATGTCTGGGAGAGGGGCTAAACCTTGACTGCTTTAAGAAGTGGTAATATAATTTATCCTATCTTAATTCTAGTACATCGCTGCATTAATCTTGAAGTAAATCGTGCTTGATATTCGTGTCAGCTGTGCGCCTGTAAAACGAAGGCGTAGTGGTGCTACGGTGAGTTTTGCAGGCGTGCAGATGGCGCGGATAGCGAGTGCGAGTTACTCGAGAATTAATGCAGTGATGTACTAGTTTCTATAAAAATAAAATATTTTGGAGGTCAGAGATGAGAAAACGAATTAATTACTCGGTGCAGTTTAAAACAGACAGCAGATTGCATCGGGGATAACAAAATAACTGTTGTCAGAACGAAAACTGCGCCGATGACTTATTTTTATTTTTTCGGGCAATGGGGGTAATTCCTTTGTGTGAATAAAGCCCTGCCGGATTGGGATAAAATAAAATTCGTTGGAAAGGAAGCAGTTGGAATGAATGAAAATAAATTAAAAGCAATTTGGAAGGAAGAAGAAAAGACAGCACATATTAAGGGCTGGGATTTTTCGCATATTCGTGGAAAATATACAGAAGAGAAGGACTTGCCCTGGGATTATGAAAAAATTGTAAGGCGGTATTTAAGGGATGACCTTGAAATCCTGGATTATGATACCGGTGGCGGGGAATTTTTATTATCGCTGCATCATCCCTTTGACAAAACATCGGCAACAGAAGGATTTAAACCGAATGTAGAACTTTGTAAGGAAGTTTTACTGCCTCTGGGGATTCACTTTAAGGAATGCAGCAATCCTTCGGAAATCCCCTTTGCCAGCCAGACATTGGACAGGATTATTAACCGGCATGGAAGCTTTGATGCCAGGGAATTGTACCGTCTGCTCAAGAAGGGCGGAATCTTTATTACCGAACAGGTCGGCAGCGATAATGAACGGGATTTGGTCGAAATGGTTCTTCCGGGAACAGAAAAACCTTTTCCGCATTTAAACCTTAAAGAACAGAAAAAGGTGTTTGAAGATGCAGGCTTTCATCTCATCCGCGCAGAAGAAGCATACCGACCGATTAAGTTTTATGATATGGGTGCATTTGTATGGTTTGCCCATATTATTGCATGGGAATTTCCGGGGTTTTCGGTGGATCGATGTTTTGAAAGACTGCTGAAAATGCAGAAGATAATCGAAGCTGAGGGCTGTGTTGAGGGAACTATTCACCGCTATTTGCTTGTGGCACAAAAGTAAAGGCGGCAAATCACCGATAAGTCCTGAATGAATAGTCAGGAAAGAGGTTTCTGCATTAAGAGAAAAATAGATAAACTTACTGCAGCTGCCTCTTTCCCGGTGTTTTTTCCAATGGTTCAGCTTAGGTTTGGCTCAGGTTCAGCTTCGTCTTACCCATTTGCCGAAAAGGGTCTTTTTGTAGTGCAGAAGTTCCTCCTTGGCTTCCGGGAGGTTTCCGGCTTTTTTGAGAAGTTCCACACCTTTTTTAATATCCTCCGGCACGCCGCCCAGACCCCGGGCATAGATGTAGCCCTGCATATAGTCTGCTTCCGGATTTTCAAAGGTCATTTTTCGGATAAACTCCAAAGCTTTGCCGTAATCCTGGGGGGTTCCCAGACCGTTAAAGGCGCATTTTGCCAGGTAAAACGTGCCCCAGGTGCTTTGCTGGCGGTCATAAGCCGTGTAGAGAAGGTGATAGGCTTTTGCATAGTCCGTCAAAACACCCCGTCCAAAGAAATAGGCTTTGCCCAGAAGGTTGCAGGAGCCTTCGTGGATGGGGTTTTTTTCCAGCTCTTTTTCAAAGCACTGCACGGCATAGGTATCATTCTGGTCTGTACCTTCCCCGGTGAAATAGCAGCGGCCCACATCGTACCAGGCTCCCGGATGACCGCCTTCAGCAGCTTTTTTATACCAGTGAAGTGCTTCTTCCTTCCGGCCCGCTTCGCTTAAATCATCGGCGTGAATAGCCTGCATAATGGGGTGCCCGGCTTCAGCGCCAATCTTATAGAGATCCCTGGCCTTTTCCGGCTGGGGGGCAATAATATCTTCGTCGCCTTCCCGGTAATATTTATTCAGGTTATTGGCTGCAAAATACATCCCGCCCCGGAACGCTTTCCAGAACCAGTCCTCACACTTGGAGATGTTTTCCTTTAAGTATGCTTTAAACTGTTCATGGCTGGGGAAGGAATCCGCGTCCTTGTTCTGGATGCTTAAAAAGTCCCACCAGAAGTAGGAATTAGCTACCACATACTGAGAGAAGGCGTCCCCGCTTTCTGCCAGTGCCAATGCTTCATCCATGGCCTCCTGCAGGTTTTTAAAGGGCATCTTTTTTTGTACCGAAGGGGTGAGCTCCCCGGAGCGCAGGGCGACTAAAACGCCCAGAGCGCTGCCCTGTTCTACCGATTTGTGAAGATAGCGGACGGCTTTATGGTCATCCTCGGGAAAACCGTGACCTGCCCATACATACTGCCTTCCGCAGTAGCACCGGGCGAGAACACAGGTGGCATCCCCGTCCCCGGCTGCGGAAGCCCTTTCCAGCAGGGCAAGGGCTTCCCTGCCCCGACCGGTGCGCTCATTATAGTAAATATCCTCAAGCGCCTGTTTGACTTCATTGCTTAAACTTGCTGCCATAATAGCTTTTCTCCTTTTCTGCTTAATCGTTTCTTTAATTTATTTATATTTTTCATTGATATTTATTTTCTGGCTTTCGGTGTCCAGAAAGAGGTATCCGGTGCTTTCCGGTAAAGCCAGGCAGAGAGTACATCTCTGGCTTCACGTTCCTGCACTGCCTTAGTCAGCCCTGAGCCGGGATGGTTTTGGTGCTCTGCCAGAAGCCAAATCGTTCCTTCCGAAACCGAAACATGCAGGCTTTGAAAGCTTTGATTTCCTGTTTCTATTGGATGGTTCGGGGTCAGGGAAAAAGAACCTTGTCCCTGCAGCAGGCATAATCGAAGCTGCTCATCAACCAGGGCCTGGGTGACGCGGGACGTTACCTGACCATTGACCTGCAAAAGAATCATATCCTGGGGGCCACCTGTCAGAGCTTCCTGGGTTAGCTGCTGCGAGGCGTGGAGACTTTGCTTTTGGCGAAACTCCCGATTGAAATTTTCCCGTGAAATTTCATCCATGCTCCAGAAGGTACTTCCTGCGCTTCCCGAACCCCGCTGTGCATAGGGAACCCTAAGAGCCAGGCAGTCGGCGGCTGCCTGCAGATCGTTCAGATTTCTAAAGCTGGTAATGTTTCGCTGCCAGCGGTCGTCAATTAAGACCAGTTCCAGGTTGCGGCTGGTGCGGGTGCCGGTTTGGGTGTGGTGCTGATGAAGCTCATTGACCACGAAGATACCCCGGATGCGATCGATTCTATTCACCATGTCGCCTAAAACCCATTCTCTGCCAATGCCCACCGGACCGAACCATTGTGCATTTTCCTTTAAATCCGCATCAACCATGGAAAAAAGTTCGTCCACCGGCGGGGCTTCGTCGGGATAGGGCAGCTGGTTTCGGATGGACTGCGCCAGGGCGCTTTTTTCCGGGAAAAATGTGTCCCGGACGGCGATATAGCCCAGGTAAAGTCCGACGATAAGCAAAAGCGGGCCACCGATACCGCAGACAGCCAGGGTCACATAGTCCATGGTTTCCCAATAGGTTCGATCCTGCTCCAATCCTATTTTTAGCATGAAAAACAGCACTGCCGACACGGTTAGTACCAGCAGTGCCCAAATCAGCCACATAAGCCGTTTTCGGGTACGATTTAAACAATAGCCCTCCGATACCCCATGGGGATTGTTTTTTTGCTGAATCCGCATCAGAATAAGGATGATGGGAACGGCAAAAAGACGCAGAACCAAAAACAGCAGGAGATAGAGGATTACGTTCCAGGGCCAGCGAAGAAACCAGCCTTTATTTTCTTTCATGGTTTTGACACTTCCTTTTTGTTTTTTATACTATGTATCTTTGTGCACCCAGCAGACATTCAATTATGGTGGCATGACTGCTTGTGAACATGTGAACAGCAATGAAAAGTATAGCATACTATGCAAAAAAAAGAAATACCCTTTTCAAATACTTTTTCATCTGCTATAATGAAGAAAGAATCAGGGCAGAAAGCAGGTATCTGCATTTATTTTGCATCAGGCAGGAGGTAAGATTGTGGCAGAAACAGAGAATCGAAGCACACATAAAGTATATGAAAAGGATAAACTGGGCGAGGTTCAGATTGCCGATGAGGTTGTGGCAATTATCGCCGGGCTGGCGGCTACCGAGGTGGACGGCGTGGATTCCATGGCTGGGAATATTACGAATGAACTGGTTGGAAAGCTGGGTATGAAGAACTTGTCGAAGGGAGTTAAGGTGGACGTAACCGAGGATCATGTATCGGTAGACCTTTCCCTGAACTTAACTTACGGCTATAATATTCCTGAAGTCAGCGAAGCCGTGCAGGATCGGGTAAAGTCTGCGATTGAAAATATGACAGGCTTATCCGTTCTGGACATTAATATTAAAATCGCCGGAGTGAACATGGAAGCGGCACAGTAAACCATCATGCGCCCACGAGTGAGTGCAGCGCCATGAATGAAAGTTAACGGGGCGCACTTGGAATACCTGAATTAGTGCCGCCTAATCGATGGCGAACCTTCAATGTAAACAGAAAAGACGGAAAAAGGCAGGATTCCTGAGGAAGAGGGGATAATCTGCCTTTTTTATTGCCCTGCCGAATTTCTCTGTCGTTTTTGGTTGTATAACATAGGTAAATTTGCTATAATAACACAAACTAATAGAATCGTCAGATTGGCGATGTGTTTTCAGGTAATCGTTGCGTGGGCAGGGAAAGGTTTTACTGCTTGCGATGCAGGAGGAATATAATGGGCAGAATGACCAGAAGAGAAATGAGAGAGCATTGCTTTAAAATGCTGTTTTGTGTAGATTTTTATACCGCCGGGGAACTTTCCGGGCAGATGGAGAATTATTTTCTTATGCTTGACGAGGAGGAAGAAGGCCCGGAGGGCGATGCCGAAGTAATTCACCGCATGGTGGCAAAGCCGGAGGACAGGGAAGAACTGACAGCCAAAGTTCTGCGGATTATCCAGGAGATTTCCCCTTTAGACGAGCGGATTAATAAGGTAGCGGAAGGCTGGCGGACAAAGCGGATGGGAAAGGTGGAACTGACCATTCTTCGCCTGGCTGTTTATGAGATGAAATACGATGTGGAAATTCCCGAAAAAGTAGCTATTAATGAGGCCGTGGAGCTTGCCAAGAAGTTTGGCGGCAAGGATTCTTCCGGGTTTATTAACGGGATTTTGGCAAAGATGGTGTAAAGATGGCAAATACAGGTATATATACGGTTTCTCAGGTCAATACGTATATTAAGAACATGTTCGTCCAGGATTATGCCCTGAGCCGCATTTCCATCAAGGGAGAGGTTTCCAACTGTAAATACCATTCTTCCGGTCATATTTATTTTACATTAAAGGATGGGAAGGGCACATTGTCCGCGGTGATGTTTGCCAGTCAGCGGGTGGGCCTTTCTTTTCGGTTGGAGGAAGGTCAGCAGGTTATTGTTTCCGGATCAGTGGATGTGTATGAGCGGGATGGAAAATACCAGCTCTATGCAAAGGAGATTAAGCGGGAAGGAAAAGGGGATTTATTCCTGCGTTTCCAGCAGCTTAAGGAAGAACTGGAAGAGATGGGCATGTTTTCGCCGGAGTATAAGCAGCCCATTCCCTGCTATGCCAGGGTTATCGGTATCGTGACTGCGCCGACCGGAGCGGCGATCAGGGATATAATGAATATTTCGGCAAGGAGGAATCCTTACGTACAGCTTGTTCTTTACCCGGCCCTGGTGCAGGGGGAGCAGGCAAAATACAGTATTGCTGAGGGAATCCGCACCCTGGATACTTTGGGAGTGGATGTGATAATTGTGGGGCGCGGCGGGGGTTCCATTGAGGATCTCTGGGCTTTTAATGAAGAAATGGTTGCCAGGGCAATTTTTGACTGTTCTATACCAGTTATTTCTGCAGTCGGGCATGAAACGGATGTGACTATCGCGGACTACGTGGCGGATCTTCGGGCGCCTACGCCTTCGGCGGCAGCGGAACTGGCAGTCTTTGATTACCGACAGTTTCAGCGGGAAATAGAGGGTTATGTTTCAGCACTGCAGATTGGGATGGAGAGAAAACTCCAGCAGGAGAGGGCAAGGCTGGAGCAGTATCAGTTTCGCTTAAAACTAAAAGATCCGGTGCACGAACTTCGGGTGAACCAGCAGAGAATTACGGATTTTGAAGCCCGGTTTATGCGGGAGATGGACGAGCGTCTAAAGGAAGCAAGACACCGGCTGGCTCTGGCGGCGGGAAGGCTGCAGGGATTGTCTCCATTAGAGAAAATCAGCGGCGGTTTTGGATTTTTAACCGATGAACAGGGAAAGCGCATACTGAGTGCCGGGCAGGTGTCATCGGGCGATCGGATTTCGATTCAGGTCAGAGATGGAAAAATCCTGGCACGGGTTGAGGAAGGATGGAAGATTTGATGAGAGAGAATGTCGAGGAAAGAAGTCTGGCTGGTGAGGGGAAATACAAAGACGCTTTAACAGAAACAGATGTTTTTTCAAACGAAGAGTCACAAAACAAAGAATCACAAAACAAAGAATCACAAAACAAAGAATCACAAAACGAAGAACCATTAACGATAGAAGAAACCTTTGAAGAACTGGATAACCTTTTAGATATGCTGGAGCAGTCAGATAATTCTCTGGAAGAATCCTTTCGTTACTTTGCGCGGGGGATGAAGCTGGTAAGGCAGTGTTCGTCACAGATTGATAAGGTGGAAAAGCAGATTTTTATATTGAGTGAGGAAGAGGGGCAGTAGGGGAATAGGCTCTCTTATACAGTGTTTGATGTGTTTTTTGTTTAGGCAGGTTATTCGGCAGGTTAAACTATTTGTAAGCTAAGGTAAGACGGTAGGGCAATAGGCCCTGTGGCCCTGACAGAGCGGGCGGAGGTAGCGCCTGACCTAAGCTTTTTTGAAAAAATATGGGATTAAAATAAAGATGGAGGGACCATGGAGGAAATAAAGGGAGTATTGGCGGAGAAGATACAGGAGACGGAAAAGATTATCCAGAACTATCTGCCGGAAGAAACCGGGCTTCAAAAGAGGATTATGGAAGCCATGAATTACAGTATTTATGCCGGAGGAAAAAGGCTACGGCCTCTGCTGTTAATGGAAACCTGCCGCTTGTTTGGCGGGGAACTGCAGGAGGCAAAACCGTTTATGGCGGCGCTGGAGATGATTCATACTTCTTCACTGATCCATGATGATTTGCCCTGCATGGATAATGACGAGTATCGCCGGGGGAAGAAAAGTACCTGGGCAGAGTTTGGGGAGGCGATGGGGGTTTTGACCGGGGATGCTTTGCTAGTGGAAGCATTTTCTACGGCGGCAAAGTCCTTTTTACACACGGCTTATCCTGAACGTGCCGGGCGGGCGATTGGAATACTGGCAGAAAAGACAGGAATCTACGGAATGATTGGTGGTCAGGTAGTGGATGTGGAACTGACGAATCAGCCACTTTTGGAGGAACAGTTAGATTTTATTTATCGTTTGAAAACAGGGGCGCTTCTGGAAGCCGCTATGATGATTGGTGCAGTTTTAGCGGGGGCAGGAGATGAAGATGTAAAAAGGGTTTCACAGATTGCCTTAAATATAGGACTGGCGTTTCAGATTCAGGATGATATTTTAGATATTACCAGCAGTCAGGAGGTTTTGGGAAAGCCGGTAGGGAGCGATGAAAAGAACCAGAAAACAACTTATGTCACATTAAATGGATTAGAGGCCGCCAGGGTACAGGTGAAAGCTTTATCGGATGAGGCTGTGCGGGAAATCCGGGCATTGCCGGGGACGAATGTGTTTTTGGAAAAGCTGATTCTTATGCTGATAACCAGAGAAAAATAAAGGAGCTTTGCTCCTGGAATGGCGATAAAACCCAAGCGGAAGGATACAGGGGGAAAGCTTATGATTTTAGAGAAAATTCAGGATGCCGCATCCATTAAGAACTTAAATATGGAGGAACTTGCCCTGCTTGCAGAGGAAATCCGGGAATTTTTAATCGAGAAAATCAGCTGTACCGGTGGGCATCTGGCCTCGAACCTGGGCGTGGTGGAACTGACCATTGCCCTGTATCTGGCCTTTGATCTGCCCAGGGATAAGGTGATCTGGGATGTGGGGCACCAGTCCTACACCCATAAGATTTTAAGCGGGCGCAAAGAGCTTTTTGATGATTTGCGGCAGTTCGGCGGGATTAGCGGGTTTCCCAAGCGCAGAGAAAGTTCCTATGATGCCTTTGATACCGGACACAGCTCCACATCAATCTCTGCAGGTCTTGGCATTGCCCAGGGACGGGATTTGCAGGGGGAGGACTACAGTGTTATTTCGATTATCGGGGATGGGGCGCTGACCGGCGGCATGGCGTATGAGGCGCTGAACAATGCAGCCCGGCTAAAGAAAAATTTTATTATTGTTCTAAATGATAACAATATGTCCATTTCCGAAAATGTCGGTGGAATGTCCCGCTATCTGAACGGAATCCGCACCGGCGATGGTTATATTGATTTAAAGAAAAACGTGGCAAATGCCTTAGAGCGCATACCCGGCTGGGGCCAGAATATGATTGACCGGATTAAGCGGACGAAAAACGGGATTAAGCAGCTGCTGATTCCCGGAATGTTATTTGAAAATATGGGCATTACCTACTTAGGCCCGGTGGACGGACACGATATCCGCCAGCTGCAGAAAGCTCTGCTGGAAGCCCGGAAGCTGGATCATGCCGTCCTGGTGCATGTATTGACCAAAAAGGGCAGGGGCTTTGCTCCGGCAGAGAAGAACCCGGCAAAATTTCATGGTGTGGGACCTTTCGATGTAAAGACCGGCGAGTTTTTAAACAAAAAGAAATACCCCGACTATACCGATGTGTTTGCCCGTGCCCTGTGCAGGCTGGCAAAAGAGGATTCCCGGATTGTGGCAGTTACGGCGGCTATGCCGGACGGCACGGGTCTTTGCCGTTTTGCTAAAAAATTCCCCCGCCGTTTTTTTGACGTGGGTATAGCTGAAGCACACGCTGTAACCAGTGCAGCAGGGATGGCGGCAGCAGGCTTAAAGCCGGTGGTAGCGGTGTATTCTTCTTTTTTACAGCGCGGTTTTGATCAGATCCTTCACGATATCTGCATCCAGGAACTTCCTGTGGTACTTGCCGTCGATCGGGCAGGGCTTGTGGGAAGCGACGGGGAAACGCATCAGGGAATTTTCGATTATAGTTTTTTAAGCTGCATCCCCAATATGACCGTGATGGCGCCCAAAAACTGGTGGGAACTGGAGGAGATGCTCGCCTTTGCCTTAAAGCTTAACCGCCCGGTGGCGGTGCGCTACCCGCGGGGAGAGGCTTACCAGGGATTAAAAGAATTTCATTCTCCCATGGTTTACGGTCAGGGTGAAATTTTATATGATGAGAGCAGCAATGGGGCCGAAATTGCCCTTCTGGCTGTAGGAAGTATGGTCAGTACGGCTGAACATATCCGCAATAAGCTGCGCGACCGGGGAATATTATGCAGCCTGGCCAACGGTCGGTTTATTAAACCTTTTGACCAGGAACTGGTACGTTTCCTGGCAGAGCGCCACAAGACCATTGTTACCCTGGAGGAAAATGTCTTACAGGGTGGCTTTGGCTTTCCGGTAACTGGATGGATACATGAACATATGCCCGAAGTAAAGGCAGTAAATATCGCATTGCCCGATGCTTACGTGGAACATGGCAATGTAAGCGTTCTTCGGGAAAGCCTGGGAATTGACAGCGATTCCATTATCCGCAGGCTGGAAGTGATGGGGATAATAAGCGACTCAATGACAGAAAAAGCCGAAAACCAAACGAACGAAGAATAATACCAGACGGAGGAAAGAATGAAGGAGCGATTGGACGTACTTTTAGTTAAACAGGGGCTGGCTGAATCCAGAGAAAAGGCTAAGGCGGTAATTATGGCTGGCCTGGTCTATGTGGACGGGCAAAAAGAGGATAAAGCAGGGACCACATTTGCAGAAACGGCAAAGCTGGAGGTACGGGGAAATACTTTAAGATACGTCAGCCGCGGCGGATTAAAACTGGAAAAGGCCATGACGCACTTCGGCCTGTCGCTTGAAGGTAAGATCTGCATGGATGTAGGGGCCTCCACCGGCGGCTTTACGGACTGTATGCTGCAAAACGGGGCAGTCAAAGTCTTTGCTGTAGATGTAGGTCACGGACAGCTTGCCTGGAAGCTAAGGCAGGATGACCGCGTTATCTGTATGGAAAAAACCAATATCCGCTACCTCCTCCCTGAAATGCTTCCCGAAAAGATAGACTTTGCTTCCATCGATGTTTCCTTCATCTCCCTGACAAAAGTTCTTCTCCCGGTAAAAGCCCTGATGTCGGAGGAAGGACAAATCGTCTGCCTTATCAAACCTCAGTTTGAGGCCGGACGCGAAAAAGTAGGAAAAAAGGGCGTAGTTCGTGAAAAATCCGTCCATCTGGAAGTTATCCAAATGGTTATTGAATATGCGATAAGCATAGGCTTTGCGATATTAAACCTGGAATTTTCCCCTATCCGCGGACCAGAAGGAAACATAGAATACCTTCTCTATCTGCAAAATCACCCAGAAGGGAATACGTACAGCCAAACCCCTGTCGATGCAGAAGCCATAGTAGAAAAATCCCACCAAATGCTATAATTTGCCAACACAAATCACCAAAGCCAGAGTACTATAGCGCAGGCAGAGCCTATTCCGTGAGGAATACCCTATAGAACGTCGGCGCTTAACAAGGTATTTCACGAGTTTAGCGTCCGTTACGTTCTATGCGGAGCGAAAGCGTGTTTCTGACGGAATAGGCTCTGCCGAAGCGGCCCCCCATGTCCACCCCCACGTAATATCACATAAAAAAACAAGAGAGGAATCCAACCCGTAATGAACGTGTTTTACATTGTGGCAAACCCTGAAAAGGAGGGTGCCGCAGATACAGAAAAAGAAATCGTAGACTATCTGCACAGCCGCGGAGCAAAAGCGATTTGCCAGGACTGGAAGGACTTTGTAGGCGGGCGCTACACCCAACCGTCCCAGGTTCCCGAAAATACCGAGTGCGTGATTACCATCGGCGGCGACGGAACGTTAATCCAGGCTGCCAGAGATCTTGCCGGACGGAAAATCCCTTTCGTCGGAGTAAACCGCGGGCATCTTGGTTATCTCACCCAGGTCAGCCGCCGTGAGGACATGCTTTCCATGCTGGACGCCCTTTTAGAAGGAAAATATACCCTGGAACGGCGGATGATGCTGGAAGGAAGGATTCTCCGCGCAGGAAAAATCATTGCCGGGGACTTAGCTTTAAATGAAATTGTTATTAGCCGCAGAGATATGCTAAAGCCCCTTCACTTCCGCCTTTTGGTCAATGGTGAGTTCTTAAACGACTACACTGCAGATGGCATGATTTTTGCCACACCCACCGGCTCTACGGCCTATAACCTGTCTGCCGGCGGCCCGATCGTTGCCCCCGGAGCAAAGATGATGGTGCTGACTCCCATCTGCTCCCATGCCTTAAATGCCAGAAGTATTGTCCTTCCCGCTGAGGATCAGCTTACCATTCAGGTGCCGGAAGAGGGCCATATGCTTGCTTTCGATGGGAATCTGGCAGGTGAACTGTATTGTGGCGATCAGATTTTAATTCAGCAGTCCATTATAGAGACTATATTAGTTCAGTTAAAAAAAATATCTTTTTTACAAAACCTCAGCAATAAAATGATAGGTGTATAAGATATACAAAAAATCATGGAGATGAAACAGAGAAATGAAGGTAGAGCGTCACAGTAAAATTGTAGAACTCATTGGAAAATACGAAATTGAAACCCAGGAAGAACTGGCAGAATACCTTAACCGCGCTGGTTTTAATGTAACCCAGGCCACGGTGTCCAGAGATATCCGGGAACTAAAGCTGACCAAGGCAGCAACTGAGGGCGGAAAGCAGAAATACATGGTCCTGCAGAGCCAGACCGGCTTCAGCGATAAATACATCCGCATTCTCCAGGACGGCTATTTAAGTATGGATATGGCGCAGAACATCCTGGTATTAAAAACCGTGGCAGGTATGGCTATGGCTGTGGCGGCAGCTCTGGATGCCATGCATTTTCATGAGATTGTCGGCTGTATTGCCGGAGATGATACGATTATGTGTGCGGTACGCAGCGTAGATGATACGATACTGGTGATGGATAAGATTAGGAAGCTTGTGCAGGGAAGTCACGGAAATTTATCTTATCATTATGAAGATACTTAACGAGTGCTGCACTTCATAGTTAATATTATTTACGCAGTCAGAACACTGGTTGTCAGGGAGGAAAACATGCTTCTGGAATTACAGGTAAAAAACCTGGCATTAATTGAACAGGCCCAGGTGGAATTTGGTGAAGGTTTAAATATTCTTACCGGAGAAACAGGAGCCGGTAAGTCCATTATTATCGGTTCAGTCAATATGGCACTGGGGGGAAAAGCTTCTAAAGACAGTATCCGCCAGGGTGCCGACAGTGCCTATATTGAACTTTTGTTTTCTGTGGGCAGTGATCAGCAAAAAGAGGCGCTTAAGGCGATGGAGATTTTTCCTGCAGAGGATGGAACGCTGATTATATCCCGAAAAATCCTGCCCACCCGCAGCATGTCAAAAATCAATGATGAAACCGTCACCACCGCAAAACTGCGCCAGGTGACGGCTCTTTTAATGGATATTCATGGGCAGCATGAACATCAGTCCCTTTTGGATATTCATAAACATCTGGAGATTCTTGACGCTTATGGGAAAGGGAAAATTGCCTCCTGGAAGGAGAAGATCCGCCAGGAATATCAGGAATATCGAAATCTTAAAGAAAAACTTTCTTCCATGGAAACAGGGCAGGAAGATCGGCTTAGAGAAGCGGACTTTTGCCGGTTTGAAATAGAAAATATTGAGGAAGCGGCGCTGAAGGAAGGGGAAGAGGAGGAACTTACCGCCAGATACCGCAAACTTTCTCATGTGCAGAAGATAGTGGAAGCCCTTTCCTCTGCTTATAAGGCATTGGAGAGCGATAGTCTGGGACGTGCTGTCCGGGACGTGGATCAGGTTGCGGGATTTGACGAAGACTTATCGCCTATTCGGGATCAGCTTTTGGACCTGGAGGCATTGAGCAATGACCTGGGGCGTTCGATCCAGGAGTACATGGACAGCTGTCAGTATGAGGAGGGCGAATTTCGGCAGATTGAGGAACGCCTGGATGTTATCCGCGGGCTGCAGGCCAAGTACGGCCCGACTATTGCCCAGGTGTTTAAGGTGCTGGAAGAAAAAAAGATACGTCTGGAAGAACTGGAAAATTATGATGAAATCCGTGAAGAATTAAAGAGAAAACTCAGCGAGGCAGAAAAAGTTCTTGCGGGGGATTGTGAACAGTTATCTGCCATCCGAAAAGCGGCAGGGAAAATCCTTGCTGAAAAAATTAAGGAAAGTTTAATTGATTTGAATTTTTTGGAAGTTGAGTTTGTTATGGAATTTCGCCAGTTGGATCACTATACTATGGAAGGTTTTGATGAAGCCGAATTTTTAATTTCCACTAATCCGGGGCAGCCCGTAAGACCATTAAAAGCCGTAGCTTCCGGCGGTGAACTTTCCCGGATTATGCTGGCGATTAAGACGGTGCTTGCGGATACCGATGAGATTCCGACCCTGATTTTTGATGAAATTGACACGGGAATCAGCGGAAGGACGGCGCAGAAGGTGTCGGAGAAATTAAAGGAAATTTCCCGGACGCATCAGGTAATCTGCATTACCCATCTGCCGCAAATTGCCTCCATGGCGGACAGCCATTTTGAGATTGCAAAATCCATTAAAGGAAAGGAAACGGTGACAAATATCCGCCGCCTGGGAAAAGAGGAGTCGATCGATGAATTGGCAAGGCTCCTTGGCGGCGCTGAGATTACCGAAGCGGTGCGCAAAAATGCAAAAGAGATGAAGGAATTGGCAGAACGCGCAAAATAAGTCGGTAATGGTTTTTGTTTAAAGGAGTATAAAAATAAAGACGGCCAATACTAATCGTGTAAGCAGATTGCGCTGCACGAAAGGCATATGCTTACAAACTTGTGGGAAGACTAAGACTACGAGGAGGTAAGGAAATGCAGGATGTCAGGCCAAACGTGAAAGAGATAATCAAACAACCGGAAAAAAAGAAGAGAAAAAGGAGGTGGTTGTTTAAAGAAAGTCTTTTCGCCGCAGTTCTTTTCTGTGGATTTATGTTTTATTATCTGGAAAAAACTGTTCCGGATCGCTTAAATATCGTAGCCGGGGAAGAAGAGCAGATGCAGCTTCCCGTGCTGTTTGAATCTACCTTAAAGATGAAGGACGCAGAAGTTTCCCTGGGTGATTCTTCCAATATTCCTTCCAACCAGATTCGTATTTCCGGCAAGGAACCTTTTCAGATGCTGGGAAAAAAGCAGGGAAGCTATCAGATGGAGGTCAGGCTTTTCGGCCTGGTGAAAATCAAAGATGTACAGGTTGATGTTGTCGATGAAAACTATGCTGTTCCCTGTGGGATTCCTGTAGGGATCTACTTAAAGTCGAATGGTATCTTGGTTATCGGAACAGGAAATTTAATGGGAATTGATGGGATAGAAGTTGAACCAGCTTATGGTGTTTTGCGATCAGGGGATTACATTGAAGCGATTAACGGTCATCCTCTCACCAGAAAGGAAGAACTGGTTCAGGCCGTGAACCAGACCGGGGGCGGACGGGTAACACTGCAGATTCGCCGGGGACAGGAAAAAATGTCGGTTTCCATGAACCCTGTGGCGGCAGAGGACGGAACATATAAACTGGGGGCATGGGTGCGGGATGATACACAGGGAATCGGAACCATGACCTACCTTGATCTGAATGGACATTTTGGTGCGCTGGGCCATGGGATCAGCGATACCGATACCGGGGGAGTGGTGGAAATTACCGAGGGAAAGCTTTATGAAACGCAGATTATGGGAATTGAAAAGGGAAGTGCAGGAAAGCCAGGGGTGATGAGCGGCGTGATTTTTTATGGTTCTGCCTCGGAACTGGGAGAAATCGATGCCAATACGGAAACTGGTATATTTGGAACTGCCGGAAGTACGCTGCGCAGCAGAATCAGCAGTGAAGCCATTCCCATAGGCTACCGCCAGGATGTTCATGAAGGGGCTGCTCTTTTGCGAAACAGTGTATCCGGCGAAGTGAAGGATTACCAGATTGAAATTCAAAAGGTGGACTATTCCAGCAGCCATCGGACGAAAAGCATTGTCTTTAAAGTAACCGATCCTGAACTGCTGGCCTTGACCGGAGGTGTGATCCAGGGGATGAGCGGGTCGCCGATAATTCAGGACGGGAAACTGATTGGAGCAGTTACCCATGTATTCGTGCAGGATTCTACCAGGGGGTATGGG
Source organism: uncultured Lachnospiraceae bacterium (assembly GCA_910584785.1). GTDB lineage: Bacteria > Bacillota > Clostridia > Lachnospirales > Lachnospiraceae > Caccovicinus. Next base: position 12,094 of record CAJUDX010000013.1, on the reverse strand, counting down.
ATATTTATTGAAAATATGCTTGAACATTAGAGCATGTTTAAACATTGCTGAGTTATGGGGTTCAACACAAAATTTCAGGGAGCAGTGTAATTGAATTGGTTACACCGCTCCCTGATTGAGTAAAATTTACTTATGGATGGTTTCGTTACTCTGTGCGGGTGGAACAGTATTCGCCTGGGTGGGCTAAATGATATAATTTTTTATTCTAAAGCTTCCGTCCAATAATGCTGCTGGTAAATATCGGTAAAGCGATAAGTTGCTTTTGTTTTTCCATCTAAAGGAACATTGCTGATCATAAGTTCTTCTGTCCCCACAATTAAGGGTTCTCCCATCAGATAACTGTCCTGATATTCCCCGTCATATCCATAGTAATCACATAAAAATTCCAGAACATCGCCTTCCTGAAGTTCTAAGTCGCTTTTTGCCACGGTTTCGGTTTCTTCTTCGCTGTAAATCATGCGGACGCCGGCAATCCATCCATAAGGGTTTTCATTGTCAAAGGAAAGAAGTAATTCTGCCCGTTTTCCATTATACAGCACCGGAACCCGGCCCGTAATCATGTAATTTTCCCCGTCATCCACCGTGGAAACATGGTAATAGGCTACAGGATTTTCGTCAATTGCCAGCCATGTGCTTCCGTCAGGAGCCAGAAGTTCCCCGTTATCGTTAAAGGAAAATACATTGTCCAGTCCCAAATCAATATAGCCTTCCCCGTCGTCGTAAAAAAGATTCATCTCCAGGGTTTGCACCAGATCCCACTGTTCTTTCTCCAGGCGCATCACGGTATTGCCGTTTTCATCGGTATTCCACACCAGATTTTCTGCAGCAAAGCGGTTTTGCGCCAGGTACTGTGCCATCGCTTCCTCGTCCATTCCCTTATTGCTTAAAAATCCGGTATTTTGACTGGTCAGTCCTGAAATATTTCCGACATTTCCGCCTAAGAGTTCGCCCAAAAGCTGAGCGACCATCTCGGCTCCTCCTCCGCCTGCGGATGCGCTTCCGCTCCCGGTCAGGCTTCCCAAAAGGGCAGGAAGTGGAGAGCTGGTTCCGCCGGACGTTGCCTGTCCGCCGACTTCAAGGCTGGCAAATTGTTGAATACAGCGCACATATTCTTCATCCATTCCAATCTGCTGATAGGAGGCTACTGCCTTATCTACCTTACTGACATTTTGATAAGGAAAATAAATCGAAAGACCATAAGCATTAGTCATGTTCGGGGAAGTCCGGTTATATTTCACAGTACTTAACAGGGCTTGGGCCAGGGCATTGCTGGATTCATTATCCACATTCTTTGCCAGATGTACCAGATCGACGTGGTCAATCCGGCTGGAACGGGCAAATTCTCTGGTATTCCCTCTTGCACGGGAAAGATCCTGGTACTGCTGAGAGGATATCATCCCGCTTGCCGCTTTGGAAAATGCAGTAAGTGCTGCCGGAACAGTGCTTTCCAGTTCGGCTAAGTCAATTACGGAGAGCGTTGTCATCTGCCCTGGGCATTTCTGCGCACAGACATCAACAAAATCATCCGCAATTTTCTTTCCCAGTTCGATCGTCGGCATGGATGTATTTTTTCCAAAGTCAGTAAGCCAATTGGTGTAATACCAGCCCACCCCAGGTTCGGTTTCCTCTGAGGCGATCAGGTAGTCGGCATGTTCAGTAAGCATCAGTGCCGTTTCTGCGGTTGCCATAAGGCAGGCGTCGAAACCGATAAAATCAAAGGTGGTTCCGGAGTTTTTCAGCGCCTGGTGGATTCCAGCAAGGCTCATTGAACCGGAAGAAGGGAATTTCTGGTCGTAACCGTAGCCGCTGATGGAACCGCCGCCGTGATCCCAGAAAATCAGTTCATAACGGCTGGCGGGATGGTTTTTTGTGCACCATTGGATAAAACTGGTAAGGGTAGCCTGGTCCGTCATGGATTTACTGCCGAGGTTTGGTTCCCGGCAGATTAACTGTTTGTTTTTCACTTGCCAGACCTGGTTAGTGCTGCTGCTGATTTGCTGATTGCGCCAGCCGGTGCAGCCGCCGGTGTAGATAAGCAGGTTAATCCCGTCCCCAAAATCTGCTGCCAGCATTTCCTGGATATCCGATGTGCCCATACCAGCGCGGGATTCCAGATCCGTACCGCACATATAGACCATAATGGTTGCTGTGTCTTTTCCGCTGCCCAGAAATTTTACCCGCTTTTCTCTGGCGGAGGGGTCTACCGCTGTGTTTAATTTTCCGGTGTTGGCTTCCTGGAGCCAGCCGCTGGAAACATTGCCGCCCAGTCCGCCAAGGAAAGAGGCCAGGTCAATTCCGCCGCCGGACAGTGTTTGCTGGCTGGTGGAATTTGGACTGTTCTGTGAAGTCTGACTTGATGCACTTTGTCCTGTCTGGGCAGACGGGGGCTGCGGGGCAGACGAGTTGGAAAGGTTGCTGAGTAAAGTGCTTCCGCCGCCAAGGATTAGAACCAGCAGAAGAACCAGCAGCTTTCCGATGCCGCCGGGGTTGCCATTACTGCGGGTGAAGGGCCGTCCTGATGAAGGTCGGTTCGATCTGCCCGACCGGGGTGTGCCGCCGGATGGGTGGCTTCCCTGCTGTCCTCGTCCTGCATGCCCGCCGCCTACCGGACCTGTTCCCAGGCCACTGCCGCGTTTGTGTATGGTTTTTCCTTGTCCGGTTACCCGTGTTTCCCTGCTTCTTGGAGATTTTCCGTTCATCGCTTACTCCTTTTTTCTTTGTTTTTTCAGAGGGTGTCTGAAAATGGTTTTTTATCATGCGTTAGTGCTTGGTTTGTAGGTTTGATTCCATTGAAAATCTTAACATAAAGTGTTATTGCTGGCAAGATGCTTTCCTGTTTCTGCGGCGAAAGACTTGTGAATACTGCTTAAATGATGGGAGAGGGAGAAGGAAGGAGAACAGGAATCGGCTTTATAACTGCGAAAAGGGGCGTTATCAGGCAAAAATAACTTGCCCGCCGACTTTGCAGATGTTAAAATGAAGCGAGGAAAGTAAACAGAAACCAAACTAAAATGGATAAGAAAAGCCAGAAGGATAAAAAGGAAGGACAGGTCAATGCGGATTACCCTGTACATGCTTATTTTGCTCGCCATCGGCAGTTTGGCTGGGCTTTACCAGCTGGATAGTTTGATGGTGCTGTTGTTAACCGGGATTTTTTTGCTCATCCTGCTTTTGGTTTCTTCCAGCTATTTGCGGGGAAGAATGTTGGCAGAATTTGCGAAAAGCCAGGATGTGATAAACCAAGGTGAATTTCTGATTGGCAGAATAAGGCTGACGAATCCAACCTGGCTTCCTGTGATTCATGTAAAGCTGTGGCTGGAGTGGGAAAACCAAATGACCGGGCAGAGAGGAAAGGAAGTTTTGCAGGCTTCATGTCCTCCGGCGGCAGATACTGTGCTGGAATTTGTCTGGGAGGCTGAGGCCTGCGGGGAAATACACTTTACATTAGTTAAAATAGAAACCAGTGATTTTTTCCGGCTGTTTAAATTGAGAAGCCGCCTGAAGGAAAGAACAGGGCTGCTTGTACTTCCGCCGGAGGAAAGGATTCCCTGGTCATTGTCAGCGCCGTCGGAGGGAGAAGAGATAGGACCATATCAGCATGGAGACGGGGTAAAGCATATTCATTGGAAGCTGAGTGCGAGAATGGATGATTTGCTGGTAAGGCATTACCACGCCCTGGCGTTGCCGGAGGCCGTTCTTTATCTGGAACCTAAAATCTGGCCGGAATCTGAGCCGGAAAAACCGGAAGCTTTTTTGGGTCGTCTTTCGTCGGTTCTTCTGCAGCTCCTTTTAGAGGGCTGGACGGTTAGGCTTTTGTGGAATACTTCTTATTTAAGTGAAGGCAGGGATGAGAACGAAGATGATTCGATAAAAGATAAAGCGCAGGAATGGATAGAATGTCCGGTGAGGACAAGGGCGGATTATTTGGAAGCCATGGGAAGGGTAATGGAGGAACTTGCACGGGGAAGAAAGAAGCTGCCGAAAAAAAAGGGGCGTTTTGGTGCTGTTTTGGCGCTTTATGAGAAGAATGAAGAGGAGCAGGTCAAGGTCAGTCAGATACCTGCGGAGGGAGAAGAGATTTTTTTGCGTCTGGATTTTGCGGGAAGGCTTTATTTGAATCAGTTTCCGGTTGTGTTTGAAGAAATGGAGTGAACATAGATTGCCAAAAGTAAACATATTACCGAAAGAGATTAGAGAACATTTGCAGATAAGTGCTTTTGCTGCCTATGTTTGTCTGGTATGGGGAATCCTTCTTCTCCTGGGAGATGCGGGAAATTTTTCTTATTACCGTGTGCTGGTTTTAGGAAGCGGATTATTGCTCTGCGGGGGCCTGTGGCTGGGGCGGCAGAGGGGCAGGGATGGGCTGAACGGTGTTTGTTTACTGTTTGCCGTGTATGCAGGGATTCTTTTTCTGCAAAGGAAGGCACTTCGTGAACAGTTTGACAGCTTTCTTTTATGTCTGATGCAAATGGAGGATGGGGCAGGAGATTTTACCCTGCTGTTTCTTAGTTTTTCCCTGGTGCTTTCCCTGTTTTGTCTGTTTCTTGTGTTTGTGCTGAAAAAGGGCTGGATGTTTTACGGTCTTACCCTTACTCTTTTATTTCTTGGGCCAATGTTTGGTTATCCTCCGTCCTGGCCCATCCTTGGCCTGCTGGCGGTTTTCCATATCGGTAATTCCCTTTATTTTGCAGTTTATCAGACCTGGAGCGATGAGGCAAAGGAAGGAAGTACCAGGGCAATCGTTCTGCAGCAAAGCTTTATAGCAGGGCTTGCGGTGGTTTTGGCTGCTTTTTTTCTTGCCCATCTGGTTCCGGCAGGAAATCGAAAGGACTGGATGAAACATTCGATTCAGTTTATCTGGAATTGGACGAGTGAAACAAGGCATCAAATGGGATTTGGAGGCGATGGTATGGCAAAAGGACCATCGGGAAAAATTAATCGGGGGAATTACTTCCCATCCGGTGCTGTGCAGATAGAAGTTACGTTATCAAAACAACCAGAGGAAAGTATTTATCTGAAAAGTTTTACTGGAAGAGATTACCTGGGGGATGGGTGGGAAGAAACCGATGAAACAGATTTTTATGTGCAGTTTAATGAACATCAGGAGGATTACAGCAGGTATTTTGCGCAGAGACAGTTTCAGCTGATTCAATATGGGAAACGCAGCGACTGGAACTGGGAGGAAGAGCAAAGCAATACGATTCCGTGGGTAAGTGAAGAGTATAAGGCATGGAGCGGTGTTTGGCAGATGAGGATACGACCATTTAATCGCTTGCTGCCCGCTTTTTATCAGCCTTACCTGGCCCTTTATACTGACCATGATTCGGACGGCGGGGATAGTTTTTCTTGTTTTTCCTGGAAAGAATACGAGCGATATAATAAACAGAGAAAGGAAGAAGGCCTGACATGGCCCGATCTTTTTGAACATCTGGAGGAATTGTATCGGGATTATGTACAAAAAAACTATCTGGATGTGCCGGAGGAAAGGCTTTCCCGCCTGCTTGCCCTGTGCAGGGAACATCCGCTGACGGAGCCGGAAGAAATCACAGCGTTTATTCGCAGGATGCTTACCGAACATGCTTCCTATAGCCGGACACCTGGTTTTATGCCCTATGGAACAGATATTGCAGAATATTTCTTATTTGACGGACAGGAAGGCTACTGCCAGCATTTTGCCACGGCTGCGGTGCTGATGTACCGGATGTACAATATTCCCGCCCGCTATGCTGCCGGATATCGGGCAGAACCAGGAGATTTTTCTCAGGGAAAGGACGGGCAATACGCCGCGCAGCTTACCGAAGAAAAAGCCCATGCCTGGGTGGAAATTTATCTGGGCGGCCCCGGCTGGATTCCGGTAGAGGTAACACCTCCCGCAGAAGTGCAAGGCAGCGGTAAAGCAGAGGAAGACAGCAAAGGTGGGCAGGACAGGTTTAACCCTGGGCGTTGGTTTGAACAGGAAGAGACCTCCTTGGAAGAAACCTCCGGTGAAACAGGGAACAAAACCAGGGATAATGACCTTCTGTCAGGAGAAACCTCAGGGGATTGGGAAGATGGACTGGATTTGCAGGAATGGGATGTTTGGGAGGATGAAACGGCAAAGGATGAACGAAACGGAAGTGAACAGGATAATGGGAGATCGGAGCTGTTAAACCAGGATAGTTCCGAACCGGATGTTCAGCAAGAGTATCCGCTTTATCGAAAGCTGGCAATTATTGTTGCGGGACTCTTTTTGTTTCTTGGCGGCAGCGGCTGGCTGCTGAGAAAATACAGGGGTAAAAAACTGGAACAAATGGGGGCTGATGAAGTGTATAAGGAAATGGTGGATTTGCTTCATTTGGGAGGATATCTGGAAAACTATGACGGAACAGAAGCGGATTTCCCGGAGGTGTTGATGCAGCAGAGGACGCTGAACCTGAATCAGATGTTGTCTCTGGAAGAGATAAAAATGGTAAAAGATAATGCATTTCAAAGCGCTTATGGGCCAGATGTTTCTTCGGCTAAGGAGAGAAAACAGGCAGTGAACGTTTACCGGCAGGTGTATCATCTGGTGATAAAAAACGCAAAAGGGCTGAAAAAATTAAAGGCGGCAGTGCGGGGGATGGGGTGAAACGAAAGATTCTCCTCATGAAACGAATACAACAGGAAGGGAATGGTCGTAATGGACAGTGTATATCGAGATAATGCATGGAAGGTGCAAAAGGAAATTAATCGTGCAATTCTGGGAAAGGGCGAACTGGTTGCCAGAATCATGCTGGCTATTCTTTCCGGCGGTCATGTCCTCTTAGAAGATATTCCAGGCGTGGGAAAAACAACCCTGGCAGTTGCTTTTGCCCGGACGATGGGGCTGTCCTGGAAACGTGTGCAGTTTACCCCGGATGTCATGCCCTCAGATTTAACCGGCTTTTCTATTTACCGCAGGGAAAAAGAGGATTTTGTTTATCAGCCTGGGGCGGTGTTTTGTAATCTTCTCTTAGCGGATGAGATTAACCGCACATCGCCGAAAACGCAGTCAGCGCTTTTGGAAGTGATGGAGGAGGGGCAGGTGACGGTGGATGGGACTACCCGCAAGGTTCCTCAGCCCTTTTTCGTGGTTGCCACTCAAAACCCGTTGGGTGCTGCCGGAACTCAGCCTTTGCCGCCGGCCCAGGTAGATCGTTTTCTGATTAGTGTTTCTATGGGCTACCCGGCGTTTGATGACGAGGTGCAGATGGCAAGAGAAGCGGGAAGGGGGCGGAGAACGGATAATCTGCCGGTGCTTTCAAGTCCGCTGCTGCTGCAGGAAATGCAGAAGGAAGCGATGGAAACGTATATACAGGAATCCATACTGCAGTATAGTACGGCTTTGGTTTCTGCCACACGCAAGCATAATTATCTGGAAATGGGTGCCAGCCCAAGAGCAACCATCGCCCTGGTGAAAATCGCAAAGGCCATGGCGTGGCTTGAGGGGATGAACTATGTATCGCCGGCTGAAGTTGGAGGGGTTTTTTTGGATGTGGTTAATCACCGGATTGTATTGAATGCAAGAGCCAGGAGGGAAAAGGTGACAAAGGAGCAGATTCTTTCGGAAATATTAAAAACGGTGCCCAAGCCGATGAAGAGGGATTCGGGGGCTTATCGAAAAAGTCTTTTGTAGAAGTTACTTTTGGTTTTGCTTATGCCCGTTGGGGTGTGTTTGAAAATTGTAATTTCCTCTTTTATAAATGGTCTGAATATGATATGATAACGTTGATTACACCATGTTGGACAATGGAGGAAAAATGAATGGAAGAAAAAAATCTGACATCCCAGGCGAAGGAGAAGGAGGTCATTTCCAAGAATTTCATTGAAGTGGAAATTGATAAGGATCTGGCAGAGGGTGTTTATGATCATGTACAGACCCGGTTTCCGCCGGAGCCGAACGGCTATCTGCATATTGGACATGCTAAGTCCATTCTGCTGAACGATGGGTTGGCAAGGAAGTATCAGGGAAAGTTTAATCTCCGTTTTGATGATACGAATCCAACCAAGGAAAAGGTGGAGTTTGTAGAGTCGATTATTGAGGATGTTAAGTGGCTTGGCGCGGACTTTGAGGACAGACTCTTTTTTGCGTCAAATTATTTTGAACAGATGTATGCTTGTGCTGTTCTTTTAATTAAGAAGGGAAAGGCCTTCGTCTGTGATTTATCGGCAGAGGAGATCCGCGAGTACCGCGGTGATTTTAACCGTCCAGGTAAGGAAAGTCCTTACCGCAACCGTTCAGTGGAGGAAAATTTAAAGCTGTTTACGGAAATGAAGGAAGGAAAATATCAGGACGGGGAAAAGGTTCTCCGGGCAAAGATTGATATGGCTTCTCCCAATATCAATATGCGTGATCCGGTCATCTACCGCGTGGCGCGGATGAGTCATCATAATACAGGTGATGCATGGTGCATCTATCCGATGTATGACTTTGCTCATCCGATTGAGGATGCCATCGAGGGGATTACCCATTCGATCTGTACGCTGGAATTTGAAGATCACCGCCCGCTGTATGACTGGGTAGTGCAGGAATGTGAGTTTGATCATCCACCACGGCAGATTGAATTTGCAAAATTATATTTGACAAATGTAGTGACAGGAAAGCGCTATATTAAAAAACTGGTTGAGGACGGCATTGTCGATGGCTGGGACGATCCTCGTCTGGTTTCTATCGCCGCTCTGCGCCGCCGCGGCTATACGCCGGAGTCTATCCGTATGTTTGTGGATTTGGTCGGTGTGGCTAAGGGGAACAGTTCCGTTGATTATGCCATGCTGGAGTACTGTATCCGCGAGGATTTAAAGCTGAAAAAGCCAAGAATGATGGCTGTTTTTGACCCGATTAGGCTGGTGATTGACAACTATCCGGAGGATGTGATGGAGGAGCTGGAGATTCCTAATAACCTGGAAAATGAAGAATTAGGAAGCCGGAAGGTTCCGTTTGGCAGAGAGCTTTATATAGAGCGCGAGGACTTTATGGAAGAGCCTCCGAAAAAGTATTTCCGCCTTTTTCCAGGTAATGAGGTGCGGCTGATGGGTGGATACTTTGTCACCTGTATTGGCTGTGAGAAGGATGAACAGGGAAGAGTAACGGTTGTGCATTGTACCTACGACCCGGAGACAAAGAGCGGTTCGGGCTTTACCGGGCGTAAGGTTAAGGGAACGATTCATTGGGTGGCAGTAAAGACGGCAAAGGTGGTTGAGGCCCGGCTGTATGAGAATATTGTGGATGAGGAAAAAGGAAAGTTAAATGAAGATGGTTCGCTGAACTTAAATCCTAATTCCCTGACCATTATTCCAGAATGTTTTGTAGAACCGGCACTGGCTAAGGCAAGGCCATACGACAGCTTCCAGTTTATGCGAAATGGTTATTTCTGTGTGGACTGCAAGGACAGCACAGAGGAAAAAATGGTATTTAACCGAATTGTCTCATTAAAGAGTTCATTTAAGCTGCCAAAGGCATAATCCGGCAATCAGGAAGCCGGTACGAAGGAGGAAAGATAAACTTCGTACTGGCTTTTTTGCTATAGCGAAAGAAGAGGTGGGAAGATGGAATTAATTATTCCGCTGGATAATCACAGCGGTATTCCGATGTATGAGCAGATTTACCAGTACATGAAAAAAGAAATTCGCCAGGGACACTTAGGGGCAGGAAGCAGGCTGCCTTCAACAAGGGTGTTGGCTTCCCATTTAAAAATCAGCAGAAGTACAACCCAGATGGCTTATGATCAGCTGCTATCGGAGGGATATATTGAATCATCCCCCTGCCGCGGGTATTTTGTCTCGGAGATGGAGGAGCTTATCGATATCCAGAGAGAGGAAAGGCAGAAGCATCCGGGAGTCTTTGTGGAGCAGGAGGAAGAAAAGGAAGCCGGATATGCGGTGGATTTTTCACCGCGCGGGATTGATTTAGACAGTTTTCCTTTTAATACCTGGCGGAAAATCACAAAGAATATTTTGGTCAATGATAACAAGGCACTGTTTTTAAGCGGTGATCCGCAGGGGGAATATGCCCTTCGGGATGCTATACGGGCCTACCTCCACACCGCCAGGGGGGTAAGGTGCCAGCCGGATCAGATTATTATTGGGGCGGGAACAGAGTATCTTTTAATGCTGCTTTCGATGATATTGGGCAGAAACCGGGTTATTGCCATGGAAAACCCGACCTATCGGCAGGCCTACCATGTTTTTGTCAGCCAGGGTCAGCCGGTGATTCCCATTTCTATGGATAAATCCGGGATGAGCGTGGAGCTTTTGCGGGAGCAGAAGATCCCTGAGCCGGACACAGCCTATGTGATGCCGGCAAACCAATATCCGATGGGAATCGTTATGCCGGTTAAGCGCAGGCAGGAACTTTTAGCCTGGGCAAAGGAAAAGGAAGGACGTTATATCATTGAAGATGATTACGACAGCGAATTTCGCTATAAGGGAAAACCTATTCCTGCCCTTCAGGGGATGGATGAGGGGGAAAAAGTGATTTACATAGGAACATTTTCTAAATCCATCGCACAGGCAATTCGTGTGGGTTTTATGGTACTGCCAAAGCGTCTCCTGGAAGAATACCGGATGCGCGCAGGCTTCTTTTCTTCGACCGTGCCGAGAATTGATCAAAATATTCTCTATCAATTTTTAACCGAAGGATATTACGAACGGCATTTAAACCGGATGAGAGGAATCTATAAGGGAAAGCACGACTGTTTTTTAGAGGAACTAAAAGGATTTGAGGACAAATTTATGGTGGGGGCGGAGTATGCTGGACTGCACCTCTTACTTAGTGATACCAGCGGACGAAAAGAACAGGAACTTTTGGACCGGGCTGCAGCAGCAGGGGTAAAGGCTTATGGATTGTCCCAATACTTTATTTACCCCGAATACCACCGTTATCCATCGACCATAGTCTTAGGTTATGCCAATTTATCAGAAAAAGAAATCGGTGAAGGAGCGAAGCGGCTGCGGGAAGCCTGGGATGTCCAGATTTCCTTTGACAGAACTTAGGAGGAGGAAACATAGCGGAAAAGAAGGGAAGTCAGAGGTTTTGGTGTGGAATTGGATAAAGGAAGCTGTAAGAAAAAAAGTAAAGACATGGAAGGCAGAGGACTGGAAGGCCTGTCTGGTTTTGGTGGGCGGTTTTTTTGTACTGACAGTTAGCACAGTTCTTGGGGAGGTGCATAGAAGGGAGGCAGGGGAAAGGGAGAATCAAAGTTTTTCTAAAGTAAGCAGCAGTGAAGCTTTATTCTTTCAGGAATCCGGTCGGTCAGGCGATTGGATGAGCGGAAATTTGCACGAAAGAATGATGTTAGAGCAGGAGCAGGTAAAATTTCTGCGGCAGTTTGAGGCTGCTATGGCAGGCGCCTCGGTTCATCAGGCAGCTGGTCAGTTAAACCAGGAGAAGAATCATTTACAGGAAATGTTAACTGTCATTGGGAAAATAACGGGTCAGGAGGTACTTTATCTGAGCCGTGGGGAGATTGTTCTTTCGCTCAATGGGATGGGATTAGCTATTTGTGCGGATAATACTTGTTTTTATGGAAACTTTTGTGACGGAAAACCTGATGGAGTATGTACAGCGATTGCCTGCCTGGATGGTGAAGATTTTTCTTATGTGTATTCAATGGGAATTTGGGAAGACGGACAGATGGAAGGGCTTGGAATTACGGGAAGATATTACCAAAAAAAGAACGAACAAAAGAGCGGGCTGGAGGAACAAATATCAGGGGTATTTCAGAACGACTGCCTTAATGGAAGGCTCACTTATGAACAAATTGATGATCAGGGGCGCTCCTGCTGGTGGGAAATGATGGCGGAAGGCGGAAAAACCTGCCTGGATCAGAGATGGGTATTTTGGGAGGGGCTGGGTGAATATCGTTTATCGTCCGAAAAGGAAGAAAGGGCGTTTTTTGTGCTTCCTGAAAGCTTTTTTAAGCAGGTGCGGTGGAAAAACCAGGTTCCATGGGGGTAGGGAATAAACAGCCGGATTCCTGTCGGTAGGTTCAGAAATCCGGCTGCTTATTAGATAATAGGATTAACCATTTATTTTTTTGGTTTTTTACTGTAACAGTTCACCGCCGATTAGGCGGTTTAAGTTCAGGTATTCCAAGTG
>CAJUDX010000012.1:41155-61413 GCA_910584785.1 uncultured Lachnospiraceae bacterium | reverse complement strand
GTGGTGAAGGGGACGCTTCGTAAGCTGGCAGACCAGGGGATTGACCGGAAAAGCCTTTTGGCCGGGCTGAATTACTACGAATTTCGCTATCGGGAAGCCGATTATGGTTCGGCGCCTAAGGGACTGATGTACGGCCTGTGGTCGATGGACAGCTGGCTTTACGGCGGGGACCCGACACTGCATCTGGAGTACCAGGAAACCTTTGATTTTTTAAAGGAGGCATTGGGTCAGGGGTATTTTGAAGAGTTAATTCGAAATTATCTTCTGGACAATCCGTTTGAGACAGTGATTACCCTTCTTCCGCAGAAAAACCTTACGGCAAAGGAAGATCAGAAGCTGGCACAAAAACTGGAAAATTACCGGGCATCGCTGCGTGAAGAGGAACTTTTGGCTTTGCAGAAGGCAACGAAGGAGTTAAAGGAATATCAGGAAACGCCGTCGTCGCACGAGGACTTAAAGAAGATTCCCATGCTTAAGCGCGGGGATATCGATAAACAGGGCGAGGGCTTGTATGGAGAGGAAAAGGAAGTGGAGGGGATTAAGGTGATTCACAGTTCCCTTTTTACTTCGGGTATCGGTTACCTGCAGCTATTGTTTACGACGGATGGGGTTTGCCAGGAGGATTTGCCGTATGTGGGCCTTTTAAAATCGGTGCTGGGCTGTGTGGATACGGAAAACTACACCTATCAGGACTTAGCCAGTGAGATTTATTTAAACAGCGGAGGAATTGATTTCTCGGTTATTTCTTATACGAATCTGAATGAGCCGGAGCACTTTACCGGGGCTTTTGTGGCTAAGGCCAAGGTGCTTTATGATAAGATTGATTTTGCCTTTTCCATTCTGAAGGAAATTTTTACCTCCTCAAGGCTTGAGGATGAAAAGCGCCTGGGAGAAATCCTGGCAGAAAATAAGTCCAGGGCCAGGATGCGCCTGGAAAATGCTTCGCACTCTGCCGCGGTAGCCAGGGCAACTTCGTATTTCTCGCCAGCCTCCAGCTACAATGATTTGACAGGGGGAATTGGCTATTACCATTTTCTGGAAAAGGTCTGCAGGGAATACGAGAACCCGGAAAGCCGGAAGGGATTGATTGAGAAATTAAAGGAAGTCTGCCAAAGGCTTTTTACGCTGGATCATATGCTGGTCGGTTATACGGCAAATGAGGAGGGGTACGAACGTTTGCCTGGGGCGATGAAGGGTTTAACGGATTATCTGAGCATGAGTGATGGGAAGAATTATCCTTTTGCCTTTAGTGCCGGAAACCGGAATGAAGGTTTTAAAACCTCATCCCAGGTTAATTATGTGGCGCGCTGCGGAAATTTCCGGAACGGCGGTTATGCCTATACCGGGGCGCTCAGGATGTTAAAGGTCATCTTAAACTATGATTATCTCTGGCTGAATCTGCGGGTGCAGGGCGGAGCCTACGGCTGTATGAGCGGTTTTGGGCGGAGTGGGGAGGGCTATTTAGCTTCCTACCGCGATCCCAATATAAAAGAGACGAATGAAATTTATGACTGTATTCCTGAATACCTGCGGCAGTTTAGTGCCGATGACCGGGATATGACAAAATATGTGATTGGCACCATCAGCGAGCTGGATACGCCGCTGACGCCTTCGATTAAAGGCGCGCGGGCAATGTCGGCTTATCTTTCCGGCGTAACCGAAGAAATGTTGCAGCAGGAGAGGGATGAAATCCTTAAGGCGACACAGGAGGATATTCGCAGTCTGGCGCCCCTCATTGAGGAATTATTAAAGACAAACGCGCTTTGTGTTATTGGCAATGAGGAGCAGGTGAAGGCACAGACCGGGATGTTTGGGTGTGTGGAAAATCTGTTTCATAGCTGATGCACGGGCAGAGATGTACTGCGTAAATTACAGTGAACTGATGCCAGGTGCCTGTGGCAGACACAGGAAAAGTTAGGAGAGAGTATGGAAGATAAACAAAAGAAATCTGGTTTTGCCACCTTAATTGGCAGGCCAAATGTGGGAAAGTCTACGTTGATGAATCAGCTGATTGGGCAAAAGATAGCCATTACCTCCAGTAAACCTCAGACCACCAGAAACCGGATTCAGACGGTTTATACCGACGATCGCGGACAGATTATTTTCCTGGATACGCCGGGGATTCATAAGGCGAAAAATAAACTTGGAGAGTATATGGTCAATGTCGCTGAACACACTTTAAATGAAGTGGATGTGGTGATCTGGCTGGTGGAGCCGACGACATTTATCGGCGCAGGGGAGAGACATATTGCCGAACAGCTGAATAAGGTAAAATCGCCGGTGCTCTTGGTGATTAATAAAATTGATATGGTAAAGAAGCAGGAAGAAGTGCTGACGTTTATTGATGCCTATAAGGATATTTGTGATTTTGCAGAGATTGTCCCTCTCTCAGCATTGAAGGGAACAAATACAGAACTGCTGACCGAGCTGATTTTTAAGTACCTGCCCTATGGACCGCAGTTTTATGATGAGGAAACGGTGACGGATCAGCCGATGCGCCAGATTGCGGCAGAGCTTATCCGGGAAAAGGCCCTTAGGCTTTTGGATGATGAAATTCCGCATGGAATCGCGGTGACAATTGAAAAAATGGCGGAGAGGAAGAATGGGATTACGGATATTGAGGCGACGATTATTTGTGAAAGGGAGTCCCATAAGGGCATTATTATTGGCAAGGGCGGAAGTATGCTGAAAAAAATCGGCACGGCTGCCCGGACAGAGATTGAGGAAATGCTGGAAGGCCAGGTTAACCTGCGGCTTTGGGTCAAGGTGCGAAAGGAATGGCGGGACAGTGAGCTGTATATGAAGAATTACGGATATCATCCGGGGGATGTGAAAGGGTAAGATGCGTGAAATAATTCCAGTGACCGGGATGGTGATCCGGGTTTCTGCCTTTGGCGAGGCTGACCGCCGTCTGGTGCTGCTGACGAGGGAGAGGGGAAAGATTACAGCATTTTCCAGGGGCTGCAAACGTCCGGGCAGCGTGCTGATGGCGGCGAGCCGAATCTTTACCTTTGGTACATTTCATCTGGTCGAGGGACGGGATGCCTATACACTGCAGAGGGCGGAAGTTGTCAATTATTTTGAGGAGATTGCCGCGGATGTGGAAGCCGCCTGTTACGGATCGTATTTTCTGGAAGTGGCGGATTATTACAGCCGTGAAAATCTGGATGGAACAGAGATGTTAAAGCTTCTCTACCAATCCCTGCGCGCCCTGTTAAAGCCAGCCCTTCCCAATTCTCTGATTCGCCGTGTGTTTGAACTGCGGGTGATGGTGCAGAATGGGGAATACACCGAGCATCCTGTGCCTGCGGTCAGCGATTCGGCAAATTATGCCTGGGAGTATGTGATTGCCTCCCCTATTGAAAAGTTATATCAGTTTGCATTAAAAGAAGAGGTTTTTAAGGAATTTTCCCTGTGTGTGGAGGAAAACCGCAGAAACTATATGGATAAACATTTTCATTCCCTGGATATTTTGGAAACGATTCTCTGATGGGTATTGAAAAACATGAAGAAAACAGTTATGATAGGAGAAAAAGAATTTTTGAGGATGTGCTCATGTGGAGGAGAATCAGGAAGTTGAGGAAGCAGTGGAAGGCGGCAGGGGTAGCTGTGATTGCTGTACTCTGGCTTTACGGCTGTCAGGGACCTTATCCAGGAATTGAGAGCTTTCAGCCGGAGACAGGGAGTCTTTTTATTGGCCGGGATGGGGTGATTGCCAGCGGGATGGTGGAAATTCTTGATCAGGGTAAAAGGGAAAATTATCAGCAGGAGAATCTTTTGCGCTTTGTCTTTGAGGAGGTGGCAGGCTTTAATGAAAGTCTGGGAGCGCCGAAAAAAGCACAAAATGAAGAGGAAGGAGAAGTTCTTCCGGCAGCCGTTCGATCCTGTACATTGCAGGATGACAGGGTGACGGCAGTTTTCCAATATAAAGACAGCGCCAGTTTTCTTGCATTTAACCAGAACTATTTTGGGGTTTCAGAGAGACTAAACCATCTGGCGGTGAGTACAGTACTGGAAGCACGAACTCAGGGCTGGCTGTCGGCGGGGAAGATGGTAAAGCCGGGTAAGGGCACCGAGCTCATCCCTCCCGAAGAAAATGAGCTGGAACGGCTGGATAAGGGGCAGATGCTTTGGATTGAAACTGAACAGCCAGTGGAAATTCAGGTTGAGGGTGCTGTCCGCTATATGACGGAAGGGGTTGCCCTGGTAAAAAAGAATATTGTACAGGTTCCGGAAGGCGTGCATTACCTGATTTTCTGGTAGACGCCAAGAGACCGGAATAATAGATGAATGCGGATTAAGTGATTATGTGCAGAAGAAAAAGACATAAAAAGGTAAATGTGGAAAGGTGAGGTAAACACAATGGAAAAGACGATGGACAAAATTTCAGCATTGGCAAAGAACAGAGGCTTTATCTATCCGGGCTCCGAAATTTACGGAGGCCTGGCCAATACCTGGGATTATGGAAATCTTGGCGTGGAACTGAAAAATAATGTAAAAAAAGCCTGGTGGCAGAAGTTTGTGCAGGAAAGCCCCTTTAATGTCGGCGTGGACTGTGCGATTTTAATGAATCCGCAGACCTGGGTGGCTTCCGGGCATCTGGGTGGATTTTCCGATCCGCTGATGGACTGCAAGTCCTGTAAGGAGCGCTTCCGTGCCGATAATTTAATTGAGGATTATATGAAGGAACATCATATTGTGCCGGAAAAGAGCGTGGATGGCTGGTCGCAGGAGGAGATGAAGCAGTACATTGATGATAATGCTATTTGCTGCCCAAGCTGCGGAAAGCATGATTTTACCGATATCCGTCAGTTTAACCTGATGTTTAAGACCTTCCAGGGTGTAACTGAGGATGCAAAAAATACCGTGTATCTCCGTCCTGAAACGGCACAGGGTATTTTTGTCAACTTTAAGAACGTACAGAGAACTTCCAGGAAAAAAGTTCCGTTTGGTATTGCGCAGATTGGGAAATCTTTCCGAAATGAAATCACGCCCGGAAACTTTACCTTCCGCACCCGCGAGTTTGAACAGATGGAGCTGGAGTTTTTCTGCAAGCCGGATACCGATCTGGAGTGGTTTGCTTACTGGAAGGAATTTTGCATTAACTGGTTAAAGAGCCTGGGCATTAAGGAGGAAGAGATGCGTGCCCGTGACCATGAGCCGGAAGAACTGAGCTTTTACAGCAAGGCGACGACGGATCTGGAGTTCTTGTTCCCGTTTGGCTGGGGCGAGCTGTGGGGGATTGCTGACCGTACCGACTATGACCTTACCCAGCACCAGAATACATCAAGTCAGGATCTGACCTACTTTGACGATGAATTAAAGGAGAGATATATTCCTTATGTCATTGAGCCTTCGCTGGGGGCAGACCGCGTGACGCTGGCCTTCCTCTGTGCAGCCTATGATGAAGAAGAGATTGGAGAGGGGGATGTAAGAACGGTACTGCATTTCCATCCGGCGATTGCCCCAGTTAAGATTGGGGTGCTGCCGCTGTCGAAGAAGTTAAATGAAGGTGCAGAAAAGATTTATACCGAGCTGTGCAAGTACTATAACTGCGAATTTGACGACCGCGGGGCGATTGGGAAGCGGTACAGAAGACAGGACGAGATTGGGACACCGTTCTGTATTACTTACGACTTTGATTCGGAAGAGGACCATGCCGTTACGGTCAGAGATCGGGATACCATGGCACAGGTTAGGATTCCGATTGCAGAACTGAAGGCGTATTTTGAGGATAAGTTCAGGTTTTAAGGATGAACCAGAGAAATTATCAGAGGGAATTGGAAAAAATCATTGCCAGACACCAGGAAAGGGGTGAAGTGCCAAGACTTTTGCTTCACAGCTGCTGTGCGCCGTGCAGCAGCTACTGTCTGGAGTACCTTTCCGGGTATTTTTGGATTACGGTGCTCTATTATAATCCGAATATTTACCCGCCTGAGGAAGTCCGGCGGCGGGCGGATGAGCAGGAAAGGCTGATTGCTTCCATACCGGCAAAGCACACGATAACCTATGTGGAAGGGAGTTATCTTCCAGAGCAGTTTTATGAAGCAGTGAAGGGACATGAGCATGACCCGGAGGGCGGGGAGCGGTGTTTCCTCTGTTATCGCCTGCGGCTTGAGGAGGCGGCGAGGGAGGCCAAAAAGGGCGAATTTGATTATTTTACCACCACATTATCCATCAGCCCTTTAAAAAATGCTGCGAAGTTAAATGAAATTGGGGAAGAACTAGGGGCAGCTTATGGCGTCGCTTACCTGCCTTCTGATTTTAAGAAAAAGGACGGCTACCGCCGGTCGGTGGAGCTGTCAAAGGAATATGGGCTTTATCGGCAGGATTACTGTGGGTGTGTGTTTTCGGCGGGCCATTTGGCGAAATAAAAATGTGTCAGTACACGGGCATTGCCCAGGAAATATTTCTGTATACCATGAAGTACATGTTTTGTGAATAGTGCTGATTTTGTAATATAGTACTGGACTTATCTGTGTTTTTCTTGACATCATTGGTAATTTGTAATAAAATTATCACTAGGAGATTTCTAAGGGGAAATCCTGGGGATAATAAATAAACGATAAGGAGAGATGTATTATGGTAAGTAGAACATTAACAGTAACAAATCCGTCTGGGCTTCATTTAAGACCAGCAGGGGTTTTGTCCCAGACAGCGATGAAATTTAAGAGCGATGTTATTATCGAGTGCGGCGAGAAGAGAATTGTGGCAAAGAGTGTGCTTAACGTTATGGCTGCCGGAATCAAGTGCGGAACAGAGATTAACCTTATCTGTGATGGCGAAGATGAAGTGGAAGCATTAGAAACTCTTGCACAGGCAATCGCGGATGGGCTGGGTGAGAAGTAAGAAAAAGATAATGGAGACAGAGCCATTGTATGGAAGCTTGAAAAGGTTTCTGTGCGGTGGCTCTGTTTGATTGTAGGTGCATCTTTACCTTGTAAAGCGAAAGGGAATTGATTATAATGATAGTAATGGATGAATTTATGCACAATAGTATAGTTGGCCTGTGGAATAGATGATTAAAGCATGTTGAGGGAAAATATGGGGAGATTTTCTGAGAATCGTATTGACAGCTATGAGAAAGAGATGTCTGTTTTTCAGATATATCAGATGGTTAATGAAGGAAGAATCGTGTTTCCCGTGATGCCTTTTGGGAAAAAGTCGAAAAGGATAGAAAATATTTCTGAGATATTAGAGGCGATTTTGTTAGGGATTGCATTGCCAATGATTTATGTATCAGAACGACAGGACGGGAGTTTGCTTGTATTAAATTCTGATGATCGGCTGTTAAATCTTTTTTTGTTTTTGAATGGTGAGTATCCTCTGATGGGTCTGGAATTTTTTCCAGAACTGGAAGGGTACAGGATAGAACAGCTGGAACAACACTTTCCCAGAGAAACTTCATGGCTGTATGATTACAGAATATCATTTCAGGTGATTGAATATACAACGCCGAGGTATATGCATATCCAGGTGGGAAATTATTTCGAACAATGGAATTTTGTCAGAGAGCAGGGTGTGAGAAACAAACTGTATGGATATCGGCTGGAGGAGTATTTACTTTTTTTGGTACGATTTCTTGGGCAGTCTGTGGTTTTATTTAGCCGGTGGAACTTAAACCGACAGTATATGGTATTAAGAATTTTGATGTACCGCTTTATCTATGAAGGCGTGATCCGGGTAAGGCAAATAGAACAGGGCATGGGTATTCAACAGCTGCTTGACCAAACAATTCAATCCATGGATAAGATGGATATTCTGCGGGAAGAAAAAATAGCTAAAGATCTTAGGGGGGCAATGGAAGAACTGAACCGGTGGGGAAGAAATACAGGGTTTGATTTGGAAAAAGATAAGGGAAAAGAAGGTCAGGCGAGGACGCTGGGGTATTTATGTCATGTGGTATGGCTGTGCTGGGGGAAGGATTATGATGTGCAGCAGGGGTTATCAAGAATTGCTTTTGATGAAGTTCTCTGGCGGGAGATTCATAAAGGAAAGGAAAATTTTGCTCATATAAAGAGGCAGTTTGATGAGATAGAAAAGAGGTTATGGTAAAATGTTGAACCATATGAAAATACAGGGATTCAAATGTTTTCGGGAAGCTGAAATAGATTTTTCTAATTTTACCCTGCTTGCAGGGTAAAATTCTACAGGAAAGTCTACGGTAATTCAGGCAATCCTTGCTTTGTATCAAAATAGTGCAAGTGCATTGGCAGGAAGATATATGAATATCGGTACGGTTAATGAGGTGAAAAATTGGATTGCGGGGAGCAAAAAGATTTTTCTGGAGGCAGCCTATGCCTGTCAGGGCGTGGACTATGTGTATTGTAAGACTATTTATGATGATGGGGAAGAGGAAAGAAGCGGGGTGGAATTTCCAGAGGAAATGAATATTCGTTATCTGACTGCGGACAGAATTGGTGTGGAGGATACGTATCAAAAATCTTTGGATGGTAAGGAGCAGATAGGTGTTCGGTGTGAATATGCATTTTTTTATCTGGCAAATCATCAGAATGATGAGTTAAAAGAGAAGGATTTTATTTATGATAATAGGACAAAATTGACATTGGGAGGTCAGGTGGATTATTGGCTGGAGCGGATTTTGGGCTATCGGGTAAGTGCGGAAGAAATTCCTGGTACGGAGCTGATTCGGGTTGCTTATCGTAACCGTGAGCTTGGAAAAAATATCCGACCCAAAAATGTGGGAACAGGGGTTAGTTATATTGCTGAGATGATTATTGCAGCATTTTCATGTAAAAAGGGAGATGTTTTGATTATTGAGAACCCGGAGATTCATCTTCACCCGTCCGGCCAGGCAGAATTGATGGAATTTTTGGCGTTTCTGGCTCGAATGGGCCTGCAGATTGTGATGGAGACCCACAGCGATCATGTTTTTAATGGGCTGCGGCGATGTGTGAGCAACGATAAGATGGTCAGAAATAAAGTAAAGATTTATTTTTTTCAGCAGGATGAAGAAAAGATAAGTCTGCCCGTCGAGATTTTTTTAGATGATGACGGACATGTAGAAAATCAGCAGAAAAGGATTGGTTTCGTTATTCGGCTTATGATGGCATGACAATAATGAAGTTTCGGTTTAGCAGCAGGATGCGGTGTTTTGGATATCGCAAGGGTGAACGCTTTTGTTTGCTGAGGATTGAAAGGGATCATAAAAAGAGTAATCGAGGATGAATTAATTTAAGAAGAAAAAAGGACAAATGTCCGTGCAAAACAAGCAGGAAGGCGCTATAATAAGAGAAGCGAGAACTTTGCCCATTTGCCGTCAGAAGCAATAAAAAGGCAAAGCTGGACATATACAAAATGGAAGAATATCAGGAGAAGGAAGGGAAGAAAATGATGTTTTACGAAAAAGTGAAGGAATCCGCAGATTTTATTCGGGAGAGAATAGGTCAGGCCCCCATGGTTGGTGTGATTTTGGGCAGCGGACTGGGGAGTCTGGTGGATATGATGGAGGAAAAGACAGTGATTCCCTATCAGGAGATTCCCAATTTTCCGCAGTCCAGTGTGGCTGGTCATGCAGGGAATCTGGTGATTGGACGGATTGGGAAGGTGGTTGTGGCGGCAATGCAGGGAAGGTTTCATTTTTATGAAGGCTTTGCCATGAAGGAAGTGACCTATCCGATTTATGTGATGAAGCTTTTGGGGATTGAGGCCTTACTTGTGACGAATGCCTGCGGCGGAATTAACCGTTCTTTTGTGCCAGGAGATTTAATGCTTTTGACGGATTATCTTAATATGCTGGGGACAAATCCGCTGATTGGGGAAAATGACGAGCGCTTTGGTGTTCGATTCCCGGATATGTCGGAAGCCTATTCACTTGTGCTGATGCAGAAGGCGGAGGAGACGGCAAAGAAGCTGGGCATTGCCTATCAAAAGGGTGTGTATGCTATCTTTTCCGGGCCGTGCTATGAGACGGCAGCGGAAATCCGGGCATATGAACGGCTGGGGGCAGATGCTATCGGTATGTCTACGGTGCCGGAAACGATTGTGGCAAATTATTTGGGGATGAAGGTGCTGGGGATTGCCTGTATCACGAATATGGCGACGGGCATTGCCAAAGAAAAGCATACCCATGAGGAAGTGGTGCGGATTGCCAATGAAAGCAGTGCCAGGCTTTGTGACTGGGTTAAGGGGATAATTATGGATTGGGATGTCATATCTGCTTAAGCCGGAGAATAAGGTTTAGTAAGTAAAGCCGGCGGGGTGCGGATGGAACGTCAAGGAAAGATAAAGAAGAGATGGTGGACTGGGGTTATCGGTATGCTGGTGTTTAGCTTATGGATGACCCCGGTTTCTTTTGCCAAGGAGGACAGCCCTGAGGATATTCAACTTTATGCACAGTCAGCAGTACTGATGGATGGCAAATCCGGGCGTATTTTATGGGAACATAATGGTGACACCGTCCGTCCGATGGCGAGCACTACAAAGATTATGACCTGTATTCTGGCGCTGGAAGCAGGACTTGGGGAGACTGATAAGATTACAGAAATTTCCCCCCACGCCGCCGCACAGCCCAAGGTACATCTGGGAATGCAGGCAGGGCAGAAGTTTTATATTCGGGATATTCTTTATTCTTTGATGCTGGAATCGCACAATGATTCTGCTGTGGCTGTGGCGGAGGCGACGGCGGGAAGTGTGGAAGAGTTTGCCCGGCAGATGAACCGCAAGGCACAGGAGATTGGCTGTACGGACACCTGGTTTATTACGCCCAATGGTCTGGACGGGAAGGTTTCCGGGGAGGACGGAAAGGAACACATTCATTCGACAACAGCAAAAGATCTGGCGCGGATTATGCAGTATTGTATCCGGGAATCCCCCAAGGCAGAGGAATTTTTACAGATTACCCGGACGGCGGACTACCGTTTTCAGGACGCCGATGGGAAGGGAAATTACCAGTGCCATAATCACAATGCCCTGCTTACTATGATGCCGGGGGCATTGTCCGGGAAAACCGGATTTACCAGCGGAGCAGGCTACTGTTATATCGGTGCGGTGGAAGATGAGGGAAGGACGTTTATTGTGGCGCTTTTGGGCTGTGGGTGGCCGCCGCACAAGACTTATAAATGGTCGGATGTTCAGGAATTGATTGGCTACGGGAAGGAGAATTATCGGTACAGGAATATTTACCGGGAATGCGAACTGCCAGCATTGTCCGTAAGGGAGGGCGTGGGAGAGGAAACAAAGAGCACGGACTGGGGGGACTGTGAGGTCGGACTGGTGCTGGGCGATGCAGATACAAAGGAACTGCCTTTTTTGGTGAGTGCGAAGGATAAAGTAAGGATTGTCAGAAATCTTCCTGAAAACCTGGAAGCGCCGGTAAAAAAGGGAGAGAAGGTGGGAAGTGTGGAGTATTATTTAAATGATCAAAAGGTGGCCTCCTACCCGGTGCTGACTGCCCAGGGAGCAAAACGGTTTTCCCTGGAATGGTGCCTGCAGTGGGTGGGAAGGGCCTGGCTTGCGGGAAATGGAGAAGCAGGGTAAATTCTCTGGGGTAGAGGTTCCTGACCCAGCATGGTTGCGATGATGAAAAAGGGATGCAGATGATATTTTGGTAAAGAAGGTTACACAGAAGGAAAGGTAAGGCCGTGGGGGCGCTTTTTCCCTGTTCATCGGTATTTACAAATACAACCTGGCAGGAAGCAAAAAGGGTTTCCGGGTTCAGCATATCGCGGGCTTCCACAGCAATCGTCAGGCTGGTGCGACCGACATTGACCAGTTCATATTGAAAACGGAGGATATCCCCCAGACTGACCGGTGAAATAAAACGGAAATCCTGGACAGCGCACATCACCATGTTGTCCCTTCGGTTTAAGGTCTGTGCAGCGCCAAAAAAGGCTGCTTTGGTCATCCAGTCCGTTAAAACTCCAGAGTAGAGGGAACCGTGATGGTTCATTTGTTCCATTCTTACGTAGCGGTGGTTAATGATTTTCATGAAATAACAGCTCCTTTAGATTTGATTATATATTAAACTATAGCAAAGAATGTTTTACTTTTCAAGAGATGGGAGAACGTTGTTTGAAGTAAAAAAATGTTGACACGAGTAACCGATTGATTTATAATGGATTTATCAGATTTTAACAGGGAATGAAAAAGAATTGGTAAATGAGAAAAGGAAAGCAGGAAGAACACAGGATGAACATGGATACCAAGATGATAAAGATGAATGGTTTCTTGTCCGCCATTATGGATATCGGGGAACTTCTTTTAACCCATGGGGCGGAGGTGAACCGGGTGGAAGATACGATTTCGCGTTTATGCAGGGCTTATGGCTTTATTCGCTCAGATGTGTTTACGATTACCTCCAGCATTGTCGCCAGTGCAAGGATGCCGGACGGGCAGACGATGACACAGACCCGGCGGATCAGAGAGAGGGATACCGATCTGGGGAAGGTGGAGCTGGTGAACGGGCTGTCGCGCAGGGTCTGTGCTGCACCGCTTCCCTTAGAAGTCCTGCAGGAGGAGATTCGTAAGATCCAGGAGATGAAAAAAGGGTCGGACGGACTGAAGCTGGCGATGTACATGATGATTTCCGCTTCGCTTTCGGTTTTTTTCGGCGGTTTTTGGATGGACGGGCTGGCGGCGGCGCTTTCCGGTATGGTTTTGTTTGGGGCGCTCTGGGTCAGCTCGCTTTTAAAGCTTAACAGTATTCTCCAGACTATGCTCTGCAGTGCATTTACAGCTCTTACCGTTTCGGCGCTTGTGCGGGCAGGGATTGGGGTGCAGCCGGATAAGATAATGATTGGCAATATTATGCTGGTGATCCCAGGAATACAGTTGACAAATTCCCTGCGGGATATGATTAACGGCGATATGATCAGCGGCCTGCTGAATATGAGCGAGGCCCTCTTAAAAGCCGTTTCTGTGGCAATGGGCTTTGCTATTATCCTGCTGGTGGGGGTATAGAACAAGGCGTGTGAGTATATAGAACAGGGAGTTTGGAGGAAAATGGAGTTTTATATGATTCAGACCATGATGGGCTTAATTGGCTCTGTGGGATTTGCTATCCTTTTTGGCGTGTATGATCGAAAACTAATCTGGATAGCCCTGGGCAGCGCAGCGGGGTGGGTGGTGTATCTTGTCTGTGTTGCCCATGGTTACGGGATGTTTGTCGGGCTGTTTGCCGCAAGCTTTTTTGTGGCTGTCTTAAGTGAACTGCTGGCAAGAATCATCAAAACGCCGGTAATTCTTATGCTGGTGCCCATGCTGATTCCTGAAATCCCAGGCGGAGATCTGTACTATACAATGCAGCATCTGGTGCAGGGAGAGTATGTACAGTTTGGAAATTTTTCCAACCGGGTGCTGATAGAAGCGGGGGCGATTGCCCTGGGAATTATCCTGGCCTCCTATGCGGCAAAGCTTGTTCGCGCCGTGGGTACACATGGGCCGCTTTTAAGCCGAAAAGATAACAAAGAGAAAAGAAATAGAGAATAACAGAGAATAACGAAGAAATCTGAACAGGCAAAGGGAAAAGAGGTGGAAGTTTGAAGAAGAAAATTACGCGCAATGATGTCGCCAGGCTGGCAGGGGTTTCCCCGGCAATTGTTTCCTATGTGATTAACCAGACAAAGTTTGTCAGCGAGGAAAAAACCCTGGCGGTGAAGAAGGCTATTGAGGAACTGCATTACCGACCGAATCTGTATGCAAGGAGTTTAAAAACCAATAAATCCATGCAGGTTGCCTTCGTCTGTGATAATCTGAGGAATAACTGGCTGGATATTGCGGAAAATATGTTTTTTGACAAGGGCTATTTTGTTTCGCACTGCTACAGCCGGGACGGGGAAGATTTTATCCAGATGCTGATTGAGGGGCGGTTTGACGGGGTGTTTATGCTGTCGAACCGATATACCGCCAGCGAATTAAATGAAATTGCCGGTGCGGGGATTCCCATTGTCCTGTATAAGACCAGGGATTACAGCTTTCTTGAACCCAATATCATTACCGTTGCCCCCAATATTTACGGCGGGATACGAAAGGCGGTAAATTATTTAATTGTCAAGGGTCATAAGCGGATTATTTTTGCGCCGCCTCTGCGCTATAATATGAACCTGAAAAAGGGTTTCCGTGAGCGGGCCTATAAAGATGCTCTGGAAGAAAACGGGCTTTCCTATGAAGAAACTCTGGTATGCCAAAACACGGATTCTTTGGAAACGATTTACTCGACGATTTTTGACCTGGTTTTTTCCGGGCCGTCGTCGGAGCGCCCCACCGCGATTGTCGCCGGGGATGATTACCTGGCGGGGAATATTATGCAGTATGTAAAGAAACTTGGACTTCGTGTGCCGGAGGATATGGCAGTGACCGGCATGGATAATACCTACCTTTCCCAGCTGGTATCGCCGCCATTGACCAGTATTGACTTTTCCAAAGAGGAATTTGCCCGGTGCCTGGTGGATACGATGCTGAAGCTTATCGATAAGGAGGATGCTGAAGATATGTTTATCAAAGTTTCTCTGGAGGTGCGCGGAAGCTCCTGATTGGCGGGGCTTCTGTGTAAGCAGAGGCAGAAGAAAAAGATTTTTTTGAGAGGATAGCCATGAAAAAGAAGATAAATCAGATACTAAATATTATCATAGGCGCGTTTATTGGTATGTTCATTGGCTCAGGACTATATGAATACTGGCATTTTAGAAAATATCCGTATCTATATGCTATGCAATCTGCTCCATGGTATACTAGCATTTTGATAAATGGATTATTAACGCTTGTATTATTGGCAGTTTGCATGATAGTAAAAGTCATTCTTATAGAAAAGATAGGGCGGATCCAAAAAATAGCTTTGATTTTAGGAATTGTTTTTCTGACTTTAACATTTATAGGTGGTTGTTATGTACTTGATAATCATGGACAAGCAAATGCTGGATATGCAGTTGTGCCTGGGATTTGGACTATGATATGTTTTGGATATTACCAAAGTAAAAAATAGAGATAGTATCAATAAACAAAACATCAAAAGCAGTTGCTTAAATTGCCTAAATAATATGAAAACTTATAAATATTCACCAAATTTTCTCACATAAGCACTGGGAACATTTTTCCGAAAAGGGAGTAATTCAAAGTCCAGGCTGGTCCAATATCTGGCGGTTGCCGGTGTGTTTGCTTATGGTTATGTGCGTCAGTTTCAGCTGATCAT
This sequence comes from uncultured Lachnospiraceae bacterium, assembly GCA_910584785.1. GTDB lineage: Bacteria > Bacillota > Clostridia > Lachnospirales > Lachnospiraceae > Caccovicinus. The sequence continues at coordinate 46,265 of CAJUDX010000012.1, read as the reverse complement.
TGAGAAGCAGGAAGATATGGATAAAATGTATGAAATTTATTATTCGTGGGGAGTCGCAGGAATAAGATGGGTCTAAATGGATAAAGTCTTTGTCTGTTCCGGGGAAGTTAATCGTGATTGATAATGCGGATATTCTTTTAGATGATGAGACAAGGAAGTATGTTGAATTTGACAGAAAGCATTTCATGAAAAATATGCACAAATTTCGGCACATTGCCGGAATCTGTGCATATTTTTTGGTACTTATGGCAGATATTAAAATATTGTGAAATATCTGTCGAAAGGGCTTGCCTTTTTTGGAAATACGATATAAAATTATAATCGCAGAATTTTTTGATTTATCAGGTTTTTTGTTTGCTTCCTTACAAACAGATTCCTGTCAAAATATTTTAAAATGGAGGACTGCAAAATGAGTAATTCAGCACAAACTTCAGCAAGTAAAAGAATTGAAGCTTTACTTGATGAAAACAGTTTTGTCGAAGTCGGCGGCTATATTTCTGCCCGTGCTACAGACTTTAACATGACTGAACAGGAAACCCCTGCTGACGGTGTAGTGACCGGCTACGGCACGATCGAAGGCAATCTTGTGTATGTTTACAGCCAGGATGCTGCGGTTTTGGGCGGCTCGGTAGGCGAGATGCATGCCAGGAAGATTTCTAACCTCTATGCGATGGCGATGAAGATGGGCGCCCCGGTGATTGGCCTGGTGGATTGTGCAGGCCTGCGTTTGCAGGAGGCGACGGACGCATTGAACGGCTTTGGTGAGATTTATGCGAGCCAGGCTGCGGCATCCGGTGTGATTCCGCAGATTACCGCTGTTTTTGGCACCTGCGGCGGCGGCATGGCCGTTTCAGCTGCAATTACGGACTTTACGCTGATGGAGGAGAAGAAGGCAAAGTTATTTGTCAATTCCCCCAATGCTCTTGACGGCAACTACGCCGGAAAGTGCGATACGGCGTCTTCCAAATTCCAGAGTGAGGAAGCAGGCTTAGTGGATTTTGTGGGCGATGAGGCTGCAGTGATGGAAGAACTTCGTTCCCTGATTTCGATTCTTCCGGCAAATAATGAGGATGATATGTCCTATGACGAATGCCAGGATGATTTAAACCGTGTATGTGAGGATCTGGCTGGCTGCGCCGGCGATACGGCTCTGGCTCTGACTCTGATTTCTGATGACAGTTTCTTTATGGAAATGAAAAAAGCTTACGCACCGGAGATGGTGACGGGCTTTATCCGCCTTAACGGTACGACGATCGGCTGCATTGCCAACCGCACGGAAACCTATGAGGACGGCGAAAAGACAGCTTCCTATGATGCCGTTTTAACGACGAATGGCTGTCATAAGGCTGCAGATTTCCTTTCTTTCTGCGATGCATTTAATATCCCTGTACTGACACTGGTCAATGTAAAGGGCTACAAGGCCGACAAACATACCGAGAGGAGAATTGCCAAGGCGGCAGGACGTCTGACCTATGCCTATGCCAATGCTACTGTTCCCAAGGTAACGGTAGTGGTGGGACAGGCCTATGGCACGGCTTACCTGACCATGGGCAGCAAGGCTCTGGGCGCGGACATCGTCTATGCATGGCCGGATGCAGCGATTGGTATGATGGATGCTAATGCCGCAGCAAAGATTATGTATGCGAAGGAAATCGAAAAGGCAGAGAATGCCGCAGCCCTGATTGCTGAGAAAGCGGCGGTGTACAGCCAGAAGCAGTCGAGTGCCGTGGCAGCAGCAAAGAGAGGTTATGTTGACGATATTATCGAAGCTGCTGACACCCGGAAGAGAGTGATTGCAGCGATGGAAATGCTGTTCACAAAGAGAGAGGACCGTCCGGCAAAGAAACACGGGACCAAATAAGAATGAGGTGACGCAGAATGAAAAAAAGAAGAACGCTTTTCGCCATCATTGCCATGGTGCTGTGCTTAGGTCTTTTTACCGGCTGCGCGAAAACGGAGGATGCAGGGGAAGCCGTGGATGAAACCATTAAGGCCTCGATAACCATGATTACCCAGCAGAATCTGGAAGCGCTCACCAGCTACCCGGAAGCGGATATTCTGGCGATGATTGAACAGTACGAGGATGATGGCAATACAACGATGGCTGCCAGCTTAGATTCCTGGCTGACGACCAAGGAAGAAGTCGGCAATCTGGTACAGCTTGGCGAGATTAACGTAACCCAGAAAGATCGTCAGTTCGTGGCGGTTACCGAGGCAACCTTTGAAAAACGTCCGGCAACCCTTACGGTTTACTATGACCGGACAGGTTCCATTGCCAATATCGAGTATGTTCCTTTCTATACTCTTGGTGAGAATGTGGGGAGGGGAGCAGTACACACCCTGATTGGTATGGGAACCGTATTTATTGTATTAATCTTTATCAGCCTGATTATCAGCTGCTTTAAGTATATCAATGCGTGGGAGAAGAAGAATGCGGCGGCGAAGGCTCCGGCCTCTGCTCCTGTACCTGCACCGGCCCCGGCTCCGGTTTCTGTGGAAGAAGTCGCAGAAGAGGATGTAACGGATGATTTGGAACTGGTTGCTGTGATTACTGCGGCGATTGCTGCATCCCAGAATACTTCAGCTGACGGCCTGGTTGTTCGTTCGATTAAGCGGAAAACCGGTGCAGCGTGGAAAAGAGCGTAGATTTTAGTGTGATCATGGCGGTAAAGCATGGGTTTGATCATGTGTATGTTCTTTAAAATATGAACGGTATGTTTGTTAAAATATGAACAAATATGGAGGAAATCATGAAAAATTATACAATTACAGTGAATGGAAATGTTTATGAAGTAACGGTTGAAGAAGGATTTACTGGTGCTGCTCCGGCAGCCGCACCAAAGGCTCCCAAGGCCGCTCCGAAGGCAGCTCCCGCAGCCGCACCGAAGGCCGCCGCTCCGGCAGGGGCAGCAGGCGCAGTTACCGTGGCAGCTCCGATGCCGGGCAAGGTGCTGGCAGTGAAGGCGAGTGCAGGTCAGGCCGTGAAGAAGGGTGATGTTATCCTGGTTCTGGAAGCGATGAAGATGGAAAACGATATTGTTGCTCCGCAGGACGGAACCATTGCTACCATTAACGCAGCAGCTGGCGATTCCGTAGAGGCCGGTGCAGTGCTTGCGACGATGAACTAAGCTTTTTGCAGTCAGCGGGTGTTTGGGCCTGCTGCGCGGGCAAAAGGCTGCGGTGAACGTTTGCAGACAACACTGCAAAAGAATAAGGGAGAAAGAAATTTTAATGAAAGGATCAATGGCAAACCCATCTTTCACCCTTTTGGTTTGCGTCTTAAAAAGAGCGGGAAACCGCTTGATTTAAGGCTTGGTGCAAAACATGGATATGGGTAGTACCTTTACCAACCTTCTTCATCAGATGGCGTTTTTTAATCTGGAATTTGGTAATTATATTATGATTGCAGTCGCCCTGTTCTTCTTATACCTGGCGATTAAAAAAGGCTTTGAACCACTGCTTCTGGTGCCGATTGCTTTTGGTATGCTGCTGGTAAATATTTATCCGGATATTATGGCTTCGCCGGAAGATACGTCGAATGGAGTGGGAGGGCTTCTGCATTACTTCTTCCTGCTGGATGAGTGGAGCATCCTTCCTTCCCTGATTTTTATGGGTGTAGGGGCAATGACAGATTTTGGACCGCTGATTGCCAATCCTAAGAGTTTCCTCTTGGGGGCTGCGGCTCAGTTTGGTATTTACAGTGCGTACTTTTTGGCAATTTTTATGGGCTTTAACGGAAAAGCGGCTGCGGCGATTTCTATTATCGGCGGCGCAGACGGCCCAACTTCGATTTTCCTGGCTGGTAAGCTGGGACAGACCGGTCTGATGGGACCGATTGCGGTTGCGGCTTATTCCTATATGGCGTTGGTTCCGATTATCCAGCCGCCGATTATGAAGCTTCTTACGACCGAGGAGGAGCGAAAGATTAAGATGGAGCAGCTTCGTCCGGTTTCCAAGCTGGAGAAGATTTTGTTCCCGATTATTGTTACGACGATTGTCTGCCTGATTCTGCCTTCCACGGCTCCGCTGGTTGGTATGCTGATGTTAGGAAACCTCTTCCGTGAGTCGGGTGTGGTTAAGCAGCTTGCGGAAACGGCTTCTAATGCAATGATGTATATTGTTGTTATTTTGCTGGGCACCTCGGTCGGCGCGACAACGAGTGCAGAGGCATTCCTGAACTGGGATACAATTAAGATCGTTGTTCTGGGTCTGGTTGCATTTGGCGTGGGCACGGCTACGGGTGTACTGTTCGGCAAGGCAATGTGCAAGCTGACCGGCGGAAAAGTAAATCCGCTGATTGGATCGGCTGGTGTGTCGGCAGTTCCGATGGCAGCCCGTGTTTCGCAGAAGGTTGGATCGGAATCTGATCCGACGAACTTCCTGTTAATGCACGCGATGGGCCCGAACGTGGCAGGTGTTATCGGTACGGCTGTTGCGGCGGGTGCGTTTATGGCGATTTTTGGAGTTTAGGGAAATCGTCGGCTTTGGCAGTAAATTTGGAGAATTGGGAAATTAATTAGGATGATTAGGAGGAAATAATCATGGCAGATACAGCAAAAAGGCCGGTGAAGATTGTGGAAACCGTCCTTCGTGACGCGCATCAGTCTTTGCTTGCAACCAGAATGTCTACGGAACAGATGCTTCCGATTATTGATAAGATGGATCAGGTGGGATATTATGCGGTAGAGTGCTGGGGCGGCGCAACATTTGATTCTTGTTTGCGGTTTTTGAAGGAAGATCCCTGGGAGAGGCTTCGGAAGCTGAGAGCAGGATTTAAGAATACAAAGCTGCAGATGCTCTTCCGCGGGCAGAATATTTTGGGCTATAATCATTATGCGGATGACGTGGTGGAGTATTTTGTTCAGAAGTCGATTGCGAACGGTATCGATATTATCCGTATTTTTGACTGTCTGAATGATATCCGCAACCTGCAGACGGCGGTGAAGGCAACGAATAAGGAAAAGGGACATGCCCAGATTGCCCTGTGCTATACCTTGGGCGATGCCTATACGCTGGAGTACTGGAAGGATATTGCCAAGAGAATTGAGGATATGGGTGCGGATTCTCTGTGTATTAAGGATATGGCGGGTCTTTTGACGCCTTATGCGGC
>CAJUDX010000012.1:11333-41055 GCA_910584785.1 uncultured Lachnospiraceae bacterium | reverse complement strand
TCTTTGGCAAGCGGGCTGCTGAATCCGAAGGTATTGGGGGTTAATATTAAGACCCTGCAGTATCAGGTTCCGGGCGGTATGCTTTCCAACCTGGTCAGCCAGCTTAAAGAGGCAGGCAAGGAAGACAAGTACCAGGAAGTACTTGAGGAGATTCCGAGAGTGCGCAAGGACTTCGGCGAGCCGCCGTTAGTTACTCCTTCTTCTCAGATTGTAGGTACGCAGGCAGTAATGAACGTGATTTCCGGGGAGCGCTATAAGCTGGTTCCCAAGGAGTCCAAGAAGATTATGATGGGCGAGTTTGGACAGACGGTTAAGCCGTTTAATCCAGAGGTACAGAAGAAGATTATTGGAGATGAAACGCCGATTACCTGCCGTCCAGCCGATTTAATTGAACCGGAGCTGCCCAAGTTTGAGAAGGAATGTGCACAGTGGAAGCAGCAGGATGAGGATGTATTGTCCTATGCATTGTTCCCGGCGGTTGCCAAGGAATTCTTCCAGTACCGTGAGGCACAGCAGACGAAGGTAGACCAGGCGGTTGCAGATAAGGAGAGCGGGGCTTATCCGGTGTAGAAGATAAAAACTGCCGGTTATCGTAAGAAGTGCAAACGGCAGTGCCAGCGATTCTTGCCTGGTGCAAGAGTGTCACTGGCAAAAAAGAGAAAGATTGGATAAAGTGAATTAAGGATAGACAAGAAAAAGTGGTTGCCATGCGGCAGCTGCTTTTTCTTTTTTCTTACAAATCTTACTAAATCTTACAAATTAACGATCCGTGCATGAACTTTTTTTGATTGTGTTGACGTAGGGGAACTTTGTCATTATAATAGAAAAGCGTATATTTTTACATTTTTAGCAGAATTTCTACTGTATTAGCCGATTTTCCTTGGAAAGTTAGAACGATATATGGTACAAGGATGAGCTTCATGGAAAAAGATGGTTCCTTTATAGAGGAGAATAGAATGAAAAAAGTTTGGAAGAGAGGCCTTTGTTTTGGGCTTAGTTTACTTATGCTGTTGGGTTCGCCGGCGCATGTTTCATTTTTGGGGGCGGGGTTTGGCGGTGTAAGTTATGGCGCAGAGAGGCCTGCTACGGTTACAGCGACGACGTTAAATGTACGGAGCGCGCCGGGAACGGCAAATGCCGTGGCAGGAAAGCTTACATACGGGGCGTCAGTTACCGTTTTGGGTGAGGCGAATGCAGCAGACGGAACGCTCTGGTATCAGATTCGTTTTACCGGAGATGGCGGGGTGTCATCGGTGGGTTATGTGATGGGAAGTTATCTTAAATTTCCGTCTTCCTACAGCAGTGATGTGGATTTTGAAGAGTACTTGAACCGTCAGGGGTTTCCTGAGTCTTATCGTCCGGGCTTGAGAGAACTCCATGCCCGATATCCGCAGTGGGTGTTTACGGCCTTTGATACAGGACTGGATTGGAATGAAGTGATTCAAAATGAAAGCCTGGTGGGAAGGAATCTGGTGAGCAGCAGCAGTATTTCTTCGTGGAAATCGACGGCGCCGGGGGCTTATGATTGGGGCACATCTACCTGGCCTGGGTTTGACGGAAGTTCATGGGTTGCAGCAAGTGAAGAGATTATCCGCTATTATATGGACCCAAGGAATTTTTTAAATGAAACATATATTTTTCAGTTTTTGTTACAGGATTATGATCCGTCGGTACATACTAGGGAAGGCCTTGCTTCCATGGTAAAGGGAACATTTCTTGAGGGAAACGGGACCGTTGGCGGCGCCTACCAGGGGCTTACTCCGGGGACATCGGGGGGAAATACTTCTGCGGGAACTGAAATGCCCGGACAGAACGGGCAGGGGACAGGAACTACCGGACAAGGGACGGGAACTACAAATAATACCGGACAGGGAACGGGAAATTCTGCAGGCGCTGGACCAGGAGAATCTTCAGGGGGAAATTCTTCTGTACAGACAGGGTATGGGCCAGGGTTCACACAGGGAGCGGCTTCGGGTACGCAGAATAATTCCGGGGCGACGAATCATGGAGGAACACAGGGCAGCGGTGCCTTTACTGATGTGTGGAAGGGTGTTTCGCCTGGGGCAAATATCAGCAGAGGTGAAGAGGTGCCTTCTTATAGCCGTCATCAAACAGAAATGGTAGGAGAGACCGTTGCCCTTGTGGGGCCGGGAGAAGATACAGAAACGAAAGGGAATGATGCGCAGGGAGCTAATGTGGTTTCGGGGCCGGGGACAAATACCGTTTTGGAAACAGGTTCGGTTTCTGAGGGAAATGGAGTTTCAGGTGTAAATCAGGCTCCGGGAACTGACCAGGGAAATGGCGTGGCGGCGCCTGGGGGGACATCGGGAACTGTACAGACGCCAGTTTCAGCAGAAAATGCGGGAAGAACAGTATTTTCGGGAACAGAGGCGCCCTATGTGGATATTCTTATCGATGCCGGGATACAGTCGGGGGTCAGCCCTTATGTGCTTACGGCCATGATTCTTCAGGAGCAGGGAAGGGAAGGAAAGTCCGATTCTATTTCCGGGAAAAGCGGTTTTTATAATTTTTATAATTTTGAAGCTTATGCCAGCAATGGGATGACACCTGTGCAGCGCGGGTTGTGGTATGCTTCGCAGTCCGGGAGTTATCTGCGCCCCTGGAACAGTGCGGATAAGTCGATTATCGGCGGGGCGATTCAGTATGGGCAGAATTATATGAAGGCAGGCCAAAATACCTTTTATCTGAAAAAGTTTAATGTCCAGGGAACGAATTTATACAAGCATCAGTATATGACCAATGTTGAAGGAGCGGCGGCAGAAGGGGCAAAGATGGGCGACGCCTACAGTGAGGCGATGCGCCAGACAGCGATGCGCTTTTCCATTCCTGTTTACCGGAATATGCCGGAGAGTGCTTCGGTTAAGCCAGGCGGGAACGGAAGTCCCAATAATAAGCTGCAGAGCCTTACGGTAAACGGCTATGCCATAACCCCGGCGTTTACCCCGGATACCCTGGTTTACGATGTGGCTGTGGGCAGCGGGGATGCCAGTATTATGCTTTCAGCGGCAGCAGCAGATTCGACGGCAGTAGTCACCGGGACAGGTACAGTGGCTTTAAATGCCGGTGTTACTGAGGTGAAGGTGCGGGTAACAGCACAGAACGGAACTGCCCGCGAATATGTTCTTCGGGTTTCCAGAAGCGGAATTTCCCAGGGGCAGACATCGGGAAGCACTTCGGGAGCCGGGACTTCAGGAAGCGGCACGACGCAGCCGGGAATGAACACAGGAACAGGAAGTACATGGACACCAGGAAATACAGCACCGGCGGGAAACACGCACACCGGGCCAGGTGGGAGCAATGTAACCATTGTTCCATAGGCGTTACTATTTTGATTAAATGGAGATTCAGAAAATGAAAAATGCAAGACGAATGTTGTCAGGGCTGCTCCTGGCGTGTATGATGGTTCTTATGATTCCCGTGGTTTCCATGGCGGCTTCAGCAAAGATTATGTTTACTGATCCCAACACTGAGGTGGGGCAGGAAGTAAGCGTAAATATGAAGGTCAGTATAGATGAAGGTTCTTTGGGCCGGGCGGAAATTATGCTGGCTTATGACCCTGCGGCGCTGGAATTTATCGAGGGCAACAGCGTGGAAGGCGGGGCCGGTGCCCTGCGGGCGCATGGCGGACCGGATGCCGGAGATTTAAAAAACATTGTGTTTGTGATGAAGTTTCGGGCGTTAAAGCCCGGAACCAGCCAGATTACCATTACCTCCTGTGAAGTTTATGACAGCAATACTCAGGCTGTAGCCATCGGTCATCAGGGAAGTTCTGCTATTACCGTGGCTGGCGTGGAAAATGCCCCTGCTGCGGATGGATTTTTAGCCTCCCTGGCTGTTTCACCCGGAACACTTGCCCCGGAATTTAACCCGGCTATTGACAGCTATTCGATTCATGTGGGAATGGATGTGGAAAGCGTTGATGTGCAGGCATTGGCGGCTGAGGGATCTACAGTTACCGTTGAAGGAAATGAAGGGCTTCAGATGGGGGAGAATACCATCACCATCAAAGTTACAGCTTCCGATGGGATCACAGTAAAGAACTATACTATTTCCGTTAATAAGAGCGAGGGTGGCGAGTCAGCCGTGCCGGAAGCTGTGGTGACCGGTGTCAGCCTAGAAGCAGCGGCAAAAGCAATTACCATATTGGAACCGGAGGAAGGGGCTGTTCTTCCTGAGGGCTTTACCACGACGACAATAGATATTGACGGACATAAGGCCACAGGCTTTATCTGGGCCTCAGAGAGCAACCATCAGTACTGCGTATTTTACGCTATGAATGCAGCGGGAGAAAAGAATTTTTACCGCTATGATTTAACGGAGAAAACTATTCAGCGCTACTTCCAGGACCCAGCAATGGACACCGGGATAACGCAGGAGGAATACATTAAAGTTGCAGAGGATTATAATAGTCTGTTAGAGGACTATAAAGTTCGCCTTTATTTGATTATCGCGCTGGCGGCAGTCGTTGCTATCCTGCTGATTATTGTCGTGGCACTTCTGGTTTCCCGTAAGCCGGAGCCTTATCGCGGGGGAGAGCATGACAGAACAGAGGAGGAAAGACGGTCGAGGCGTCAGGCTTCCAGCCGGGAAGAGCGTTATCTGCGGGGAGAAGAGGAGGAAGAGGACAGCTTTGTTCAGCCAGGCCGCCCGCAGTCGTCTGAACCGGCATTATCCGAAAGGGACTATGCATCGGAAGAGCCTGTTTCAAGGGTTAGGTATTCTTCGCAGGAAAGACAGGCGGTGCAGGAACAGGAGATGGAGGATGATTTTGCCTATATTGGAATGGAGGAAGAAAGCCAGCAGGCGGAAGCTGTACAGGCAAAAGCAGATGAGTCAGATGAAGATTTTGAATTTTTGGATTTATAATATTAGCAATGATTATCGTTTGGAGAGAGGTCTTTAATCGTTAGAAAATAGAAAACTGCCGGAAAAAGAAATCCTATATGAGGGTTTTTTGAAGGCAGTTTTTTTGCTGTCTCTTCAAAACACTGGCAGATTCTTTCAGGACAGCTCCGAACGTTGTCCATTTAGGTATTTTTTTCCCTTTTTACTGCATATCATAGATAAAACCATCCTTGGGAAGGTGTTTATGTGCGGAATTGCAGGTTTTTATCAGCCGAATAAAAATTATCAGCAGACCAGAGAGTTTGCCTGTGGTATTTTAAGTAAAATGAGTAGGGTATTAAGGCATCGGGGACCGGATTCTTCGGGAATTTGGCTGGGCAGAGAAGGCGGGTTGGCCCATGCCCGGCTCGCAGTCATTGACTTAATTGGCGGCGGTCAGCCCATGCTCAGGCGGATGGGGGATGAGACGGTTGCGATTATTTATAACGGAGAGCTTTATAATACAGAAGAATTACGAAAGGAACTGTGTTCGCTGGGGCAGCGGTTTGAAAGCACCAGCGATACCGAGGTCGTGTTAAATGGATATCTGGAATTTGGGCCTGAAATTGTCAGGCGGCTGAATGGGATTTATGCCTTTGCTGTTTTGGACACACAAAAAAGGCAGCTGATGCTCTGCCGGGATCGCGCCGGTGTCAAGCCGCTGTTTTATACGCAGTGTGAAGAAGAACTGATATTTGCCTCGGAAATTAAGGGGCTTTTTGCCCATCCTGCGGTTGTTCCGCGGCTGGATAAGCGGGGGATTCAGGAAATCTTTTCACTGGGGCCGGCCCGTATTCCGGGATCTGGTATATTTGCAGGGGTGAAGGAGGTTCTTCCTGGTCATTATCTGCTCTGTGGGTCTGCGGGGATACAGGATATTACCTATTGGGCGCTGGAAAGCCATCCTCATGAGGACAGTGCGCAGGAGACGATAGAAAAAACCTCGTTTCTCGTTCAGGATGCTATCCGGCGGCAAATGGTATCGGATGTGCCAATCTGCACCTTTCTTTCCGGCGGAATTGACAGCAGCCTGGTTTCTGCTGTCTGTGCGGCGGAATTAAAAAAGAAGGGAAGGCAGCTCCATACATTTTCCTTTGATTTTGTGGGCAATGACCGCTTTTTTCAGGCCAATGCTTTTCAGCCTTCCAGGGACCGCCCTTATGTCGATAAGATGGCAGAGTTTTTAGGTTCCTGCCACCATTATCTGGAATGTTCTAATCTTACCCAGGCTGACCGGCTGTATGATTCCGTTCTTGCCCATGATCTCCCGTCGATGGCAGATATCGATTCTTCCATGCTTCAGTTTTGCTCTATGGTAAAGGAGACCTGCAAGGTGGCGCTGACCGGGGAGTGTGCGGACGAGATTTTCGGAGGCTATCCCTGGTTCCATAAAAAAGAATTTTTTGAAGCAGATACCTTTCCCTGGTCCGTTGATTCCGGGGCCAGGCAGGTTTTATTAAAGGAAGAGGTGCTTAAGGAACTTAAGATGGAAGAATTTATTCGGGAGAGCTATGAAGCTTCGCTTGCAGAAACGCCCTATCTTGAAGGAGAAACGAAAATGGAGGCGCGGCGCAGGGAGATTGCCTGGCTTAATCTGCGCTGGTTTATGCAGACCCTGTTAAACCGGATGGACAGAACCAGTATGTATTCCGGCTTAGAGGCCAGGGTTCCCTTTGCTGATCACAGGATTATCGAATATGTCTGGAATGTTCCCTGGGAGATCAAAACAGCCGGAGGGGTGGCAAAACATCTGCTTCGTGAGGCCAGCCGAGGGCTTTTGCCGGAAGAGATTCTATTCAGGAAAAAATCGCCGTATCCCAAAACCTATGATACCAAATATGAAGAATTACTGGCGGATCGGGTGCGGGAAATGATGGGGGATATTCAGGCGCCGGTGATGAAGTATCTGGATAAGAAGAAGGTGGAGGCTTTTTTAAATGCGTCGTCGGATTATGCAAGACCTTGGTATGGACAGCTGATGGCAGGGCCGCAGATGTTAGCTTATATTTTACAGGTGAATTTCTGGATGGAGAGATATCGGGTGGGATAAGTGAATTTTACTTGTTCCGTGAAAAAAACCGTGGTATATTTAAAGAAAACTGTACAGAAGCATTGCGAAAAAGGAATGAATAACAAATGCAAATTGAGCGAATTGTGATAAAAAATTTTAAGTCTATCCGGGAAATGGAAATCGGAGAGATTGAGAGCGCATTGATTTTGGTGGGGAGGAATAATACGGGAAAAACCTCCGTTGTCGATGCGCTCCGGGCAGTGTTTGGACTTTACAAGGTGACAGAGAAAGATTTTAATATAAAAAAACAAAACATTGAAATCGGGCTTACCCTAAAGTTGACGCGGGAGGATTTAGAGCATCTTCACCGGCAGGGAAGGGTGAGTGTATATAAGCGCTATGATGTGTGGGAGAAAGACTTTTATGCGAAGCTTCCCTCCTGTGAGGATGGCAGACTTTCTTTCACCTGCACAATAAACTGGAAGGGGGATGTGCGCTACAGCGATGGGTTTCGGAAGCATAATCCGAAAATTCAGGAGATTTTTCCCAGGGTGTATTATATCGATACAGACAGAAGATTGTCGCAGTTCCAGGAAGACTTGCTGATGTTTCGGGAGGATGTGCAGTTAGAACAGCTCCGCGCAAGTACCTGTATGTTTAGTCCGGCAAAAGTCTGTAACCAGTGCTTTCAGTGCATTGGACTGATTAATCAAAAGCCTCCGGCGGAATTAAGGATTGTTGAAACCGCCCGCCTTCTGGAATATAAGCTGTATCAGCTGAATGTAAAAGAATTTGAGGAAAAGTTAAATCGAAATTACCGGAAAAATGGCGGACATGAAAGGCTGATATTTACCTTAAACTGCAATACCCAGGAGATGTTTCGGATTAAGGTGGAGACCTGCCGTGAGAATGAGGGCAATCCCTGCCCGATTGAATATTTAAGTAATGGAATGCGGAGCTTGTATATGTTATCCATGCTGGAAACTTACACCGATGACGATACCAGGATTCCCAGCATTATTATCGTGGAAGATCCGGAAATTTTCCTCCATCCCCAGCTGCAGAAAATCTCCGGGGAAATCCTCTACCGTCTTTCCAAGAAAAACCAGGTGATTTTTACCACCCATTCCCCAAACCTCCTTCCCAATTTTACCAGCCGCCAGATCCGTCAGATTATTTTGGATGATGAATACTATTCCATCGTCAATCCCAGGGCGCATATTGACAGCATATTAAATGCTTTGGGCTATGGGGCCAATGACTTTATGCATACGAATTTTGTCTTTATTGTCGAGGGGAAACAGGATAAAAGCCGCCTTCCCCTTCTTTTGGAGAAATACTATTCTGAGATTTACGACAGGGAGGGCCGTCTTCAGCGAATTTCCATTATTACCACCAACAGCTGTACGAATATCAAGACCTATGCCAATTTAAAGTATATGAACCAGGTCTATATCCGTGACCAGTTTCTGATGATCCGCGACGGTGACGGAAAGGACCCGGAAGAGCTTGCCAGTCAGCTCTGCCATTATTATGAGGCCCGAAATGAGGAGGATATCGATAAACTTCCCCAAATAACCCGGAAGAATGTTTTGATTTTAAAGTATTATTCGTTTGAAAATTATTTTTTTAATCCTGAAATTATGACCGTGCTTGGCATCGTAAAAAGTGAGGATAATTTTTATGAACGGTTGTGGGAGAAGTGGAAGGAATATCTCTGGAAGCTGAAAAGCGGTAAAAACTTAGTACAAGCTATCGGAAAAATGCCCGAATCGCCTCAGGACTTGAAAGATAATATGGAAGCAGTGCGCGTCCACCTGCGCGGGCACAACCTCTATGATATTTTCTATGGCTCTTATAAAAAAGAAGAACAGCAGATCCTTAGGGCGTATATCGATCTTGCGCCAAGGGATGATTTTAAGGATATTCTTGATACCATCGATTGTTTTTCATATTTTAACAGCAGGAAGCGTTCCCACCCATTCCCTCATTGACATTTCCTATCTCGTGTTATATAATCCCTATAACAAGTGTGCAAGCAACGAAAGATGGTGAACGAATGATTTTAAAAATTGATTTTAACAGCGATGAAGCCTTTTACCTCCAGCTCTGCAACCAGATTATCCTGGGAATTGCCATGGAGACCTTCTGCGAAGGGGACCCGCTGCCGTCTGTGAGAAGTCTGGCGGATCAAATCGGCATCAATATGCATACAGTAAATAAAGCCTATTCTATCCTGCGCCAGGAAGGTTTTGTTAAGCTTGACCGGCGCAAGGGTGCGATTATCAGCCTGGATATTGATAAACTTCAGGCCTTGGAAGAACTTCGCCAAAATCTGTATGTCGTTCTGGCCAGGGGAATTTGCAAAAATATCTCCCGGACGGAGGTGCATCAGCTGGTTGATGAAATTTATAATGTGTTTTCAAAAAACTCCGGCACACAAGCGGAGTGAGGAGGCTGCTAATGTTATGTGAAAATTGTAAGATCAGAGAAGCGAATATTCGCTATACTGAGGTTATCAACGGCGTAAAGACGGAGCATAACCTGTGCTCTCAGTGCGCTAAGGAAATGGATATGGGGCATTATTCAGCGATTTTTGACGGGGAATTTCCCCTGGCAAAACTTCTTTCCAGTCTTTTGGGGTTAGAGGAAAGCAGCCAGAAGGAAGATAAGCTTCAGCAGATTACCTGTCCGATCTGCAAAACCAGCTACCAGGACTTTGTCGAGCACAGCCGTTTTGGCTGCCCTGACTGCTATCATGTGTTTGATTTGCTGATTGGCGATAAGATTAAAAAACTTCAGGGAAATGACAGCCATAAGGGCAAACAGCCCAGGTTCAGGAAGATGGAGCCGGTCAGTGCAGTTACGGGCAATGAAAACGCCCCGGTCGGCATGGTGGTAACGGAGACAACCAGCCGTGCAGAGACGATTACCCTGTTAAAGGCAAGGCTTGAGGAGGCCATTGAAAAGGAAGAATATGAAGAAGCCGCCCGTTACCGGGATCAGATAAAGGAATTACGGCGGGAGGAGGAGCAGAATGGTTAAGTGGTTTGAACAAAAGGCAGAGAGTGAGCCCAATATTGTAAGCAGCCGGGTTCGTCTGGTGCGCAACTGGGATCAATACCGCTTCCCCAAGACCCTGTCGGACCGGGAGGGGGAAGAACTGGTTAAGCGCCTGGAGTTTGGTTTAAAAAATTTAGAGGAGCTGGACGGCACCCCGTATGAGTATGCCTATCTGGAAGAACTGGATGAATTAAGCCGGAGGGCGCTTAGGGAAAGGCGGATTTTAAATTCCGCGATACTGAATAAAAAAGGAATGGTGGGTCTGATCGTCTCCCGCGATGAGAGCGTCAGCCTGGTGTTGAACGGAGATGACCACATCCGCATGCAGTTTCTTTCCACGGGTCTTTGTTTAAATGAACTGTGGAGCCGGGCAGATAAGCTGGACGATTATGTCAATGCCCGGTTTTCCTATGCCTTTGATGAGAAATATGGCTATCTCACTTCTTTTCCCACCAATGTTGGAACTGGCCTTAAGGCTTCCGTTACTCTGCATTTGCCCACCCTTTCGTTGGGAAAGAAGTTCTCCAGCCTGGTCGGGGAGATGAGCCGATTTGGTCTTACCCTGCGCGGGGTTTACGGGGAGGGAAGCGAAAACTATGGTTCTTTGTTTGAGATTGCCAATCAAAAGACCTTGGGGCTTTCCGAGCAGGAAATTATAGATCTGGTGACAAGGATGGCAGGGCAGCTTAACCGGCAGGAAAAGCAGGTGCGCGAGGCTACCTTGACCAATCAACGTCTGGAGCGTGAGGACGAGGTGTATAAGTCCTATGGCGTGTTAAAGTACGCCCGCAGGCTGTCCGGCAAGGATGGCATGATCTTCCTTTCCCAGCTGATGGCGGGGGCAGACGACGGCCTGATCCGTGTGAAGGAGCCATGTTCCATTTATCGCATGATGCTTGGTATCCAGCAGGCAAATCTCCAAAAGCTTTCGCACAAGCCTCTGGGGAAGGATGAGCTGGATATGGCAAGAGCAGAGTATGTGAGGAAGGAATTGCCGGAGTTAGCCTGATGGCACAGAGAATAAAAACGCGAGTGGAATACAGGAGGAACACAAGGTTATGATCGATAGATTTACAGCAAAGGCCAGGGAAGCCATTAATCTTGCCGCGGGTGCGGCAGAAAGCCTGGGCCATAATTATGTAGGGACAGAGCATCTTCTGCTTGGCCTGCTTCACGAAGGCACCGGAGTTGCCGCCAAGGTGTTAGAGGAATGCGGAATCGAGGAAGAAAAGGTGCTGGAGCTGGTAAGCCAGCTGATTTCCCCCAATAATATCGTGGGTATGGCGGAGAAGAGCGGCTATACCCCCAGTGCCAGAAGGGTTTTGGAAAATAGCTATAAAGAGGCTGTTCGCTTCCGTGCGCCATTAATCGGGACAGAGCACCTGCTGATTGCCATGATTAAGGAAGGAGACTGTGTGGCGACCAGGCTGCTAAATACTCTGGGAATCAGCATTCAAAAACTTTATATTGATT
Source organism: uncultured Lachnospiraceae bacterium (assembly GCA_910584785.1). Lineage (GTDB taxonomy): Bacteria > Bacillota > Clostridia > Lachnospirales > Lachnospiraceae > Caccovicinus. Next base: position 29,603 of record CAJUDX010000012.1, on the reverse strand, counting down.
TGCTCTCAGCGATGGGAGAGGATGCCCCGGCAAGCGCTAAGGAGGAACTGCCGGGGAGCCGTAGTCAGGCCAGAGGCCGCAGCAATACGCCTGTTCTTGATAATTACAGCCGTGATTTGACTGCACTTGCCCGCGAGGGAAAGCTTGATCCGGTGATTGGACGGGAAAATGAAATCCAGAGGGTGATTCAGATTTTAAGCCGAAGGACAAAAAATAATCCATGTTTAATTGGTGAACCGGGCGTGGGAAAGACGGCAGTGGTGGAAGGACTTGCCCAGATGATTGCCGCGGGTGATGTGCCGGAGACGATTTTGGAAAAGCGCGTGGTAACTCTGGACTTATCAGGCATGGTAGCGGGGTCGAAGTATCGGGGCGAGTTTGAAGAAAGAATTAAGCGGGTGCTCAGGGAAGTGATGGAGGATGGACAGGTTTTGCTGTTTATCGATGAAATCCACACGATTATCGGCGCAGGCGGGGCAGAAGGCGCAATTGATGCATCGAATATCCTAAAGCCGTCCTTAGCCAGAGGAGAAATTCAGCTGATTGGGGCGACGACGATTGAGGAGTACCGAAAATACATTGAAAAGGATGCGGCCTTAGAGCGGCGATTCCAGCCAGTGACTGTGGAGGAGCCAGGGGTGGAGGAAAGCATTGCCATCTTAATGGGACTTCGGGGGCGGTATGAGGATCATCACAAGGTAACCATTACGAATGCAGCGTTAGAGGCGGCGGTTAAGCTGTCCTCCAGATATATTAATGACCGTTTTCTGCCGGATAAGGCGATTGATTTAATTGACGAGGCCTCTTCTAAAGTAAGACTTTCCAGCTTTGTGGAGCCGGAGGAGGTTAAGGTTTTAGAGCAGGAAATTGAAGCCTTAGAGAAAAATAAAGAAGCAGCAATTAAAGCGGAAGCCTATGAAAAGGCCGGGGAAATTAAGAAAAAGCAGGCGAAAAAGCGTGAAAAAATTGAAAAACTCCGTGCAAAATGGGAAAAGGAAAAGGTCAGCCGTAAGCTTGTGGTGGATGAAAACCAGATTGCTGATATCGTAGCCGGATGGACGAAGATTCCGGTGAAGAAGTTAGAGGAAGAGGAATCCGAACGGCTGCGGAAGCTGGAATCCATCCTTCATCAGCGGGTTGTTGGTCAGGAAGAGGCTGTGACGGCGATTTCCAAGGCTATCCGCAGGGGCCGGGTGGGATTAAAGGACCCGAAGCGGCCCATTGGTTCCTTTCTGTTTTTAGGGCCTACGGGCGTGGGAAAAACGGAACTTTCCAAAGCGCTTGCTGAGGCGATGTTCGGGACAGAAACGGCACTGATCCGGGTAGATATGTCAGAGTACATGGAAAAGCACAGTGTTTCCAAGATGATCGGGTCGCCTCCAGGCTATGTGGGCTATGACGAAGGCGGGCAGTTAAGCGAAAAGGTGCGGAGAAATCCTTATTCGGTGATCTTATTTGATGAGATTGAGAAGGCCCACCCGGATGTATTTAATATTCTGCTTCAGGTGCTTGACGACGGGCATATTACGGATGCGCAGGGAAGAAAGATTGACTTTAAAAATACGATTCTGATTATGACATCCAATGCAGGGGCAGAGAATATTATCTCGCCAAAGCGCCTGGGATTTACTTCGGTAAATGACGATAAGGCGAATTATACGCTAATGAAGGATCGGGTGATGGAAGAGGTTAAGCGATTGTTTAAACCGGAGTTTTTAAACCGGATTGATGATATTATTGTATTCCATCAGCTGAATAAAGAGCACATGGAACAGATTGCCGGGATTATGCTGGATGTGATTTTGAAGCGGACGAAGGATCAGATGGATATCCGTCTTACGGTGGATGAAGAGGCCAGAAAGGTGCTGATTGAAAAGGGATACGATGAGAAGTACGGGGCGAGGCCGCTGCGAAGAACGATTCAAAATCTGCTGGAGGATAAGCTGGCTGAGGAGATTCTCGACGGAAAGGTGAAAAAAGGAGATCTGGTGCAGGTTTCCGGGAAGGATGGCAAACTGGTGCTGACCGGGACGAAGGCGGCTGTGGTTTAAAAGTTTCATTTTCCGCTGGTTATTTTTAGGAGATTCATGTATAATGGTAATTGGAAATATAGCGATTGTTCAGGCAGGTTTGTGCATCTGCGGCAGCATGGAATGTATTTCCATGTAACGGATAAGTAGATTAATACACTAGGAGGGCAAAAGGATGCCAGGAATTGAAGCGTTGATTCAGACGGAACAGGACGGGAGCATTAGTTTTGGGAATTTTTCGCTGAATGAAAAGTCGAAGAAACAGGATTTTGAGCATCAGGGTGATTTGTATAAGGTAAAGACATTTTATGAGATAACGAAGTTGGAGCGGAACGGGATGTTTGTATATGAGTCAGTTCCGGGGACGGCAGTGGATCATTTTTCGGAGACCGATGAAGGGGTTGTGTGCCGGGTAGAGGGGTATAAGGCCTCACAGGTTACGCTTCAGTTAGAAGAGGATACGCTTTATCAGGTTTTTGAGAATAGAGAACTGACAGCGGAGATTACGACGAATGTAAGCGGGAAGCTTGCGGTGAATTTGGATCTGGAAGATGGGAAACCGATTGATTTAGAGATTGTTAAGGCATAGGGCAGGAAGGTTATAAATCGATGGCGAAGGCTAAGGCGAGTGTGTTTTTTTGCAGGGAATGCGGTTTTGAGTCCAGCAAATGGATGGGGCAGTGCCCGGCCTGCCGTCAGTGGAATACTATGGTGGAAGAACCTGCTGCGGGGAAAGCGTCATCCTCGCCGGGAAGTTCTATCCGCAGGAAGGGGCAGGTTAAACCTGCCCTTTTGTCTGAGATTTCCATTGACGAACAGGATCGGATGAGTACGGGATTTGGCGAACTGGATCGGGTGCTGGGAAGCGGGATTGTGATTGGGTCTCTGGTGCTGGTGGGCGGCGATCCGGGAATCGGGAAGTCGACGATTCTTTTACAGGTGTGCCGGAACCTGGCGAAAGACGGGAAGAAGGTTTTGTATATTTCGGGGGAGGAATCTTTAAAGCAGATTAAGCTTCGGGCGAACAGAATTGGGGAAGTGACGGGGGATCTGAGGTTTCTGTGTGAGAATAATCTTGGGGATATACGGGAGGTTATGGAGGCAGAAAAGCCGGAGGTTGTGGTAATTGACTCGATTCAGACGATGTATATGGAGGAGATTACCTCGGCGCCGGGGAGTGTGAGCCAGGTTCGAGAATGCACAAATGTTTTGATGCAGCTTGCGAAGGGGATGGGGATTGCGGTCTTTATCGTCGGTCATGTGACAAAGGAGGGAGTGGTTGCCGGACCCCGCGTGCTTGAGCATATGGTGGACACGGTGCTTTATTTTGAGGGGGAGAGGACAGCCTCTTACCGGATACTTCGGGCGGTGAAGAACAGGTTTGGATCGACAAATGAAATTGGGGTGTTTGAGATGCAGGAGGAGGGGCTTTGCGAGGTGGAAAACCCCTCAGAGTTTTTGCTGAGCGGAAGGCCGGAGGATGCTTCGGGGGCAGTGGTGGCCTGTCTGATGGAGGGGACGAGATCGATCCTTTTGGAGGTGCAGGCTCTGGTGACAGAAACGAATTTCGGACTTGCCAGGAGAACAGCGGCAGGTACAGATTTTAACCGGGTGAATCTTTTGATGGCGGTGTTGGAGAAGCGGTGCAGATATGATTTGGGGAGATTTGACGCCTACGTGAATATTGCCGGAGGAATGAAATTGAATGAACCGGCGATGGATTTGGCGATTATTCTGGCGCTGATTTCCAGCTATAAGGACAGGCCAGTTGACCCTTCGACGGTGATTTTCGGGGAAGTGGGACTGGCTGGGGAGGTCAGGGCAGTTTCCATGGCGGATCATCGGGTATATGAGGCGAAGAAACTGGGGTTTACAACCTGTGTGCTTCCGCGGCTGTGTATGGAGAGATTAAAGCCGGTGAAGGGGATTCGGCTGATTGGGGTGGCGAATGTGAGAGAGGCGATTGCAGCGGTGCTGTAGAGGGGTAAATGCTATGCCTGCGGCAGTTAGCTGATGGAAAATGAAAAAACAGAAAAATAATCAAATAAAGGAGGAATTTTTATGGTAAGGAAGAATGAGGCAGTGGTGAAGGAGAATTTGCGCGGGGGGAACGGGAGTATTACGCTGTATCCGATTTTAAGCCCTGAGGAGCTGATGGGGCATGGGTCGATGTATGCCCGCGTGGTAATTCCTGCGCATTGCAGTATCGGATGGCATCAGCATGTGGGGAATACGGAGCCCTATTATATTATTAAGGGTGAAGGGGTATTTGTGGATAATGATAAGTCCAGGACAGTTGTTCATCCGGGAGATATCTGTACGATTGCCTGCGGTGAGTGGCACAGTATGGAGAATAATAGTGAAGAGGATTTGGAGATGATTGCTTTGGTGATTAATGAAGCGTAGAGTTTTGGAGAGAATTGGAGATTGTTTTTGAGGAATAAAAGGATTTACAAAAAATGGAATAAAATCTAAAATTTTTGTGTATTCGTCAATTATTATTGACTTTTTCTTAACGAAGTGAGATAATAAAAACAAATTTGGATTTATCAAAAGGAGGATTTTCTATGTCAACAAAAGCATATTACCCAATTGCTGAAATTGGAAAAGACAAGCCAGGCTTTTCCAAAACAAGATCCATCATTGAAGCCGCTTTCTATGGAAATAATGTGGTAAAGGTAAACACATTAAAGGAAGCTTATGAATTAGCAAAGAATTCTCCAGGAACCATCGTAACGGATATGCCAGTTTACCGTGGCGAAGAATTTGGCTTAGAGAAAGATGCAAAGGTTCTGCTGTTTAACGACGGTGCGATTACGGGTCGTTACGCTACGGCACGCCGTATTTCCGGTGAGCCAGGAGTGAACTGTGCAGCCCTTGATCTGGTTGCCATGGATGCTGTTTATGAGTCCCGCTGGAAAACCATGTATCATGCAGAAGTATTTGTAGGTCTTGATCCTGAATTTATGGTAAAGGCTCACCTTTTGATTCCTGAGGGCGAAGAGAATGTTATGTATAACTGGATGCTGAACTTCCAGTATATGTCTGACGAGTATGTAAAGATGTATAAAAATTCCAAGCCGGTTGGCGATGGCAAGGAAGCTGACATCTTTATCTTCTCCGATCCGCAGTGGAACGGTTCTGACCGTCCAAACGTATCCTTAGACTGCCTGTCTGATCCGCAGAAGAAAACCCTGTGCTACTTTAATACCGAAACCAACTGTGCATGTATCTTAGGTATGCGGTATTTCGGCGAGCATAAGAAGGGCACGCTGACCATGGCATGGGCGATTGCCAACCGCAACGGTTACGCATCCTGTCACGGCGGACAGAAGGAATATACCCTGGCTGATGGCAGCAAGTTTGTTGCTTCCGTATATGGTCTGTCCGGTTCCGGTAAATCCACATTAACCCATGCAAAGCATAATGGCAAGTATGAAATTAAGGTTCTGCATGATGATGCTTTTATTATCAATACCGATACCTGTGCTTCCATCGCTTTAGAGCCGACCTATTTTGATAAGACAGCAGATTATCCGACCGGATGCGCAGATAACCAGTACCTGCTGACAGCACAGAACTGCTCCGCTACCTTAGATGAGGACGGAAAGCTTCAGTTAGTTACCGAAGATATCCGTAACGGCAATGGTCGTGCGATTAAATCCAAATTATGGTCGCCGAACCGCGTAGATAAGATCGATGCTCCGGTTAATGCGATTTTCTGGATTATGAAAGACCCGACGATTCCGCCGGTAGTTCGGTTAAAGGGTGCTTCCCTGGCATCGGTTATGGGTGCTACCCTGGCAACTAAGAGATCTTCCGCAGAGCGTCTGGCTCCTGGCGTAGATCCGAACAAGCTGGTTGTTGTACCTTATGCCAACCCATTCAGAACTTATCCGCTGGCAAATGATTATGAGAAGTTTAAGAAGCTGGTAGAAGAGAAGAATGTAGACTGCTATATCATTAATACCGGTGATTTCATGGGTAAGAAGGTTAAACCTGCAGATACCTTAGGTATTCTGGAGGCAATCGTAGAGAAAAAGGCTGACTTTAAGAAGTGGGGACCGTTTACCGATATCGAAATCATGGATTGGGAAGGCTTTGTGCCGGATATGAACGATCCTGATTATGTAGGGCAGTTAAAGGCCCGTATGAATGACCGTGTAAATGAGATTAAGGAATTTGCTACAGCGAAAGAAGGCTATGACAAGCTGCCGGATGACGCTTTAGCTGCAATTCAGAAGGTTGTTGACGAGTTAGGTTAATTTATGGTTTAACCTCTTCCGTTCTATGGATGTCAGAGATGAAGTCCGTTGTGACTGGAAGATAAGCGTGTTGTAAATGAAGAAAGAAAAAGCCTGATCCGGTGCGTATGGTTAGGCTTTTTCTTTCTTGTTTTTGATATGTTTTTGATGAATTACAGCTTGTTGGTTATTTATTTGTGCTCAAGTTCTAAAAGTTCCTTCTTTTTATTGCGGATAAGGTAAAAACCAAAAGCAATAATTGCCAGGGCAATAATCATTTGCGGCAGAGATTGGATGAACCATTGAAAAACGTCCAATAGTTCTTCGGGAAGCGCCAGGACATCGTAGGCAATGTAGAGCAGGAAGTGGTTGATATTCCTCCAGATGATGGAGGCGCCTAAAAAGATTAGGATGAAGGCAAAAAGCTTTCGATAGCGGTTGAGCAGCACTTCCTGTCCTTTGGTGATCTGCGAAAAATGGATGATGTATTCGTCCTGGATAGCATAAAATTCATCGTCGGGCAGGCTGTTTAAGTTATGGGTGTGGAAGAAACTGTAAAACCAGACAACGGAACAGAAGGTTGCCGCAGGAGGAAAAATAACTCCGCACACAGCAAACAGGAGAAGGAACAGGGTCATAATACTTGCCCCCTGTTTTAAAAATCCAAGATACATTTCCCCTGCTCCCGGCAAAAGAGAACAGCAGAAGGTTAAAAATCCGCTTTTTTTTCTACTCATTTGGTTGTACCTCCCTTAGATAAAAAACATTGGAAAATTCCATGGCGGAATTTGAAAATGTCGTATGCAGCAGTTTAAGCGATGGGGGGGCTAAAAAGAGCACAATAATCGCTCCCATGGTTGCCGCACTGACCCGCAGGCTGTAGAGAAAGAGCTCCATGTGTTTGGAAAGGGGCTTGTTTTTTATTCTTCTGCAGGAGATTCCGTTATCTTTTAGCATGGTGATGGCGGAAGGGGAAATTCTCCTCTCACCAGGGGAAGAGAGGGGAGAAGAAATCTGCTTTAAAGTTTCTTCTTTCATATGGGCAGGTACTTTAACCATTCTGTGGTTTTCAGTATCCTGAATAAAACCCATCAGCCAGTTATCATCCTGGCACAGGGAATAAAGTTCTTCTAAAGAAGTAAATTGTTCTATGGTATGTTGCTGTATAGTTGGCTCAGTCATGACGTAAATCCTCCTCTCTGATTAGTTTTCTTAGCATACCCTTGGCGCGGTAAATCTGTGTCTGCAGGGTTTTTTTATTTTTTCCGGTTTTTTCTGTGATTTCGCTGATGTCCAGTTCGTAGTAATAGTAGTCTAAGGCGACCTGGCGGTAGGGCGGGGCGAGCTGGTTGCAGCAGTCCCACAGGCGTTTCTGCAAGTCGTTTTCCAGTACCTTTTTTTCCAGGGAAGGTGACTGATCAGGAATCGAAGTAAAGTAAACATCTTCGGTGGGAACAGAACGCCGTCCTGCCCGTTTTAAATAGTCAATACACTTATTTGTGGCAATACGACAAAGCCAGGCTTTTTCATTCTGTCCGTCAAAATCCTTATAATGCCGGTAAGCAGAAAGAAAGGTATCCTGGGCTAAATCCTCAGAATCGAAGTAATCTCCGGTAAGTCGATAGCAGATGGAATATATTAAGTTTTGGTATTCAGTCATCCAGCGTTCCAGCTGCTCCTGCGAGTCCAAGGAATGAATCCTCCTTTGTAATGAGAATATATTCTTCTATATAGTATAACGGAAAAAGAAAAGGAAAAACTTCAATATTTTCTTTTAACCTGAGGAAAGATATGGTATAATCAAAAAAGTTCTTGAAAAAGAGAATCGGCTGTTGTATAATCAAACCATGTGAAGCAAACCTATGGGAAGAGTAATTCCTGGGATGTTCGACACTCTTACTTTATTTGAACCTACAGTATGACATAAGGGATTCCGATATTTTTAGACGGATGTCAGGCCTCCGTTTTGAGTGGAAGGCAGAAGTCTAAGTGAGGTTACCCACCTAGCACGGCTAGGCGTCAATGAGTAAGAACCGGCATTTTGGGATTACCTAAGATAAGAAGCAGCGAGAAATCGCTGCTTTCTGTTTTGCTTTATTTGTCAGGAAAGATTATCCTGTGCAGGAAGTGCTGCCCAGTGCAGAAAAAAACAACAGCGAAAAAAGTTTAATAAGGAAGTGTAGAATGAATCATCATCATAAGTTTAAGGATTATATTTATTGGGGGATAACGGCGTTTTGTGTGATTGCTGCCAGTATAGCGTTTGCCTATTTACTGGTGCGTTTTGAACAGGTTAAGGCAGCGGGAGCAGCGTTGTTTACGATATTGACACCGATTATTTACGGGGCAGTGCTGGCCTACCTATTGGCACCAGTGTATAATTGGTGTATTGCCGTGGTGGATACTTATGGGAAGCACTGGGTAAAGAGTGATAAACGCAGGGAAAGCGCAGGGAAGTTTCTGGGGACGACTGCCAGTCTGGTGATCTTATATTTTATTGTTGCCGGGTTGTTTTCCATGCTTATTCCGCAGATCCATCAGAGCATTAAAACGGTTTTGGAGGCATTGCCGGAGAATATTAATCATTTTTATTTCTGGGTGGAGGAACGCCTGAATAATAATCCCGATATTCGTGAACAGGTGACGTTTTACCTGGATCAGGCGATGCAGTGGGGAAAGACCCTGGGGAAGGATGTTGTGGCTCCTAATCTGGATAAGATTGTGGGCAGTGTTTCAAGCGGGATGTTCAGTGTAATTAACTGGCTGAAAAATGTATTAATCGGCTTAATTGTAATGATTTACCTGCTGAATATGAAAGGCAGTCTGCTGACCATTGCCAAAAAGTGCATTTATGGTATTTTTCCGCTGGCCTGGGCAAACCGGCTGATTGAAGAGGCGAAGTACACGCATTCAGTGTTTGGAGGCTTTATTATCGGTAAGCTGGTGGATTCGCTGATTATTGGGATTATCTGCTTTTTCTGTATGACATTAATGAAGCTTCCCTATGTTATGTTAATCAGCGTAATTATCGGTGTGACAAATATTATTCCCTTTTTTGGGCCGTTTATCGGGGCGGTGCCATCAGCGATTTTGGTGCTGTTAAATAATCCTATTCAGTGTGTGTATTTTTTAATTTTTATCCTGATTCTTCAGCAGTTTGATGGGAATATCCTGGGGCCAAGGATTTTGGGCGAGTCCACAGGGATATCTGGTTTTTGGGTGTTATTTTCCATTCTTCTTTTTGGGGGAGCATTCGGCTTTGTGGGAATGATTATCGGCGTTCCCACCTTTGCGGTGATTTACCGTTTGCTGTCGGATATTATTAAGACATTGTTAAGAAAACGCAATCTCCCAGAGGAAACTTCGGCCTATGCGGGAGCTGTCTGTCTGGAAGGAAGTAATCCCAAAAAGAAAACGGTTCTTCCAGACGGGGAGATTTCCGATAACCAGGAGAAAGAAAGCCCAGAGAAAGGAAGCCATGAGTAAACGGGGATTTATCCTTCGGATGGGAGGGATTGTTGTACTTATCGCCCTTTTGATTGCCCTGATTTTATTTCTGGAACCGGAAAGGCCGGGGATATCCAGGGCGCAGGCGGCGAAGGCAGCGGCATTATTTGCTGTTTCCCGCGAAGAATGTATACAGTATCAGGAAGAAAAGGGGAGTTCTTATTTTACAGAAAAAGAAAAGAATAATTGGTATACCGTGTACATGGATTATCTTTTTGACCATGAAGGCTTATCCAATGAATATACGGAGAGCACAGCAGCAGCGGCAAATCAGGATCTGACCTACCGGGAGGCAAAGCGCCTGGCTGGATTTTTGGGAAAGAATTATGCAGACCGGGTGAATTTAAACCAGAGCAACCAAAAACTTCCCTTTCCGGCAGATTTGTGGTGGCAGATCTATGAGGATGCGGCAAAGGCTCAGGAAGAAGAAGGGCTTAAAACCTTAGATGTCATCCTCTATGGGACACCGAATCAGATGGAAAATGGCAAACCCTGGATTTGCTATACGGATAAGGGCGATTTTCGCTTTGAAGGACTGGCTTTGGATGCTTATCTTGACCGGAAAATCCGGGTTTTTGTTCGAGACGGGGAGATTGCCGGGGTAAGCCGTCAGGTAACGGAGTCGGTAGTCTATGAAAATGTATGGTTAGAGGAGATTACCGGAGAAAAGCTTTTCTTTCATGCCGGGCAGGTTCCCAGGGCATTTGTATTGCCCCAAAAGGATATGGATAAGGATATCCAGGTACATCATATCGCGGATCTTCATGTAAAGGATGGGGTTTTAGAGAAAATCCGGCTGAAAAAAGACAGGATTCAGGGAAAGGTTCTGGCGATAGGCGAGGACTTTGTGGAAATCGAGGGCTATGGCGTGTTAAGCCTTTCTGAAAATTTCCGGGTGTTTAAGGTTTACGGGGAATATGAGGAACAGAGCCGGTCAAATATTCTTGTAGGATATGATCTGCAGGAATTTGTGGCGGCAGAGGGGAAAATCTGTGCAGCGCTGACGGTGCGCCCCTTTAACGGTGAACGAATCCGGGTGTTGCTAATGGATAAAGGTTTTACCTCGCTTTTTCATTCGGATGTCAGCCTTACATTGAACTGTGACGCGGTGATTAGTTATGGCGATAAGGAAAAGGAGAAAAAGCAGCTGCCTGCGGGGACGCAGCTTACAATTCGTCCGGGAGACGATTATTTAAAGGCGCAGCGCGTGGTGATTACCCCTGCCAGAGATAAGGACGGAATTCAGATAGACAGTCTGGTTCGCGATCAGGGCACGCCGGTATACGGCGGGGTTTTGGAAATTCGTGAGGAGGATGGAAAGCTGGTTCTGGTCAATGACCTTTTACTGGAGGATTATTTAAAAAAGGTGGTGCCCAGTGAGATGCCGGCAGGCTATGAAATGGAGGCGTTAAAGGCCCAGGCGGTCTGTGCCAGAACGTACGCCTATCAGCAGATTATCGGGAACAGCTACAGTCAGCACGGGGCCCATGTGGACGACAGCACGAATTATCAGGTGTATAATAATGTGGCTTCGGATGCACGGACAGATACGGCGGTGGATGAAACCTGCGGAAAGATTTTGTTTTATGAAGATGAACCGGCTTCAACCTATTATTATTCGACGTCCTGCGGGCATGGAACCGATGGAAGTGTTTGGGGTGGTTCGGGTGAGGCGCTCCCCTATCTTAAGGCTGTGGAATTGCAGGAAGAACGAAGGTGTCTGGACTTACATACCAACCAGGCGTTTGCGGCGTTTATTAAAAACATGGAGATTCCCTCGTTTGATTCGGGGTATTCGATGTACCGCTGGAAGGCGCTGTATAAGGGAAGTACGCTGGGAAGCAAGCTGGAAATGAACTGGATCGAAACGATAGAGGTGACAAAGCGGGGAGCTGGAGGAATTGTCCAGGAGATGATACTTACCGATAAGGACGGAAAGAAGAGGTCGTGCAGCGATCAGATGGAGGTTCGCCGGGTACTGGGGAGCAAGGATCTGGAAATTGAACGCAAGGACGGACAGGTAGTTGACGGATGGAGCCTTTTGCCCAGCGCATTTATTTCTATCGAAGAGACAGGGACGGCGAAGGATGGAAGCCGGCTGTTTACCATTTACGGCGGAGGCTATGGACATGGTGCAGGAATGAGCCAGAACGGGGCGCAGGGCATGGCAAAGGCAGGAAAGGGCTATGAGGAAATATTAGGGTTCTTTTATGAGGGAACCGAGATAAGGGATGTGGTGGCAGCATATTAGCTGCCACAAAATACAATGATTTGTTCCGGTGTGGTTTGAGCGGGAATGCTGCGGGTAGTGGCGGTATAGAGAACGAGCAGGAGCTTGCCGGATAAATTTCCGGTAAAGGGCTGACCATTGGGGAGATGGCGGGGGGTGAGAGGAGAGAGATTGAGCATCAGGCTGTGTTCGGTATTGATAAGGGTGTTGCATCCTCCCGTGGTCTGGGTGAATACGTCCAAGGTAGCATATTGCGCTGCAGTGTGGACAATAGCGACAGCGTGGTAGGTTGGAGGATAAATTAAAGGGACAGGGGCAAAGGTGGAATAAAAGCAGGTGACCTGATCGCCAATGCTTAGGCGCCGGTTATTGAATACATAGGTAGAGCCGTCGAGGTGAATGTGGATAGTGCCCTGGTCCATGCTGTTTAAGGTCAGGGTCAGACCGCAGCCGGTTTGGGCTGGATCTCCGGTTGTTTGCCATTCAATTTGCAGAATTGTTCCTGTGGTTGGTGTATAGGGGGACATAAAGGCCTCCAAAGGAGTTTGTTAGAAATAGTATATGAGGGCGGGAGATGGGGGTGCATGGCAATGCGGAAAATAGTAAAAACGGCAAAAGGCGTTTATCGCTTCTTGACAAACGCTGATTTCCTGTTATAATGATAACCAGCAGGAAATTATCCGCGAACAATCTTAATGGTAAAAAATTGTAGAGAATAAATGTTTAAACAGACTCGACCAGAAAATAAAACCTGGTGCATAATGTACCGGGAGGTTAATGCGATGACAGGAAGAGTAAGATGAGGAAGCATACAGAGAGGGACAGAATTTGAATTACGGTTGGAATGCATGTACCTAAGCGGAATCAAATTTGGTGCGACTGTCCTGTGGGGAATCATCCGAAGACCACCCTGGAGCGGCTTTTATCAGGCCCGGCTGACACCGTTATCGTCTAACGAAGAGGCGCTTCTTTTGTTCATGCTTTCGCAGGTTTGCAGGTGAACAGTAATTTTTTCAGCGCAATCAGGGTGGAACCGCGATAGTAAGTTCACTGGATAAAGAGAATTATCGTCCCTGAACAGTCATTGGTTTGATTGTTCAGGGATTTTTTGTTGTGTTTGGTTGTAAATTTATTATTAATCATTGAAACAGGAGGTTTGGACATGAAAATTACGTTAAAAGACGGCTCGGTGATGGAATATACAGAGAGTAAATCCATTATTGATATCGCGTTTGCTATCAGTGAAGGCCTGGCAAGGGCAGCCTGTGCCGGGGAAGTGGACGGAGAAGTGCTTGATCTGCGCACGGTGATTGATCATGACTGCCAGTTAAATATCTTAACCGCAAAGGATGAGGCCGGGCTTAAAGTAGTTCGTCATACCTGTTCCCATGTGATGGCTGAAGCGGTGAAGAATCTGTTCCCGGAGGCAAAACTGGCGATTGGGCCGGCGATTGATACAGGTTATTATTACGATTTTGATTCTTCTTCATTTTCGCAGGAAGATCTGGAAAAGATTGAAAAGGAAATGAAGAAAATCATTAAAAAGGGAGCAAAACTAGAAAAGTTTACGATGCCGCGGGAAGAGGCCATTCGCTTTATGGAGGAGAAAAACGAGCCGTATAAGGTTGAGTTAATCCGCGATCTTCCTGAGGATGCCGTGATTTCCTTTTACAGCCAGGGCGATTTCGTAGATCTCTGTGCAGGCCCGCATTTAATGAATACAAAGGGGATTAAGGCATTTAAACTGATTTCATCTTCCGGTGCTTACTGGAGAGGAGATTCCAATAAGGCCATGCTGCAGCGAATTTACGGGACGGCATTTGCCACGAAGGAAGAAGTAGAAGCCTATATGCAGCATCTGGAGGATATTAAAAAGCGCGATCATAACAAACTTGGACGGGAAATGGAACTGTTTACCACCGTGGATGTGATTGGTCAGGGGCTTCCGCTTTTAATGCCCAAGGGAGCGAAGATGATCCAGACCTTACAGCGCTGGATTGAGGATGAGGAGGAGAATAACTGGGGCTATGTCCGCACAAAAACCCCATTTATGGCAAAGAGTGATTTATATAAGATGTCCGGTCACTGGGATCATTATAAAGAAGGCATGTTTGTTTTGGGGGACGAGGAAAAGGATAAAGAGGTGTTTGCCCTTCGCCCCATGACCTGCCCGTTCCAGTACTTTGTCTATAAGGCAAGTCAGAAATCCTACCGCGATCTTCCTCTGCGCTACGGCGAAACGTCTACATTGTTCCGCAATGAGGATTCCGGGGAAATGCACGGCTTGACCAGGGTTCGTCAGTTTACGATTTCAGAGGGTCATTTGATTGTTCGTCCGGATCAGATGGTGGAGGAGTTTAAGGGCTGTCTTGCCCTGGCAAAGAAATGCCTGACCACGTTAGGGGTAAATGAGGATGTAACTTATCATCTGTCCAAATGGGACCCGGATAACCGGGAGAAATACATCGGAGAGCCGGAGGTTTGGGAAGAAACCGAAGCGCATATCCGTCAGATTTTAACCGAACTGGAAATCCCGTTTGTGGAGGATGTGGGTGAGGCTGCCTTCTATGGCCCGAAGGTGGATATTAATGCCAGAAATGTTTACGGCAAAGAAGATACCATGATCACGGTTCAGTGGGATGCACTTCTGGCAGAACAGTTTGATATGTATTACATTGACCAGAATGGGGATAAGGTACGTCCGTATATTATCCACAGGACTTCACTTGGCTGCTATGAGAGGACGCTTGCATGGCTGATTGAAAAATATGCAGGCATGTTCCCGACCTGGCTCTGCCCGGAACAGGTGCGTGTACTTCCGATTTCTGACAAGTACCTGGATTATGCGGATAAGGTTGCAGCAGAAATAAAGGCAAACGGCATTCTCTGTACAGTGGATACCCGATCGGAAAAGATTGGCTATAAGATCCGCGAAACGAGACTGGCAAAGGTTCCCTATATGCTGGTGGTTGGCGAAAAAGAGGAGATGGAAGGAAAGGTATCGGTGAGAAGCCGTTTCCTCGGCGATGAGGGACAAAAGGATTTGAAGGAATTTATCCAGGCTGTGTGCGAGGAAATCCGTACAAAGGAAATTCGAAAAATTGAAGTGCAGGAGCAGAAATAAGATGCAGAATATGGAACCTCAGGGCTTGATGCGGCGTTCAGCTGGTGCGCGGGCTTGTAACCATAAGGGTGGTGCAGAAAGGGCAAATGGGATGCTGCTGATAGGAAGAAATGATCCTTGCTGGTGTAAAAGTGGGTTAAAATATAAGAAATGTCATCTGGAATTTGATCAGAAGGTTGATGAATACCGCCGGAGGGGCCATGTGGTCCCCTCCCACAATATGATAAAAACACCGGAGCAGATTGAGGGAATCCGGGAGAGCGCAAAGATCAATATTGCCGTGCTGGATTATATCGAGGAACATATCAAAGAAGGCGTAACCACACAGCAGATTGATCAGTGGGTGTATGACCTGACCACCCAGGCCGGGGGGATTCCCGCGCCGTTAAATTATGAAGGCTTTCCCAATAGTGTGTGTACTTCAATCAATGAACAGGTCTGCCATGGAATACCTTCGCCGGATGTGGTGCTTAAAGAAGGCGATATTATTAATGTGGATGCCTCTACGTATTATCACGGCTATTATTCTGATTCTTCGCGGATGTTCTGCATTGGAAGGGTTTCCGGGGAAAAAGAAAGGCTGGTGGAGGTTACGCGGGAGTGTGTCCGGCTGGGCTTAGAGCAGATAAAGCCGTGGGGATTTTTAGGGGATATGGCGGAAGCTGTCCACAGTTATGCAGTGAAAAATGGTTATCAGGTGGTCCGGGAAATCGGTGGTCACGGGATTGGGCTGGAATTTCATGAAGATCCCTGGGTGGGCTATATCGGCAGACGGGGGACAGAAATGCTTTTGGTTCCGGGGATGGTATTTACCATTGAACCAATGCTGAATATGGGATGCCAGGAAATTTATATTGATAAAGAGAATGGATGGACAGCTTATACGGAAGACGGGAAGCCCTCAGCGCAGTGGGAAGTCCAGGTGCTGGTGACAGAAACGGGGAATGAGGTGCTTTGCTGGTAGGCTGCGGCAGACGGCAGGAAAAAGCATCTGTTGAAAGGATAGGATACAGATAGGATACCTCTTAAGCAGATTGGGTAAATACCCAAAAACTGCTTAGGAGGTATTTTTATGGCTGAGTTACCATTTGCGCCAACGCTCAGAGCGGTGGTTTCTCAAGAGTATCTCGACAGATTAGGTTCCTGTGATTTTCCTGCAAATAACTATCAAATTGGCAACAGCCTTTTTACTCCCTATCTTTTATTTCTCCGGGGCTGACCCAGGCGACCAGAAGTTTTCCAAAAGGCAGATTCAGCAGTTTTTCAGGAGTGCCGCAGGTGATTTTTTCAGTTGGGTAGGACAGGTTTTCTCCTGCCCAGAGTGTGGCGTTTTCCCGTCCGTTTTTCAGCAGGCTTTGGCAGATTTGATAAAGCCGTTCTTCGCCATCCAGAAGAAAAAAACGTTCTTTTTTGTCGGAAAAGCTCCAGTCCAGAGTTTCTTCCCGTCCATGAAGGCTTATTACCTCTGCTTTTTCCCAGGGGCGTCCGATTTTGGCTGCAAAATAGGACAGGGAAGAGATACCGGGAAGCCGCCGAAGGGAAGCAGAGGGGAATCTGGCTTTTAGAAGTTCATCTATGCCCTTTGCCCCGCTGTAAAAACCGGTATCGCCGGAAAATAAAATAACGGGGTACATGATTTCTGGATGATCGGCAAGCCAGGAAAGCATTTCTTCTTTTTGATAAGTGATACATTCCTGTTTGCGCTCCAGATGAAAGTCTAAGTGAAATAAGCGGTTCTTTTCTCCGGCGGAGAGCTGTCGGCAGATTGTTTTTGTGCTTTCAACCATCCGTGCAGCCCCTAATAAGGCATCGGCACGGATTAATGCCTGGATGCCGTCCCAGGTGATTTGCCCTGTATTTCCTGTTCCTATGCCTAATAAGACAAATTCACGTTGATGCTTTACCGTGTTTTTTCGATGGATTGCGGTATGTTTTTTTCCTGTCAGCCATTGTTTTATTTCTTCCAGGGATTGACCTTTTTCTGGTTCCTCCGGGCGCTGGACGGCGATAACCTTACAGCCGCATTCGTGGGCTGCTTTTATTTTTTCTTCAAAACCACCAGCTTTTCCTGATTCTTTGGTTACCAGATAGGAAGCCTGTATCGTGTGAATCAGGGCCTTGTTTAGTTCACTGGAAAACGGACCCTGCATAGCGATGATTTGTTTTCCGCGAAACCCGGCTTCCTGGCAGGCTTTAATGGCTTCTATTGAGGGCAGTACACGGACAAATATACGGGGAAGCAGTGTCTTTTCTGCGGCAAAGCAAGCAATTTCTTTACTTCCGACAGTTAAAAGTGCTTTTTTTTCCGGGTGCTGCAGGAGTTCATGCCTTAACTGGGCGGCAGCTTCTTTAAAGGAGGAAGTCCAGGACAGGGGAAAGGCTTCCGTATTGGATGCTTCGCGCAGTAATCGAAGATAGTTTACCTGGGTTATGGTGCAGGCAGAGCGGATTTCCAGAGATACAGCCTGGGCAAATGGATGGGTTGCATCTACGACATCTGTAATCTGTTCCTGTCTTATCCAGTGTGCCATTTCCTGTGCATTCATCCGTCCGGTTTGCCTGTTATCCCGGAAAATTGCTGTATCTTCTAAAAGCTGTTCTCCATAAGCGGTTGCCACCGAAACGGCAAAATCGATGTCGTTATCCTGACAAAACTCGGCAAGAAGCCGTCCTTCATGTGTTCCGCCAAAAATTCCAATTTTATTTCTGTTTTGTTGATTCATCTTAATTATTTCCATTTCTGCTGTTTAATGCGCCGAATCAGATGATTGGCTGATTGATGTGTTGGGGCTGGACAAATTGCAGCTTAATATGTCTGGTTCAGATAATTTGTTGCTTGATGTGTTTGGGCTGGATAATTTGTTGCTTGATGTGTTTGAACCGGATAATTTTGTTGATTGATATGTTTGGGCTGGATAATCGGTTGTCTGATGCACCTGAATTTGATTATAAGGGATTGTTTTCTGCACGTCAATTTTTTTCAGAAAAAAGAAAAATATGGTTTACAAATGCTTCAAACTCATGTAAACTGATAACAATAAGCGTTATTTAAAAAAAAACAGAACGATAATTTTTCTAAGACTGGGAGAAATGAAGGTGGCGGTCAAAGCAGAGAAAAAAGAAATCAGCAGTGAA
>CAJUDX010000012.1:0-11233 GCA_910584785.1 uncultured Lachnospiraceae bacterium | reverse complement strand
ACCAAGAAGAAAGCAGCAGTAAACACCAAGAAGAAGGAAAGCAGCAGTAAAAATCAAGAAGAAAAAAGCGGCGCTGGAAATTGGAGAAAAAGGAAAGAGGAGGAGAGGAAAATGAAGCTGATACGAACTGTTGATGCAGAGGGAGCGGTGTTATGCCATGATATTACACAAATTATAAAAGGAGTGACCAAGGATGCCGTATTTCGCAAAGGGCATATTGTGACAAAGGAAGATATTCCTGTACTTCTCCGTGTGGGGAAAGAACAGCTTTATGTTTGGGAGAATGAGGAGGGGATGCTTCATGAGAATGATGCGGCTGAGATACTTTGTTCTTTATGTATAAATACTTATATGGAAAAATCTCAGCCTAAGGAGGGAAAGATTGAACTGAAGGCCCTGTGTGACGGCTTGTTGAAGGTGGACAGGGCAGGAATTAGGGCTGTGAATAGTTTTGGGCAAATGATGATTGCCAGCCGTCATGGAGATTTTGCCGTGAAAAAAGACGATAAGCTTGCTGGAACCCGGATAATTCCTCTGGTGATTGAAGAAGCAAAGATGGAAGCAGTAAAAAAAGCAGCAATGGAGGCAACCGGTGGGAAGCCGATATTTGCCTTAAAACCGTTTAAACATAAAAAGGTGGGCATTGTCACCACGGGAAATGAAGTTTTTGCCGGGCGGATTCATGATACGTTTACGCCGGTGATTCGGGAAAAACTGGAGGAGTTTGATACCGAAGTTATTGATCATGTAATTTGGAATGATGATGATAAAAAGGTAACGGCGTCGATTCTTGCCATGATTGATAAGGGAGCAGATATTGTAATTTGTACTGGAGGAATGAGTGTGGACCCGGATGATAAAACGCCGCTGGCAATTAAAAATACGGGTGCTAAAATGGTTTCTTATGGTGCTCCTGTGCTTCCGGGGGCGATGTTTCTTCTGGCGTATTACCAGGGCCATTCTGGAGACAGGGTAAGAAGCGCTGCTGTTATGGGGCTTCCGGGTTGTGTAATGTATGCCAGACGGACGATTTTTGATTTGGTGCTGCCGCGGGTGATGGCGGACGATATGGTGTGTGCAGAGGAATTAGCCGGGCTGGGCGAGGGCGGTTTGTGTCTGAACTGCCCGGAATGTACATTTCCTAATTGTGGCTTTGGGAAGGGAAAATAAGGGTACAGGCGAGACAGAAAAACAGAAAAGATAGAAAAACAGAAACAAAACAGCAGAAAAACAGCAGCGAAACAGGAAAAAACAGCAGGAAAAGTAGAAAGGATAAAGGAAAAGAGGAATCAAACTGTGGAAAAACAGGAAAGGAATCAATTTACCCATTTTGACGCAAAGGGAAATGCGTGGATGGTGGATGTGGGGGAGAAGGCAGATACCGTTCGGGAGGCGACAGCCAGAGGAAGTATCTGTATGAGCAGGGAGTGTCTGGAAATGGTTGTATCCGGGAGGATGAAAAAGGGGGATGTGCTTGGCGTTGCCCGGATTGCAGGAATTATGGGAGCAAAGAGGACGGCGGATTTAATTCCTCTGTGTCACCCTCTGCCCTTAACTAAGCTTAGTCTGGATTTTGTGATAGAGGAGGAAAAGCAGGAGATCCAGGTGTACTGCACGGCGAGTACAGTGGGAAAAACAGGTGTGGAGATGGAGGCACTGACCGGAGTTTCGGCAGCGCTTTTGACCATTTATGATATGTGTAAGGCAGTGGATCGGGGAATGGAAATACGGGAAATTTACCTGGTACATAAGAGGGGCGGCAAAAGCGGTGAATTTTTCCATCAGGAGAGGGCAGGGGAATGAAGGACAGATGGGGAAGAACGATTGATTATATGCGGATTTCTATTACGGACAGGTGCAATCTGCGCTGTAAATATTGTATGCCCTTTGGTGTTAAACCTGTGTCCCATCAGGATAATCTGACGTTTGAAGAGATTCGGGAAATTGTCTGCTGCGGGGCAGGGCTGGGGATCAGACATATTAAAATCACCGGAGGGGAACCGCTGGTGAGGAAGGGCTGCTGTGAGCTGATCCGCATGATAAAAGCAGTGCCGGGAATCGAGCATGTGACATTAACAACGAATGGAATCTTGCTGGAGGAGTATTTGGACGAGCTGGTGAAGTCGGGAATCGATGGGGTGAATATTAGTTTAGATACTTTGGACGAAGATCTGTATCAAAGGATAACGGGGTATGATGGGCTGGCAATTGTATTGCGCGTACTAAACAGGGCTTCGGCGCTTCCCATTCCGGTAAAGATTAATGCGGTGTCGATGGATTGGTCAGATCTCGGCGGCATGATGAAGAATGGTCTGCTAGAGAATGGTAGAATGGAAAACGGTATAATAGAGAATGATACAGCGGATAATGGTCTGGCGGTGCCTGAGGAAGCTTTGGCAGAAGAGGGGGGTCAGACAAGGCCTGGTCGTTTGGAAAAGAACGATGGGTGGAAAGAAATCGTACGGCTGGCAGAGAGGTATCCTGTGGATGTGCGGTTAATTGAGATGATGCCGATTGGCTATGGGAAAAAGTATCGTACAGTGAGCCATACTGAACTTTTGGCTGAGATGCAGCAGGAATTTCCCGGCATGGAGAGGGAAAATCGGGTGCATGGCTTTGGCCCGGCAGTGTACTATCGGGTGCCTGGATTTTTGGGAAGTATTGGGCTAATCAGTGCAGTCCATGGAAAGTTTTGTGAAAATTGTAACCGGGTGCGGCTGACCGCACAGGGATATTTAAAAACCTGTCTTTGCTATGAGGACGGCGTGGATCTGCGGGCAATCCTTCGTGGGGGAAGAGGAAGGAAAGAATTAGAAGCAGCGATAAGGGAAGCAATATTTGGGAAACCGGCAGATCATTGCTTTGAAGCGCCGGAAAAGATAACGGAACATCGAAATATGGTGGATATCGGCGGCTGAGCGGCAGGGAGGGATTATGGCAGGAGAAGTTGAGTGGAAAAGGTGCATAAAGAGGCATGGAACGAAAATGAATGAAAAGGTGCATAAAGAAGCATGGAACGAAAAATGTAATGTGGCAGCTTAACGTTCGGGAGGATGAGAAGGATGGAAACAGAGGATTTGAAGGAGATAAAGGGAAACAGTGATATGAAAGGTAAAGATATGACAGGGAAGGGGATGGTGCGGGCAATTTGCATCAGTCCGGTGCGCGGGGTGGAAAAGAAAAGGATAAATGAAGGTCATTTTCTTAAGGATTTTGGAATCGAAGGGGATGCCCACGCGGGAAATTGGCACAGGCAAGTCAGTTTACTTTCCTATGATAAGGTGGATGCATTTAATGCACGCGGGGCCAATGTGGAAGATGGGGCATTTGGGGAAAATCTGGTGGTGGAGGGCATTGACTTTCGTTGCCTTCCCGTGGGAACCCGCCTGCTGGCTGGAAGTGTTGAACTGGAAATAACACAGATTGGCAAGGAGTGCCACAGCCATTGTGCAATTTATCAGAGGATGGGTGAATGCATTATGCCAAAGGAGGGTGTGTTTGCCAGGGTGGTGCAGGAAGGGAGAATACGTCCGGGCGATGTGATGGAGGTGAAGCCGCCGCTGGCAGAGCGTCCATTGACTGCTGCGGTGATTACTTTAAGCGATAAGGGGGCGAAGGGAGAAAGAAAGGACGAGAGCGGTCCGGCAGCAAAGGAAATGCTGGAAAAGGCGGGCTATGTGGTGCTGGAACTTTTACTTCTTCCCGATGAACCTTCCTTATTAAAAAGAGAACTTATCCGCCTTGCCGACAGCCGTCAGGTGGATTTGGTATTGACCAGCGGGGGAACCGGTTTTTCCCTGCGCGACCAGACACCCGAAGCGACGATGGCAGTTGCAGAGCGCAATGTGCCTGGGATAGCCGAGGCGATCCGTTACCGTTCTATGGAGATTACCAGCAGAGCAATGCTGGGGCGCGGAGTTTCTGTTATCCGAAAGAAAACATTGATCGTTAATCTTCCGGGAAGTCCCAAGGCAGTGCGGGAGAGTTTGGGCTTTATTTTGGAATCTTTAGAACACGGACTGAAGATTTTGCGGGGAAGCGCTTCGGAGTGTGCAGGTGCAGAACAGAGCGCTCAGGAAGAGGAAAGAAATCTTGATAAGGATAAAAAAGAAAAATGAGAAAATGCATGAAAAACATGGCGGCTATACTTTGTCTGCTTGCAGGAATCACGGCTGGGTGCTCTAATCGCGCAGGCGGGAATATCCAGGACAGCAATAAGGCAGACTGTGCAGAATCAAAAACAACAAAGGAAGTAACTGCAGCAGGAGCAGAAACAACAGGGGAGTCAAGTGCAGCAGGAGCGGAAACCGAAATTTTAGTTGCTGCTGCCGCCAGCTTAAAAAATGTATATGAAGAAGATTTGATTCCCATGTTTCAGGAGAAGTATCCACAGATTAGGGTAAAGGGAACCTATGACAGTTCAGGCAAGCTTCAGGTCCAGATAGAAGAAGGGCTTGGGGCAGATGTGTTTATGCCGGCGGCAGTAAAGCAGATGAAGGCATTAGACGAAGGCGGATGGATTGCATCGGAAACGATAGTGAATTTGCTGGAAAATAAAATAGTGCTGATTGTTCCTTCGGGTCAGGAAGAAGGTTTTGCGGCGTTTGAGGAAATCGTAAAGGCGGACAATATCGCTTTAGGCGACCCGGAAAGTGTTCCTGCTGGGCAGTACGCCAGGGAAGCATTGACCAGTCTGGGGTTATGGGAGGATGTTTCGGCAAAGGCCAGTTTTGGAACGAATGTGACTGAAGTGTTAAATCAGGTTGCTGCGGCAAGCGCAGATGCGGGGATAGTTTATGCGACGGATGCCGCCAGCATGGCAGGTAAGGTCAGTGTTGTGGCAGAGGCACCGGAGGCTGGTCTGTCCGATAAGGTGATTTATCCGGTTGCTGTGGTTAAGGGTACGGCGCACCGGGAAGCAGCAGACTGCTTTGTAGAGTTTTTAACCTCATGGGAGGCAATGGAGATATTTCAGTTGTATGGATTTACTGAGAGAAAATAAGTAAACGATGAAGTTAACGAGAAGATAATAAGTAAACGATGAAGTTAACCAGAGGAAAATAAATAAACAATAAGACTGGCGAGAGGAAAAAGACGAAGAAAGGAAAGTGGTCGGGGATGGATTGGATGCCGGTAATCATTTCCCTGAAAACAGCGGGAGTGTCGATTGCGGTCACGTTTTTTCTGGGAATTTTGGCAGCATGGATGGTGATTTCGATGAAAAATGACTGGTGGAAGGGTGTGGTGGATGCATTATTTACCCTTCCTCTGGTTCTTCCGCCTACAGTAGCAGGCTTTTTTCTGCTGTATTTGTTTGGAGTTAAACGTCCGCTTGGAAGGTTTTTTATCGATTATTTTGGCGTAAAAATTGTTTTTTCCTGGGGGGCAACCGTGATTGCGGCGGTGGTGATGTCCTTTCCTTTGATGTACCGTTCTGCCAGAGGGGCGTTTGAACAGGTTGATCCTGATTTATGTTCGGCGGCAAGAACTCTGGGGATGAGTGAATTGGCGATTTTTCGACGGATAATTTTTGCCAACGCACATCCCGGTATTGTCAGCGGTGGTGTACTTGCCTTTGCCCGTGGGCTGGGAGAGTTCGGGGCTACGGCAATGCTTGCCGGAAACATTGCCGGAAAAACAAGGACGCTTCCCATGGCAGTTTATTCTGAGGTGGCTGCGGGAAATATGGATCAGGCTTATTCTTATGTACTGGTGATTACAGCAATCGCCTTTTTTTCAGTTATACTGATAAACAGGGCGGGAACAGTGACAGTAAAAAAGAGGAGATAAAAGAAAAAGTGAAGCTGGATGTAGAAATTTACCGCCAGTTAAAGGATTTTACCTTAGACCTTTCCTTTTCTGCCGGGGAAGGATGCCTGGGGATTTTGGGGGCTTCCGGGTGCGGGAAAAGCATGACCTTAAAATCTATTGCCGGTATCCTGAGACCGGACAGGGGAAGAATTGTCCTTGGCGGGGAAGAAAAAAGGGTGCTTTTTGATGCGGAAAAATCGATTTGTGTTCCCCCGCAAAAACGTCAGGTGGGATATTTGTTTCAGCACTATGCACTGTTTCCCAATATGACGGTGGAGGAAAATATCCTGGTGGGATTAGAGGGAAGGCAAGCAGCAGAAAACAGAAAAAGCCAAAAAAACAGATTTTGGGCAGGCATGGGGCAGGAAAAGAGAAAGCAGCGTCTTAAGGAACTGGTGGAGCAGTTCCGGCTGGAAGGGCTGGAAAAGCATTATCCGGGGCAGCTTTCGGGGGGACAGCAGCAGAGGGTGGCGCTGGCAAGGATTTTTGGATATGAACCGTCGGTACTGCTGCTGGACGAACCGTTTTCAGCGATGGATACCTTTTTGCGCGAGGGATTAAGACTGGAGCTTGCAAGGGTATTGAAATCGTTTTCCGGGGTTTCCATTATGGTAACGCATGACCGGGACGAGGCGTTTCAGCTCTGTTCCCATCTGCTTTTGATGGACAGGGGACAGATTTTGACCGCAGGGGAAACCAGGGAGGTTTTCCGGAAGCCAAGGTGCTGTTCGGCAGCCAGATTAACCGGATGTAAAAATATCTCACGGATTCAGCACCTGGGGACGCACAGGGTCCGTGCCCTTGACTGGGATGGACTGGAGCTGGTCACAGAAGATGAGGTGGAAGAAAAGCACTGTGCAATTGGGATACGTGCGCATGATCTGATGGGGTTGTCTGATGCACAGGCAAAAGAATGGGAAGATAAAGCAGGGGGAAATTTGATTCCGGTGGGAAGGGCTTCGGTTTCAGAAATGCCTTTTGCGTGGTATATAACATTAGAAAATGGTCTGTGGTGGAAAAAGGAGAAAACGATGAATGCCCGGGGAATTGCAGGGATGCTGCCTGCATGGCTGAGGGCAGAGCCGTCGGCAGTACTTTTGCTGGAAGGCGAATAAGGGAAAAAAGAAACGGCAAAAAGGAGAGGGTAAAAAAAGAAATAGCAAAAAAGGGAGACGACAAAAAAGAAACAGCGAAAAAGAAAAACAAAATAAAACTGAACGGAGAATAAATGCGATGGAAGAGTTATTTCGGGAGCTTGAACAGCAGCTGGTTTGCGGCAGGGAGGGGATGCTGGCAACGATTATTGCAAGTTCAGGTTCAACGCCCAGAGGGGCAGGGTCCAGGATGCTGATCTTACCTGACGGATCTATCCGCGGAAGTATCGGCGGCGGCGCAGTGGAGTATCAGGCCGTCAGGATGGGACTGGAGGCAATGAAGGAGAAGCGATCTGCGGTGCACGGATTTTCGCTGACCAGAAACCAGGCAGCGGACATCGGCATGGTCTGCGGCGGGGATGTGGTCGTGTATTTTCAATATGCTTCCCCTGAAAACACTGCATTGATCTGCCTTTGCAGGGAAATACGAAAGGCGCTTGGGCGGGATGAGGACAGCTGGCTGGTGATGGATATTACAGAAAAAACTTGTTGGAAGATGGGACTCTATACCCGAAAAAACGGCCTTGTGGGAATGGATTGGATCAGGGAGAAGTGTTGTGACGCAGAAAGGGATGATGAGGCATTTGCCAAAGTGCTTTTTCAGAAAAAGGCGGTGCAGAAAGAGGTATTTGGGCGGAAATATTACTGTGAGCCTTTGGTTTGCACCGGGACGGTGTATGTCTTTGGCGGGGGGCATGTGGCACAGGAGCTGGTTCCGCTCTTGGCGCATCTTAATTTCCGCTGTGTTGTGATGGATGACCGGAAGGAATTTGCCAGGCCGGAACGATTTCCCCAGGCGGCAAAGACCGTGGTGGGGGACTTGGAGCATATTGCAGAAAGGATTTCCATACAGCCCCAGGATTATGTCTGTATTATGACCAGGGGGCATCAGTACGATTATTATGTGCAGAAACAGGTAATGAGGGCGCATCCTAGGTATATTGGAATTATGGGAAGCAGGAATAAGGCGGCAGTTATCCGGGAAAAGCTTTTGCAGGACGGCTTTTGCCAGGAAGAAGTTGATGCCTGTCATACACCCATTGGAATAGAAATTGCAGCAGAGACACCGGCAGAGATTGCCGTGAGCATTGCCGGGGAGTTAATTAAGGTCAGGGCGGGCGCTTGATTTTTCCTGTAAATTACGGTAGAATAGTGGAAAAAACAAGGGAGGAAGCAGGATGAAGAAAATCATAACTGCGCTGCTTTTGGCTGTATGTATGATGAGTCTTACGGCTTGCAAAAGCACCATTTCGGGTCATGTGGCGGGAAAGGTGCTGGAAGGTCTGATGGCTAAGGATTCTGAAAAAGATAAGGAAGATAACGACGGGAAAACAAAGGATGTTAAAGATCAGGAGGAGCAGAGCAAGGGGGAAAATAAAGACGGACAGGACGAAGGAGAGACCGGGCAAGACACAGACAGCAGGGAGACAGAAGAAGCCGGACGTGTCTCAGATAATGCAGAAAAGAACAGCAGTCTGGAACTGAGATTGGAGAAAAGGTATCTGAATGAACGCAGCGGAACGGAACTTCTGATGCAGGCAGAGTATCCATTTCTTTCGGTCAATAAGGAAAATTTTTCCAGTCTTTCTTTTGCACTGGAATCCTTAAATAGTGAATGTGAGTCGCAGGCTGTACAATGGAAGCAGCAAAATCTTCCCTATGTCCAGGAGGCGATAGATAGCGGATATTTTTATGGTTATGAATATTTCCAGACGATGCATGTGTACCGGGCGGATGCGAAGCTGGTCAGTATAATTTGTGAACATTATGAATATACCGGAGGAGCGCATGGCGGAACCTATTTTACATCGAAAACCTTTGACAGTGTCACAGGCAGGGAACTGACGCTTGCTGATGTGACGACGGATCTTCAGGGGCTTGCCGATGCAGTGATTAAGGAACTGAATGAAGAATACCCTGTGGAATACGCGGCAGAGGGTTATCGCGATACGGTGGAGAGCCAGATTGTGAAACAAGGCCCCGATGCCTATGATGCAAGCTGGGCTTTGAGCTATCATGGAATCATCTTTGACTTTGGAAGCTATGAATTGGGGGCCTATTCCATGGGCTGCCCGGAGGTTATCGTGCCGTTTGACAAATATCCCGGACTGATTAAGGATGAATATAGCCGTGTGCCGGAAGAACATGCGTCAAGCCTGAAGAATTATACAACCGTTTATGAAGATACCGACGGAGACGGCAGGCTGGAGGGAATTTCTGTTTCAGCCTATGATTCCCAGACAGGTTATGGGCAGGATATTCGAATTTATATTGATGCTACCAGTACGGAATATACTTCAAGGGGATGGTTTAACGAGGCTTTTCTTGTCCATCAGAAGGATGGTTCCTGCTATCTTTATGTCAGTGTATCTGCGGAGAGTGATGAAGGCATTATCCATATTTTCCGTTTGTCCGGGGAGTCGGCGGTATTTCAGGAGGATGTCCACGGCAATTTTGAAGGAATAATGATGGAGAATCCCGAACGATTCAGGCTGTATGATAACCTGGATGCATTGAGCAGCTACCGCGGATACCGCGATTGCTGTGTGGGCAATGGAGGGCGGCTGGAAGTGCTCGATGATGTCTATACGATTGAACTCTATACCTATGGCGATGAACCAGAGCAATGTTTAACTGCGAAAATCCCGGTTCCCGCCTGGATGATTTCTGAGGATGGGAGTGTGGCAGGAACCCCGGAGCAGCTTCCCGCCGGAACCAGGCTGTATTTCCGCAGAACGGATAACAGGACCTTTGTGGAAATGGAGCTGGAGGACGGGCGCCGCTGCCAGATAAGGGGAGAGTTTACGACCTGGCCGAAAACAATCAATGGGATAAGTGAATATGACTGTTTCGACGGGATAATGTATGCAGGGTAGTGTTTTATCGTCAGGGTAAGTCTGCGAAGTATTTCTGGAATAAGGTCTTTGCTGCCTGCTGTACCTCCTCTTCCATTGCCAGGTAGCGCTTTAAGTAATCTCTGGATTTTGGGGTGAGGACGGAGGAGCCGCCGTCGCTTCCGCCGGATTTGGTGGAGAGGAGGGGAAAGCCCAGGTGCTTTTCGGCGTCCTTGACAATGTGCCAGCCCTTGCTGTAGGACATATGCATCTGGCGGCAGGCGGTCTGCATGGACCCGGTGTGGTCAACCAGGCTTAAAAACTGGGCGATGCCTGGGCCGAAAAAGATGTCATCACCCTCTAAGTAAAGCTGTGTAACACTGTGGACGGGGATTTTCCGGGAACGGTCATAATTAAGGACGCAGTCTCTGTCCTGCTCGATGGCAAGGATAATCCCCTGATCTTCCACGGGGATTTCTTCCAGCTGGGCGTTAATCTCTTCCTGGCGCAGTGCGCCGCGCAGCCCCTGATTTCCCGAATAGCGCAAAAGAAGGGGGATAAGGTCGGTGGCAAGGATTACGGGGTGGCCCCGCCTGTTCTGATAGATGGGACAGGCGGCTTTTTTTTGTGTTCCAAGCAGCTTTTCTATGGTATCGCCCAGAAACATAGGGTACTTTACCGGGAGAAAGAGAACACGATCACATAGATCTTCGATATAGTTTAAGCCCATACAAAGACTGTCATACATCTGCGTCGTTTCATAGTCCTCATTTCGCAGACAGATAACACGCATGCGGGAAATATGTTTTTCCACTTCCTCTGCCTGCTGCCCGGTAATGACGATAATAGGGTCGATATCGGCTTGCTTAAGCATAATAATGATACGGCGGATAATCGTGGTTTTTCCTATGGGAAGAAGAGGCTGGAATGAGGCGCCGATATGGTGTCCGGCAGCGGAGATAACAGCTCCGGTTTTTATGGTTTTCATCAATAGAACTCCTTTCCGTGCAGTTTTTAATCTATTTAAGGAAGTAACGAAGTGGATGGTCTGCCCCGCTTTATCGGGCATCTGAAATCCCTTGACAGACAGGATTGTAAATGGATATTATCTATGTTATGGTAAGGGTAAAGAAAGCACCTGTAAAAACAGGCGCTTCCCTTGAATATTTCCAAGCATAGTATAGCATAGAGTTCGACAAATTTCAAGGAAAATGAGGGCCGAATATCACCGTTTTGTTTTGCTGGTTTTACCTATGATTTTAAGAAAAAGTCCCGGATCATTCGGTTATTTTATAAAAAGGGCATACTTTAATAGGCCATTTCCCATGGCTTGAAAGTTTGTTTTGAGATGTTTAAAATTAAGCGCTTTTCACTGTCTTGCGGAGTTTCTTTACATGCTTCATCTTTACGGTGTCGCCATAAACAATCTTTAAA
>CAJUDX010000011.1:3136-63317 GCA_910584785.1 uncultured Lachnospiraceae bacterium | reverse complement strand
ATAAATAAGGAGAAGTAAGTCAGGAAAAGGAGGAGCGATAATGGAGAAGTCAAAGCGGTATGAAATCAGCTATGAGCAGTATGACAGGGGAGTTACCCCAAAAGATATGATGGATGAGATATTAAGTGATCCTGAACTGGGGCAGCTGAATGAGATTATCATTGGCTGCTGGGGCGATTCATGGGATGGCGGCTGTCAGGAGATTGTAGACAGATTTGTCGAGGATGCGGACAAGTTTTCTCATATTGAAAAGCTGTTTATTGGAGATATGGGCTACGAGGAGTGTGAAGTATCCTGGATTATTCAGGCGGATTACAGCAGGCTTTGGGCGGTGATGCCTCAGCTTAAGGAACTTACGATAAAAGGAAGCACAGATCTTAGTCTGGGTGAGATCTGTCATGAAAATCTGGAAGCATTGACGATTATCTGCGGCGGTCTCCCCCATAATATATTTGAAGAACTTCAGCATGCCAAGTTGCCGAATCTGCGCAAGCTTCTTCTGTACATTGGTGTGCCGGATTATGGATTTGACGGTGATGAAACGACGGTAAAAGCCCTGCTGGACTCCGCTGATTTTCCAAAGCTTGAATATTTGGGAATTGTTGATAGTGAAATTCAGGATGAGTTGACCAGAGTAGTTTTAGAGAGCCGGTTTATGGATCAAATTCATACCTTGGATTTATCTTGTGGTACATTGACGGATAAGGGAGCTGAATTGATTTTAGAAAAGCTTTCCAAGTATCCGAAGATTAAAACCCTGGATCTTCATTTTCATTATTTGTCTGATGAAATGATGGCAAGGCTGAAAAAT
Source organism: uncultured Lachnospiraceae bacterium (assembly GCA_910584785.1). Classification (GTDB taxonomy): domain Bacteria; phylum Bacillota; class Clostridia; order Lachnospirales; family Lachnospiraceae; genus Caccovicinus. The sequence continues at coordinate 62,506 of CAJUDX010000011.1, read as the reverse complement.
GAGCTGACAGATATCACCATTGATCTTTCTGAACAAAATGAAAAAGAAGTGTACCGCGGTAAAGTCTGGATGAATGCCATGCTGACAGAGTAACCTTGATATACTCATTATCAAAGCCTGTCGGGTGATTTTGGACAACTGAACTTAAAACGTCTGCCTGTCGGTGAATTTTTAAAGTAAACTTTCATGCACCCACAAGTGGTCGTACCACCATAAATATAAGCCTGCTGGGCGCACTTAGAATACCTGAACTTAGACCGCCTAACCGGCGGTAAACTTTTAAAGTAAAGATGAAGATGGATGATAAAATCAATGTGAATAAAACGAATATGAATGAAAATCTGGAGCATAAGAAAGCTGTTCTAAGTGCTTTCTCAGCGGAAAGAGGCAAAATAGCCGACAAGGGTCAAAAATACCCCTGGGTTGCCCTTTTGGGAAGTCAGGAATCCAAGCGGAAAATTTACTTAGAACATGCAGCCAAAAGGTTGGGGCTGCATGTTCTCTTTATCAACTGGAAAGCCTGGGGGGATGCTTTTTGGGAAAACTGGCTGGAAGAGCATGGGGAAAATGGTATTTTAAAGATTGACCCGCCTCATTGGGACAGTGCAGCTTTAGACGATCTGCCTGCCCTGATGAAAGATTATCGGCATCATTTAGTTTTGCTGAAACAGATGGCGGGCACGTCAAATCTCAGCTTTTTTAACTGCCCGGAAGCTATTTTCCGTCTGCTGGATAAAAGGTCATGCAAGGCCAGGCTGTTTAAAGCGGGCCTGCCGGTGACAGAAGAAGTTTTTTCTTCTACTATGACAAGGCGAAGGGAATACTTATGTTTTGCGGTATCGGAAACGGAAGAACGCGCTGAACCTTTAATTACAGGAGCAGAGAAGCTTTTTGCGGCGATGCGGGCGAAAGCGATTTCTCAGATTTTTATTAAACCTAACTATGGCTCTGGAGCCCTAGGCGTTACAGCTTTTCGTATTCAGCATCGAACTGGTCGTATGTTTCTTTATACCTGTGCTGCACTGGATACACACACGCGCCGTCTGGTGAATACACGGCATTTGCAGCGTCTGGAAGAACCTAAGGAAATTGTCGCTATCCTTAATCAGCTTCTGGGGCTGGATTGTATGTTTGAACGCTGGTATGCGAAAGCAGAATATCACGGTCTTACCTATGATCTGCGTGCAGTTGTGCAGGATGGGCAGGTGGATTTTCTTTTAGCCCGGCTTTCCCGTGGCCCGATTACGAATTTGCAGTTAAATAATCATCCTCTCCCTGTAAAAGATCTGAATCTTCCGCCGTCAGTGCTGACTTTAGTGCATGATATCTGTCAGGATGCTATACGTCTTTATCCTGGAATCCGCAGTGCGGGTATAGATATTCTCTTGGAAAAAGCAAGCTTAAAGCCCCGTATTATTGAAATGAACGGACAGGGTGATTTAATTTATCAGGATATTTATCATGAAAATAAAATTTATCTGCATCAGGTACAGATATTACAGGAAATGCAGAGGGAGATGGCACAGAAAATGCTGTTGTAAATGAAGCATTAAATGTCTTTTTGGCATTTCTCTACAAATGGAATGGAGGCTTTTATCAAAATGAACATTGACTTAGATGTAAAACCACGCTCTGGGGAAGATGTCCCTCTGGCTTTATTTGCCTCTTCCCGCCCGAAAAAATCGCCATCGATTGATATGACTAAGGTGGTGGGAAAAAAGGATATTCTTTTTATCTGTTTGGATACCCTGCGCTATGATGTGGCGGTTCAGGAGGAAGCAGCGGGGACAACCCCTGTATTAAATCAGTATGGTCCATGGGAAAAGTGTCAGGCCCCTGGAAATTTTACCTATCCCTCCCATCATGCGATGTTTGCTGGCTTTCTTCCCTGTCGCTATGATGCTAAAACGGTTGCTGACCGTGAGCTTTTATTTTTCCCCAAGCAGATTGGTTTGGGAAATAAGGTGCCGGAAGGGGCTTATGGCTTTACTGGAAGTACGATTATGGAAGGGCTGGAAGCCGATGGCTATGTTACCTGGTGTGTTGGAGGTGTTGCATTTTTTGACAAGCGCTCTCCGATAGGAAAGGTATTTCCAGGATATTTTAATAAGAGCTATTGGAATCCATCTTTTTCCTGCCCCGTAAAAGACAGTACGAAAAATCAGGTAAATTTTATCTTGAATAAGGTGGCAGAAGCAGAAAAAAATCAGCCGATTTTTCTCTACATTAATGTTGATGCCATTCATTATCCCAATTATTTTTATTTGGATGGAGCTTCTCATGATAATCTTCAAACCCATGCAGCTGCCTTGCGTTATGTGGATCAGGAGCTGGGACGCCTGTTTGACGCCTGGAAGAACCAGAGAGGAGATGCCTTGGTTATTTGCTGTTCCGATCATGGAACCTGCTATGGTGAAGATGGATGTCAATTCCATGGAATTAATCATCCTGCGGTTAATACGATTCCCTATAAGCACTTTTTTCTTGTAAACGAATAAATCTGCTTTGTCATGGCAAAGGGCATCAACTATAAATAATAAAATAAATGTTTTCACCGCCTGCCGTTTTCTGCGTATGATATACTATATCGTTTGCGTCAGCAATCTAACAGAAAGGAAAACCTATGTATATTAACGAAAACGGATGGAATCTTTTTCGTTCTGCTTCAGAAAAGACGGGCAGAGTGAGAATGGCGGAAGCTGCAGCACCAGATGATGATAATTCGCCGGGCTTTGCCCCAGTATCGCCGGATACGCCTTCCTGGGGACCGCCAAGCGGTGATGATTCACCGGGCTTTGCCCCGATATCGCCGGATACACCTTCTTGGGGGCCGCCAAGCGGTGATAATTCACCGGGCTTTGCCCCGATATCGCCGGATACACCCTCCTGGGGACCGCCGCAGGGGGGAACAGGAAGCGGAGGAAGCCGGCCTCCATTGGTTATCCTGCCTGGTCAGGGTGGCTGCCTGAATTGCAGTACAGGTTCATCAAAGGATTCTGTTAATGTACGTTTCCTTCATGCGGCGGTGAATCAGCCAGCAGTGAATGTAAGGCTGGGAAACCGCACAGTGATTAATCATCTGCAGTTTGGCAATGCTACCCCCTATTACCTGGAAGGAAGCGGTAAAACACTGGTAACAGTAGTAAACAGCCAAACCGGCAGCACGATATTCCGGCGTTATCTTAATTTTTCTTCGCATAATGCCTATACCGTTTCCATTGTCAATGATGGTGCGGGCATTACCCTTTTTACGCTAACAGATACCCCTTGTAATAACCGAAATTCTGCCTGTCTGCGCGCAGTTAATCTGTCTCCTAACAGTGGGCCAGTGGATGTGTTTTTATCTGGCTATGGGCGTGTATTCCAGCGGATTGCGCAACTTGACGTAAGCAGTTATCTTGCAGTGAATCCGGGAAGTTATAGGGTTTCTGTTTCAGAAGCATTGCCCTGTACGAATAATCAAGCCGTGATGATGGCAGACACCTATGCAGAATGCAATAATACACGTATTGCCTATATGGATACATCGGTCGTGAATATGATGAGTGGTGTAACCTATACGCTTTATTTTATTGGTCTTGCCTATCAGTTCCCATCGTTACAGATTCTTGCTTTAGAAAGCGATTTGATCTACTAATTTCCTTTAAGTGAGATATGCTGCTCTGCCCGGTTTTAGACACGATTTAAACTACATGTGCTGTCTGTTCCCTGTTTAGCTGTCTGTCCCCTGTTTAAGAAAGACAGTTTCTTTAAACAGGAGCAAGACAGCACATCAAGGCAGGGTAGATAGAAGAAAATATTAACAGGAGGCACCGGTCTATGATAAACCCCTATCTTCAATATATGTACAGCTATCCCCATAAAACTGCTTATCGTTCACTTCCCTCGCTTCCTCTTGAAGATTATTTCACTTCACTTTCCGGCCCTGGACATGGATTGTACCTGCACATTCCCTTTTGCCAGACAAAGTGCGGCTATTGTAATTTGTTTTCTGTGACTGGACAAGGTGTCGGGGAGATGGATGCATATCTTTCGGCAGTAGAACGTCAGACGAATCAGTATGTATCTATTCTTCCCTCTTCCAGTTATTTTTCCAGCTTGACCATAGGAGGAGGGACTCCGCTTTTGCTTACAGCCAGACAGTTGGATAAGGTATTTTATCGACTCTGCACTATGAAACCCTTTTCCCGGATAGAAGAGATTGTGATTGAAACAGCGCCTAACCAAACGACAAAGGAAAAACTGCACCTGTTAAAGCAGGCTGGAGTAACTCGTGTCAGTATGGGTATTCAGAGTTTTTTTGATAATGAGTTAGCTGTGCTGGCTCGCGGGCACAGTGCCAAAAAAGCCAGAGAAGCCTTAGATTTACTGATGGAGGAGGACTTTTCCTGTGTCAATGTTGATTTTATTTATGGTATTCCTGGACAGACGGAGAAGTCTCTTTTACAGTCGTTAAATGAGGCGATTTCCTTTGGCCCTGATGAGATTTTTCTCTACCCGCTTTACATCAAGCATGGGGCAGGACTGGAAAAGAAACTCTGCCAGGAACTAGTTTTGGAGCCGCAAAAGGCCTATGGGCAATATAAGCAGGCTTCCAGACGGTTAAAAGATGCAGGCTTTAGACAGGATTCCATGCGCCGCTTTGTGCGTGTGAAGAATCGTTCACAGAGGGAATTTTCTGATTGCGGTTTTGGAACATCCCTTGCCCTGGGCTGTGGTGGAAGGAGCTATTTGGGAAAGCTTCATTTTTGTTCCCCCTATGCGATTACGCAGGAGAGCGGTCTTGCCTTGTTAAGAGAATTTGAAGGGGAGGAAGATTATACAACGGTCAGGCATGGGATTCTTCTTTCTGATAAGGAAGAGAAACGACGATATCTTATTCGGCATTTGTTAATTTATCCGGGACTGGATGAGAGGGAATACCAGAGGCATTTTAACAGTCAAGTAAGGGAAGATTTTCCGGTATTGGTGGATTGGCTGGAGAAAGGTTATCTGTGCAGCGGTCAGTATTTATCGCTGAGTGAATTGGGGCTGGGGCTTTCTGATTATCTTGGTCCGCAATTGATTTCTCCTGAGATTTGCCGCAGAATGGAAGAGTGGGAGGAGGACCGTGCCTGTGAACAGAAAGATGATTCTCTATCGCGGCTGCTTAAAAAGCTGTAATTATTGCTGTTCATACTGTCCCTTTGCAAAGCATCCGATGTTAAACCGTGAGATGGAAAAGGACAGAATGGAATGGCGGCGTTTTTGCCGGAGCCTTAAGGAACGCGCCAGGGAGCTTGGAAGATTTGGTCTGATGATTGTTCCCTATGGCGAGGCCCTGAACCATTTATGGTATTGGGAAGGCCTTGGGGAGCTCTCTGCTCTTAATGAAGCTGAGGCGGTGGGTGCCCAGACTAATCTCAGTTTTTCCTTTAAGGAGTCCATACAGTGTTTTTACGACGCTGGCGGAAAAAAGGAAAAGCTGCGTCTTTGGGCGACGTTTCACCCGGAAATGGTTTCTGTGGAAGCCTTTGTTCAGGCATGCCAGACAGCAAGGGAAGAAGGAATAGCCCTTTGTGCCGGAGCTGTGGGAGTACCGGAAAACCTTTCTCTGATCGGTGAGCTTCGCCGCTGCTTACCTGATGAAATCTATCTGTGGGTGAATCCGATGGATGGGTTAAGACGACCCTATACATGGGAGGAGGAACAGCAGTGCCTGGCGATTGACCCGCTGTTTTTCCGTGAACAGGCTGTAATTAATGCAGAGCCCCAATACTGCAGTAATCGGATTTTTGTGGAGGGAGGCGGAAGGCTGCAGATCTGTAATATTAGCGGGTGTATGCCGGGAAACTGGTATCAGGAGGATTTTTCCTTTCCTTCTCCTTCGTGCAGCAGAAAGAGTTGTTCCTGTTATCTGGCCTACGGCGGACGCAGAGACTGGGTAAATGACTTGCTGTTTGGGCAGTATCCGCTGTTTCGTATTCCGCAGTATTTTTTGGCTGTTTTTTTCGATATCGACGGGACTCTGCTGCAGGAAGGAGAAAGGGAGATCGATTCACTGACCACGGCAAGCCTTAAGTCACTGGCGAGGATGGGAACCCGGTTGTTTTTTGCCACAAGCCTTCCTCTGCCGAAGGCGAAAAAGAAGTGCAGGAGTGTGTGGGAGCTGTTTGACGGCGGAATTTTTGCCGGGGGTGCTCATCTTTGGTGGAAGGAACCTTTGCATCAGGGGTGCCAGGAAATTCTTTATCCGCTTAAAGAAGCAGTACTTTCTGCGGTGGAAGAGCAGAGCAAAAACCTGCATTGCCGGTTGTATTCCTACAGAAATAAGGGAAAACTTTACAAAATAACCCTAAGCCGCCGGGAGGGCTGTGGGTGGGAGAGGGCAGAAGAAAGCTTCCTTCAAGGTGTTCTTCCCGAAACACTGAAAGGAAGCGTTCGTTTTATCCGCGAAAAACATTGTATGCAGGTTATCCCGGCAGGAGCCAGCAAAGAAAACGGTGTGGAAATCATCTGCCGGGAAATGGGAATTTCCCCAAAACAGGCTGCTGCTGTGGGGGATTCGGCGGAAGATGAGGCCATGCTGCTTTTGTGCGGTAAAGGAGTGAAGTTTCAGTGCATAAAATAACTTACTGCCGTGAAAAATAATCATTAATCTGCCAGATGCCATAGCGGTAATGTTTGCTAATCAGCTTCTTGGCCAGTTCATGGCTGCCGGATACATAGGCTTCCGTGATGGCCTGGTGCTGGCGGATGGTTGCTGTTTTTTCTTCCGGCGTACGGATAGCATAGCGGGTTAATAAAATACGGATTAAGTCGTACCGCTCATAGGTTTCTTTTAAAAAGCGGTTTCCACAATGTTCAAAAAAACAGTTGTGATAATTGATATCGGCCTCAAAATAGAGGTTGCTGTCTTCCGCTTTAATCATTTCGTTCTGATAGCGGTAAAGTTCTTTCGCGATTTGTTCCTGGTCGGCAATCTGCGCAGTCATCAGCATCGCTTCGCAGGCCAGGGCAGAAATAAACTCATTCACTTCTTTGGAGTAATCCGGGTCAAAGCTGATAATCTGCGCTCCGGTCTTTGTCACATCTTCGACTAAGCCATTTTGAAATAACTTGTGAATAGCATCGCGGACAGGGGTGGAAGAAACCTGGAAGCGCTCCTGGAGTTCACGGTTGGTCAGCTTGCCTCCTAATGGAATTATCCCGTCAATAATATCTTTCTGCAAGATGTTATATATCTGATCGCTGAGTGTTAATTTTATAATTTTTTCTGCCATAGAATTTGGCTCCTCTTCTTTGTGGATTTTAACCAAAAGTGTCATTTAACAAAAAAACTTATGCTGTATCTAGTGTATGTTACAGTATCAGTTTATGCTAACCTTAGAAATATTCCCTATTTTACTATACTTTCTCAGGAATTACAATGCAGTTACATGTATTTTTTCGGCCTTTTTTTGTATGGAGTTGTGAACTAAACATTGGAAATTATAAAAAGTTGTAAAATTTGTTAAAAAAAAATAAAAAAACGCTTGACTTTTGTGGAAAATATGGTATTATAGAGGTACAAACATGATGCATCACGCATTACGCGCCATGTGTCAAAAAAGCTGAGGTCGCGACGAAGCTGAAAACTCAAGGGTGTAGCTAAAGAAAATGTCGATATGGAGGAGGCGTATGAATGTTTTTAACTGGATAGCACAGGCATTTGTAAAGCTTGTCACATCAGTAAACAATTTATTGTGGGGCGACTTGGTAGTCCTGGAATTTTCTAACGGCGAAACACAGTTTGGTTTATCCCTTCTGGTATTAATCCTGATACCTGTTGGTATTTACTTCACCGTGAAAACTAAGTTTTTACCGTTTAGGCTTTTCCCCGAAATGATACGGGTGACACTGGAAAAAGATGAGAGTAAAAGTAAGGAAAAGGACAAAGATTCAATCTCTGGCGTACAGGCGTTGATTGTTGCTACTGCTACCCGTGTTGGTATGGGGAACTTAGCCGGTGTAGTTGCTGCGGTATCCGTCGGAGGCGCGGGAGCCGTTTTCTGGATGTGGGTTACTGCATTAATCGGTTCCTCTACCGCATTTATTGAATCCACACTGGCACAGATTTATAAAGAGAAGGACCCGTTATACGGCGGCTACCGCGGAGGTCCGGCTTACTTTATGGATCGTATGCGTATGATTACCAAGATTAAGCGTGAAGATGTTTACGTGAAGGATGTAAATGGTGAAGCAGAATATGTTTCCATGGATAAAGAGTCCCATTACAGCCGCGGCTGTAAGTTCAGACTTCTGGGTGTTCTGTTTGCCTTATCGGGTCTTCTCTGCTGGGCTGGTATCAGTCAGGTAGTAGCAAACTCCGTTACAACATCCATGAAAAATGCGTTTAACATCCCGCAGATTGCCACAACGGTTGTATTGGTTGCTATGTCTGCAGTTATCGTTCTGCGCAAGAATGCAACCGTAAAGGTTCTTGACCGCGTGGTTCCGGTTATGGCAGTTGCTTATTTTGCCATTACCATTTTCATTATTCTTAAAAACATCACCTTAATGCCTTCCGTAATTGGAAATATTTTCTCGCAGGCATTTGGTTTAAAGCAGATTGCAGGCGGCGGACTTGGAGCAGTAGTTATGAACGGTGTTAAGCGTGGTCTGTTCTCCAACGAAGCAGGCAGTGGTTCTGCTCCCTGTGCAGCAGCTTCGGCAGATGTTATTCATCCGGCAAAGCAGGGTCTGATTCAGTCACTCGGCGTATTTATCGATACTCTGGTTATCTGTAGCTGTTCCGCATTCCTGATGCTTTTAGCACCGGATTCCGTTATCGGCGGATTAGAAGGCATGGATCTTTTACAGGCAGCCATGAACCATCACTTAGGTTACTTTGGTGTTGTATTTATTGCAGTAATTCTGTTCCTTTTCAGCTTTTCAACCTTTATCGGTATTCTCTACTATGCACGTCCAAACGTTGCCTATGTATTTGGAGATACCTGGGCTGCACAGACCGGATATAAGATTTTCTGTCTGGCAATGCTGTTTATCGGCGGACTTGCCGCATACACCTTTGTATGGGATTTAGGTGATTTAGGTGTTGGCTTAATGACCATCTTTAACATGATTGCTATTCTTCCTCTTGCCAGCCAGGCATTGAATGCCCTCAAGGATTATGAGGCAAACTTTATGAAGAAGAAGTAAGAAGCAGAAGCTTTAAGAAATAATATACACACACATGAATCAAGCTATTAAAAAAATAAATTAATCAAGCTATCAAAAAAATAATATAAATTAAATTATAGGAGGAAATTTATATGGAAAAGATGAATTTTGCACCGGAGCCTTTTAAGATTAAAATGGTAGAGCACATGGGCAACCTGGACAAAGAAGCAAGAAAGGCTGCAGTTAAGGCCGGCGGATATAATACCTTCTTAATTAAGTCCGAAGAATGCTACATCGACTTATTAACCGATTCCGGAACAAACGCAATGAGCGACAGACAGTGGGCTGGTTTAATGATTGGTGATGAAGCTTATGCAGGCTCCAGAAACTTCTATCATTTACAGGAAACTGTACGTGAGCTGTTTGGTTTCAAGTATGTAGTACCTACCCATCAGGGCCGCGGTGCAGAGAACATTCTGTCCACATTAACCATTAAGCCAGGCGATTATGTACCAGGCAATATGTATTTCACCACCACCCGTTTCCATCAGGAAAGAAACGGTGCTACCTTCCGCGATGTAGTTATCGACGAAGCACATGATCCAAGTGCAGAACTGGATTTCAAGGGCAATGTTGACTTAAATAAGTTCCAGGCTCTGATCGACGAAGTAGGCGGAGATAAGATTCCGTATATCTGCCTTGCAGTTACCGTAAACTTAGCAGGCGGACAGCCGGTTTCCATGGCAAACATCAAAGCTGTTTCCGAACTGGCGCATAAGCACGGCATTAAGGTTATGTACGATGCTACCAGATGCGTTGAGAACGCATACTTTATCAAGACCAGAGAAAAAGGCTACGAGGATAAGACCATCAAAGAGATCGTTCATGAAATGTTCTCCTACGGCGATGGATGTACCATGTCTGGTAAGAAAGACTGCTTGACCAATATCGGTGGTTTCTTATGTATGAACGACGAAGATCTGTATATCCGCGCAACCGGAATGGTTGTACAGTTTGAAGGTATGCCTTCTTACGGCGGCTTGGCAGGAAGAGATATGGAAGCTATGGCTATCGGTTTAAGAGAGTCCATGGATTGGAATTATATCAGCTACCGTGTAAATCAGGTTCGTTATCTGGGCGAGAAGCTTGACGCAGCAGGCGTTCCGATGATCAAACCTTACGGCGGTCATGCAATCTTCGTAGATGCACGTGCATTCCTTGACCACTTAGATCAGGAAGAAGACTTCCCGGCACAGGCACTTGCAGCAGCAGTTTATGAGTTCTCTGGCGTAAGAACCATGGAGCGTGGTATTATTTCTGCTGGACGTGACAATGTAACCGGCGAGAACCATGTACCGAAGCTGGAAACTATCCGTCTGACCATTCCGAGAAGAGTTTATACCTATGCACATATGGATTATGTTGCTGAAGCTATCATCCAGCTGTATCAGAGAAGACATGATATCAGCGGCTTGAAGTGGGTATATGAGCCGGCAGTTCTGCGGTTCTTCACCGGACGTTTTGAAACCAAGAATCCAGAATTAATCAAAGGATTTTAATGTAAGATAATTGATTAAGTAATATTGTGCTGGAAAAATGTGCAGTAAGCTGATTAGGATGAGATAATCAACCATAAAACGGAAGAAGCGGCAGTTTATCGGATGTGGGGCTGATAAAGCAAAGCAGAAGCCGAAAACGAAAGACGAAAATAAAGATTAAAACAAAGATTAAGAGCTACCAGCAGCCATGAAAACCGGAACCCTCCGAGAAATCGGGGGGTTTCTGGTTTTTGCTTTTTCTATATGATTTGATCTGCCTTTAATAAAATTATGTTTAGATTGTATTTAGTAAGTTATCAGGTTTTGGGTTTTGAAATCGGGTCAATTTGCGCTGCACCCGCATAAAAGAAACAGTTCTGGCGTTTGTGCCGGGGCTGTTTCTTAATCATGAAAAGCATTTTTTTGGTATATGTACAATGAAAAAAGCTGCTCTTTTGCTATAATCATGAAAAGTCTTATTGGATACGGAACTGACCGATTAAACTGTTTAAGGTGTTGGCTTGGTTGGACAGTTCTTTGGACACGGCGGCGCTTTCTTCGGCAGCGGTGGAGTTAGCCTGCACTACCCGGGAAATATCCTTAATGCCTTCTTCAACGGAGATAATCATCTCGGACTGGTGGGTGCTGGCGCGGGCAATTTCATCGGTCAGTGCTTTGATGGACTGGATACAGTCATTAATAGTCTGAACAGCGGAAATCGCATGGTTGGTGGACTCGGTTTCCGCCTGAATATCCTGCATGGAGCGGTTGATCAGCACACCGGTATCCTGTGCCGCCTCGCTGGATTTAGCAGCAAGATTGCTGACCTCTTCGGCAACCACGGAAAATCCCTTTCCCGCACTTCCGGCACGGGCAGCTTCGATGGAGGCATTGAGTGCCAGGATATTGGTCTGGAAGGCAATATCTTCAATGGTTTTGATTATACTCACAATCTTTGCAGAGGATTGATCAATTTTCTTTGTGGATTCAATTAATTCGGTCATCTTGTTATCTGCTTGGTCAGCAAAACCGTTCGCCTTATCGACCAGTTCACTGGCATGGTTGCAGCGCATGGAGCTGTCTTTAATCTGGGAGCTGAGTTCGGTTACATGAGATACCAGGCCGTCGATGGATACGGATTGTTCCATTGTACCCTGGGAGAGGGTCTGAAGCCCGGCAGATACCTGGTAGGCACCAGAATCCACCTGATTTGCCACCTGGGAAATATCGCGCATAACTTTAGTAAGGTTGGCGCGTATTGTGGTTAAGCTCCGGGACAGGGCACGGCAGTCCCCGATGTAGTAGGCTTCGTTCTGGGTTACATCGACAGCGATATTGCCGTCAGCCATTTCGCCCAGTATACGGCCAATATCGTCAATGGTTTTCCGCAGACAGTCACAGACATCATGTACTGTTTGCGCAATCAGACCGATTTCGTCAGAGCGCCCGTAAAAGCCTTCTAATTCCCGGTCAGCAGACAGATCCAGATTGCCCAGATGGCGGATGGCATGCTCCACAATCATTAATTCCCTGCCCTGCCGGTAAAGGATAAGGAGGGTGATAAGAATAATGGCAGCAGCGACAACTGCGCACAGCACACCGGCAATAATACGTACCAGCGTTACTGCGTGGTAGACCTCAGAGGCATTGTTCCGAACCATAAAAACCCATCCGCGGTCTTTTAAGTACTTGTAGACAACCAGCCGCCGCACACCGTTCTCATCCCGATAGGTGTGGGTGTTTGCCTCGGTGCTGTTATCGGTTCGGATTTGACTTAAAATTTCCTGGTAGCCATGATCCGATGTTTCCGTGTTTAAGAGTTCGTCATTTTCATGGTAAAGATAGACACCGTTTTCTACATTTAAAAAGACATATTCGATGTTTGGAAGGCCCTTCATCTCCAGACCCAGTAAAACGTCCATCAGCTGGCTGGCATAGACGCCGGCGCCGACATAGCCGATGCACTGCTCTCCCTCAAAGATGGGGTAATACATGGAAAGAATCATGCTCCCTGTGCCCGGCGATTTCATAATCCCCAGATTGGTCAGCTGCTGGCTTGCCAGAATGGTGTTTTGGAAGGTTTTCAGGGATTCTCCGGAACGGGTGGTTATGCCGATGGCATTTTGCGAGAAAGGCAGTCATGTATTCTTCGGCAGAGGCTACATAGTCATTGATAATGGCAGCCCTGGATTCCACGGCGTCAGTCATCTGGTTGGTGATGTCATTTTTTACAATTGTGGCAATAATGCTGGACACGATAAGCCAAAGGAGCAGCATTCCGGTCAGGGTAATAATCGTAGTGATGATGCTGATACGTGTTGCAAGTTTTTGATTGGCAAGAAATTTCATGATAAATTACCTCCAAGATAAAAAAATGGATGTTTCGTTCAATATTATGTACTGTGGGGGAGAGCTGGTCAGGCATGTTCCAGCATATTGTTTCTTTTCTGCTCCAAATGCTCGTTTAAGCATTTGGAAGCCAGGGAAATATTGCGGCTTTCCAGGGCGTCGGCGATTTTTCTGTGTTCGGCAGCTACGCAGGCCATAGTGGAGGGGAGGAGCTGGTACTTATTGGTTAGGATAGTCAGCTGGCTCCGCAGAAGTTCGGCGGCAAGGGTCTGATTGACGATGTGTTTTCTTAGCTGCTGATAAATCTGTTCGGAAAGTGTGACCTTTTCGAGTTTCATGGTAAAACCTCCTGTGTGATGATGCAGATTTTTTCCGGTTGATTTGACGAAATCCGGATCGGGGGAAAAATCCTCCATCCTTTAATCTTACTGGACTTTTTCGGGAAGTGTAAGTAAAAAAACGGAATTACAGACAGAAAATTTGCCCATGACTTTCCTTGAAATGGCGGGAAAATTTGTGTTATGATAGGAGGTGAGATGCCGGAGTCAAAAGCTATCTTGTCTTAATGATTTTGGTGTTCTCAGGTTGAATAAGAAAAAGGCAGGAAAGAGAGATGCTTTATCAGATTACAGACGGGACGGTGAGTGTTGGAGGTGTTACGGTACTGTCCCATATTGATTTTGCCGTTAAAGGCCGGGAAAAGATTGCTGTAGTTGGAAGAAATGGTGCGGGGAAGACGACGCTTCTCAGGCTGATTGCGGGGGAACTGGATTTGGATCGGGATGATAAGCGCATGGGGCCGGGGATTGTCTGTTCGCGCAGGATTACGGTGGGTATGCTGTGCCAGAGCCGGGAAGCGGATAAGGATAAGACGGTAGAGGAGCTTCTCCTTGAGGGGGCTTTGTCGTTTGAAGAGGCCTCGCAGGAGAGGTTTGCCTATGCGCTGGAATATGATAAGTTGTTTACCGGTTTTGGATTTTTTCGGGAAGATAAGATACGGAAGCTTTCCTCTTTTTCCGGTGGGGAACAGACAAAGATTTCGCTGATCCGTCTGCTTTTGCAGAAGCCGGATGTGCTGCTTTTGGATGAGCCGACGAACCATTTAGATATTGCAGCGACAGAGTGGCTGGAGGGCTATATGAAGTCCTATCCCCATGCCGTGATCTTTGTTTCCCATGACCGTTTTTTTCTGGATCAGGTGGTGGATGCAGTCGTTGAGGTCGAAGGCGGGAAGCTTAAGCGCTATCCGGGAAATTATACGCATTACCGCAGGCAGAAGGTAAAAGATCTTGCCGCTGCCAGAAAGGTGTATGAACGGCAGCAGGAGGAATTAAAGCGCCTTGAACAGCTGGTAGAACGGTTTAAGCATAAGCCGAATAAGGCTTCCTTTGCCCGTGCAAAGAAAAAGGCTGCCGGACGGATGGAGCTTATCGAAAAGCCGGCAGAGGATAATGTACATATATTCACCGGAAATATCGAACCGCTGGTTTTGGGAAGCAAATGGGTGATTGAGGCGGAGCATCTGAAGCTGGGCTATATAAAGGACAAGGTAATTTCCGAACTTTCGCTTAGGGTGAAGCGGGGGCAGAAAATTGGAATTATAGGGGATAATGGGGCAGGAAAAACGACATTTTTAAAGACAGTTGCCGGGTTAATGCCTTCCCTGGGCGGGAAGTGTACCCTGGGGAACCGGACGGTGATGGGATATTTTGATCAGCACTCGGCAGAGATTGCTTCGGAAAAGACGGTAGCGGAGCATTTTCATGATTTGTTTCCGGTATTGACGCAGAAGGAAGTAAGAAGCGTTTTAGGGGCCTATCTTTTTCGGGGGAGGCTGGCTCATGGGAAGGTCAGCGCTTTATCCGGGGGAGAGAAGGCCAGGCTGGTTTTAGCAGAGCTTTTGCAGAGCCGTCCAAATCTTTTGCTTTTGGACGAGCCGACGAACCATATGGATATTCAGGCAAAAGAAACGCTGGAGTCGGCTTTTGCCGCCTATACGGGAACAATTTTGTTTGTTTCCCATGATCGGTATTTTATCCGGCAGGTGGCGGATGCCCTGCTGATTTTTGAGGGAGAGTCGGTGATGTATTATCCTTTTGGTTATGAACATTACCGGGAAAAATGCAGGCAGAATCGAATAGGAGGGGTTGCAGCGAGGATTCAGGCGGAGGATCAGGCACTGCTTGCCGGGCTTCGCGCTGTTCCCAGGGCAGAACGGCACCAGCTCAAAGAAATCGGGACAGAGGATGCTTACTGGGACTGGAAGATGGGGCTTGTCGGGGAAGCATTGGAAAAGGCCCGGCGGCAGGTGGAACGGCTGTGGGAGGAGACTGAGGGGTACAGGCAAGAAGCAGAAAAGCGCAGGGAAGAAGAGTGGAGAAACTGGGTGGAAATGGGGATGCGTGAAGAGAAGATGATTTCAGAAGGAGCAGTGACAGCAGAGACAATTTTTGAAGAGTTGTCTGTTTGCTGGGGGGAGTGGACAGAAGCTTGTCTTAAGTGGTTTGAAATTTATGAAGAAGGAAATGGAGGTTAAATGGTATGCTTTTTCGAAAAAATTAAGGTACTAAGTCCGTCTGTTCCGGCAGGGCCTATTCCATCGTCACCACGCTTTAGCTCCGCATAGAACGCAGCGGACACTAAACGCAGCCATAGAAGTTTGATGGAAATGTATGCAAAGAGATTTGCCTGAATGTAATGCAAATACGCTCTGGCAAAAACGTAGTGACGATGAAACAAGGGCTCCGCTGTAGAGGAAAAGCATGTCAATCATTCCGAAAAAGCATGATTTAGGTAAAAACGGTATTCCGGCGCAGATAGCTGTTATTATCTTTTTGGCGGAGTTCGTTTTCTACTTGTGCCAGTTTTTGTTCCAGTTTTTTGACTTTTACTTCATCGGTTTCTGCTTGGATTTGCTGTTCGAGGGTTTTCTTTTTTTCTTTCAGCTGTTCGATTTCCCGCACCGCTTTATCGTTATTGCCCTTGCAGATTTCTGGTTCAGGTTTTTGAGATGCCTTATCGGGGGTGTCAGTTTTGGGATTTTTATCCAGAGCGTCAGTTTTTGGGTTTTTATCCGGGCTTCCGGTTTTGGAGTCTTTGTCTGGGGTGTCGAAATGGATTTTTGCCTGTCCGTTTTCCCCCTTTTCTATCCAGTAGCGCCCAGAAGGTTCATGTTTTTCCTCTGGGAGGTATTCGTCTTTATCTGGTTTTGCGGGGTTATCGGCTTCTTTTGTTTTTATGTCCCTGACCTTGGCTTTGGCTGCATGTACTTTTGATGGGTCTTTTACCCCAGTTAGTGCAGAATGGGACTGTGCCGTTTGTGAAGGTATTGCAAAAATAGGTGTCATCTTTTATTCCTCCTTTTTGTCCGATACGATTTATGTGTTTTGATGACTTTATGTGTTCAGGTTATATGTTTAGTTTACTGTTCCTGGGTAAAATTGCAAGGCTTTTGACCCGAACTGCTTTCTGGAGGTAATGAAATGAAGGAGAGGTACGGCAGTATGGCAGTGTATGAAAGTTTGTAATTTTGCATTAACGAATATTCAGCAGTACATGCAGGCAGAAGCAATGTCCTTTTTTTTCGGTCTGCATCGCGCCGTGGTATTTTAAGGCAGCCGCCTGGATGTTTTTCAGGCCAATGCCCATGGGGGGAATCGGATCAGCAAAACAGGTATTCGTAAATTCCAGACGGTAAAAATCCCCCTGCTGTTCTCCTAAGATATGGATGAATGGCTGTTCGCTGTTTTTATGGGCTGTCTGGTCGTCTGTCAAAAAGGCTGTCTGGTCGTCTGCTGAAAAGGGTGGTTTGGCGTGTAGGAAAGGGCTGGGTTCGCTGGTTTTGCTGTTTATGGAAAGTATGGAAAGGCAGGCATTAATGGCATTGTCCAGGGCATTGGAGAAAATAATGCACAGATCAAAGTCATCAATTACATCATTTGCCGGAAGAAGCAGGGAAATATCGGTGGAAATTCCGCAGTTTTTTGCACGTTCGAGTTTTTCACTGAGAAGGATATCGATGGTAGGATTTCCTGTAGGACAGGGAAAGGAAAGAAAAGAGGAAATATTTTCCAGTTTTTGAAGATAACTTTGGGCGGCTTCCAGATTTTCTGTGTTCAGAAGTCCGTGCAGGACGGACAAATGGTTTCGGATATCATGGCGGAATGCCCTGGTTTGCTCGTCGCGCATCTGTGCTTCGGCAATGTAGGTTTTCTGCGCCTGGGCAGCCTGTGTTAAGGAAGCCAGTGCGGCCTGGGTCTGAAAGCTTCGGCAGGTGCGCTGCCAGGCATACTGCGTGCAGAAGAGCGCAGCCAGTCCAAGAGCCTGCATAACCAGCAGAAGGAAATGTTTTCCAGTATGGGTAAAGGAATCCAATATGTGAACGGGTACTATGCTGTAGGCGGTTTGCAGGATGTATAATTCTATGAAAAAAAAGAACAAAACCGGAAACAGCAGCAGTTCAATGTAAGGGATATCCTCTTCGTTTAAGGACAGGTTTTTGACGAGGAAATGGTAACAGCAGAAACAGAGGACGCAGGTTAGTATGGCTGATAAAAAGATAAGCAGATAGAGCAGTGTTGTTTTTCCCAGAAAATAGGGCAGGATGATCACTTCAATGGCATTCATCATGCCAAAAGAAAGCTGAGTTATGTAAAGGGCAAGAACGGAAGCGGTTAAAGAAATCATAGGGTGATTTTTGGATAAAAAGCGATGGATTGTATACAGCATAAGAAGTTCAGCGCCGATTGCCAGGATTGCGGGAACAGAAAACGCTGAAAAAAAGAGTTCCATAAGATTAAGCAGGAAGAGATAGGCAGCAAAATACCGGTATTTCAGCGTTTTCCCGGTGAGCCGTCCAATAAAGATAAGGTGCATCATCCCCTGCATGGTAAGGGTAAACAGATTAAGAAAAAGAGTAAGGTAATTCATGGCAGAAGTCTTTATCCTTTCTTCTGGCAGTTGATAGCAGCGGGTTACTTTAGACGGGGAAAGCATTCAGGGAAGGTTTATCGTCCGGCTTTTCATGTAATGCAGCAGCGCCTGGGTCAAGTCACGTTCGCGCAGCCGGGAAACGGGGATTTCCTTATCCTGCATCAGAATCACCCGACCATCGTGACAGCCGCGGACATGGGCGAGGTTGACGAGGTAGCTTCGGTGGCATTTAAAAAATCGTCCGTCAACCTTCCGCTCCAGATCTTCCATCTTGCCATAATAATCGGTGATGCTGCCATCGATCTGATGAATATAGATTTTCCGCCCCATCACTTCTCCATAGAGAATTTCGGACAGGGGGATAATTTCACAGGAATTTCCCTTTTGGATAATGAGTTTTTTTTGCTGGTTCGTGCGCTGGCTTAACGTGTGAAGCACCCGGTTCATTGTCCGCCGGAAACGGACATCCTCCAGCGGCTTGACCAGATAATCGTAGGCTTCAACACTGAAGGCGTCAAAGACATATTCTGCCAGAACCGTGATAAAAATCAGCAGGCTCCGGCTTCCCTGCCTGCGCAGCTTTCTGGCTGTTTCCATGCCGTCTGGCGGAGGCATCTGGATATCTAAAAAAATAACGTCAAACGTATTTCCGCTTTTCAGCAGGGAGCGTCCGTCAGAAAAGCAGCGGATGGAATAAAAGGAAGAGCTTTTTGACGAATGTTCATTTATCTGCTTATCGGCCTGTTTATTGATTTGTTCATCCATATATTGTGAAAGACGGCGGGAAAGTTCCTCCGCCATCCATGGTTCATCGTCACAGATTGCAAAACTTATCATGTTTTCACCACACTATCACCCAGAATAACTCCAGAATACCAGAAAATCAGCGTGCAGGCAATGCTGTTCTCTCCAAATGCGGAATTTTTGTTATGAAATGGTTGCTGTTCATGTGTAAACAGTCAGCGGAAATGACTCACAACGAACCCAAATGAACCATAAGCAGTAAAGGTCAGCTAAGGTAATTTTTCATAATCTTTAATGCATTTTTTTCTAACCTTGATACCTGGGCCTGGGAGATATGGATTTCTTCGGCAACCTCGGTCTGGGTTTTGCCTTCAAAGAAACGCATATCAATAATGTGGCGCTCGCGCTGAGGGAGTTTTTTCATGGCTTCGTTTAAGGAAATATCCTCCACCCAGTTTTCCTCCAGATTTTTCTTGTCGCTGATCTGATCCATCACAAACAGAGGATCGCCGCCGTCGGTAAATACCGGCTCGTAAAGGCTTACCGGGCTTTGGATGGCGTCGAGGGCGTAAGTAACCTCTTCCTTGGTTGCCCCAACCTCGTCGGCGATTTCCATAATGGTTGGCTCTTTCATGTTCTTTTTCATCAGCGCTTCCTTGGCGTAAATGGCTTTATAGGCGGTGTCACGGATGGAGCGGGATACCCGGATACTGTTGTTATCCCGAAGAAAGCGTTTGATTTCACCGCAGATCATGGGAACGGCGTAAGTGGAAAAGCGTACTCCCTGGCTGATATCAAAGTTATCGACCGCTTTCATTAGACCAATGCAGCCGATTTGGAAAAGATCATCGACATTTTCCGCATTATTGGCAGCAAAGCGCTGGATAACACTTAGGACAAGGCGGAGATTGCCTTTAATGTAGGCTTCACGGGCAGATTTATCACCCTGAAGAATTTTCTGAAATAATTCTTCTTTTTCTTCATTTGTCAAAAGGGGCAGTTTGGATGTGTTTACACCGCAGATTTCTACTTTGTATACAGACATTTTCCTTACCTCCATCGTTGCAATATAGCTTACTTACTTATTCAAATGATGGACATTTTGGCAAGATTTTATACGGATGGAAAGATGAAAAAAATTTCCTGAAAAAAGATAAAAACGGGGCTTGACAGATGAAAGTGAAAAGGAATAGCGTGGTGATTTTTTACAAATGATGATGGGATTATTTTGAAACCGAAAGTACATCATCCTGGGAAGAGGAAACGCTTGAGAATATGGTGCAAGTTGCTGGCAGTGAAAGTGGTAAGCGGGTAAAAGAAAAGCAGGAAAACAAAATTTCCTGTTGTTTTTTCTCCGCCTTCCTACTATAATAAAAAAGTGCTTTTGAGGTAACTGTAAAAGTATCTGAGCGGTTACCTTTCGTCTGTCCATCGCAGGGATTGTTTTGGGAAAATATGGATAATAACAGGGATAGAAACAGAAAAAGCAGAGAAAGATAAAAATCAGCAACCCAAACAGGGAAATGGTTTTGGTTTGCTTTTCGGGAAGAGGTTTAGGATGAATCATACAGCAATCGTTCCGTTCATCAAGTGGGCGGGGGGCAAACGTCAGCTTTTGGATCAGATTAAAGAGAGGATGCCAAAACAATATAACCGCTACTATGAACCTTTTGTGGGTGGAGGGGCGGTGGTTTTTGAACTGCAGCCGGAAATAGCAGTGATTAATGATATTAACCGGGCGTTAGTGAATGCTTACCGCCAAATCTGCAGTCTGCCGGAAGCTTTTTTAAGTGCAGTTAAAGCATTGGACGGGCAGATGTGGGAGGACGGCAAGGCGTATTACTACATGCTTCGCGAACGTTATAATGACAAACTGATGAAGGAAGAGTTTGATACCGAGCTGGCTGCTCTGTTTGTTTTTATGAATAAACACTGTTTTAACGGCCTGTACCGGGTAAATGGAAAGGGTCTTTTTAATGTTCCCTACAATAACAGCCGTATTCAATCGGTAGACGAGGCATCCGTCCGTGAGATTTCTGCCTATTTAAAAAAGATTGTGATTATGGAAGGTGATTTTGAGGTTGCCTGTGCACAGGCCAGGGAGGGCGATTTCCTCTTTTTTGACAGCCCCTATGCTCCCTTAAACCCGGATTCCTTTGAATCTTATACCAAGGAAGGCTTTGATATCGAAAGCCATCGGCGCCTTGCCCGATTGTACGGGGAACTGACCCAAAAAGGCTGTTATTGTATGCTGACCAACCATAACACGGAATTTATCCATGAACTGTACGGCAATCAGGGCTATAAAATGGATGTTGTCAGTGTAAAACGCCTGATTAATTCAAATGCGAAAAAGAGGGTGGGGGAGGAAGTGATCATTTGCAATTACTGACCCTGAAAGAAATCCTGTCAAAAAAAGCAGAACCCTGTTACCAGTCGGAGGTCGCCTGTCTGCTTTATGGTGATGCTTTTCAACTGTTAAAAAAAATAAAGACGGAAAGCATAGATATGATCTTTGCTGATCCGCCTTATTTTTTGAGCAATGGAGGAATCACCTGTCACTCCGGGAAGATGGTTTCTGTAGATAAGGCTTCCTGGGACAAACAGGAGGAAATGTTTGGAAAGCAAAAGGAAGCGTTTGCAAAGCAAGAAGAAGTATATGGAAATCAAAAAGAAAGGAAAAGAAAGACAGACAAAAAACAAAAGAGCAGCTTTCTTGCCGACAGGCATCGTTTTAACCGACGCTGGATTCGTCTCTGCCGCCGTGTATTAAAGCCTGACGGCACGATCTGGATTTCCGGCACCATGCACAATATCTATTCCATCGGCATGGCCTTAGAGCAGGAAGGCTTCAAGATTATTAATAACATTACCTGGCAGAAAACCAATCCTCCGCCCAATATTTCCTGCCGTTCGTTCACCCATTCCACCGAAACCATACTCTGGGCAAAGAAGGATGAACCGTATGCCCGGCATTATTTCAACTATCAGAAAATGAAGGAAGAAAACAGCGGGAAGCAGATGAAGGACGTGTGGGCAGGGGGATTAACCAAAGCTTCAGAAAAGAAAGAGGGAAAGCATCCGACCCAGAAACCTGAGTATTTGCTGGAAAGAATGCTTTTAGCATCAACAAAAGAGGGGGAAATCATCCTTGACCCCTTTTGCGGTTCCGGCACCACAGGCGTTGCCGCCCTGCGGCATGGCAGAAAGTTTATTGGAATCGACCAGGAAGAAGAATATCTGGAAATATCCCGGCGCAGGCTGGAAAAGGTACAGGCAGAGAAACCGTAAAAAAGATGGAGCTGCTGCAAAATGCGGTTGATGCACGTAGTCGTTATTTTACAGCAGCCCCATCACATCAAAGGATTAGCTATGCCGGACAGCTGTATTTCTCCGGTATAACGTCAAAAGTCCTTTAAGCAGCAGGGCATCGTCATAGACGATTTTATGACGGCAGATCGGCGTAATCAGCCTTGCCAGCCCCCCGGTGGCAACGATGGAGGCCATCTGCCCCAATTCCTGTTCCATGCGGTCGATAATACCATCAATCTGGGCGGCATTTCCATAAATAATCCCGCTGCGCATACAGTCAATCGTATTCTTCCCAATCACCTTTCCCGGCGTTTCCAGGCTGATATAGGGAAGCTGGGCGGCCTTCCCGCTCAGCGAATCCAAGGAAACTTTAAGACCGGGCAGGATAACGCCGCCGATGTAGTTCCCGGCAGCATCCACCACAGACATCGTGGTTGCCGTACCCATATCAATAATAATAATGGGCAGGGGATGTTCCCGGATAGCTGCCACAGCGTCCACAATTAAATCACTTCCCACCGTCTTTGGATTATCCATCAGAATATTCAGCCCGGTTTTCATCCCTGACCCAACCAGAAGCGGCTTTTTCTTAATAATTTTCTCCACAGCCCGCAGAAGCGTACCATTCAGCGGAGGAACCACGGAAGAAAGGATAGAACCCTCAATTTCTCCCAGGGGAATCCCATAAATCTCTAAAATATCTTTAATATTCACGGCATATTCAATATCCGTCTTAGACGGATTGGTGGTGATCCGCTCAACAAAGCTGGTTTTATCCTCATCAATACCGCCGATAACGATATTGGTATTGCCCATATCAATTGCTAAAATCATCAGGGAACTCCTTTCCATAAAAGGGATTTTGTGTTATACTACGAAACGAAGTTATTTTATCATGAAATAAAATAAAATACAATATTTACGGGGGAAAGCTTCATGTTGACAGGAAAAACCATTATTTTAGGAGTGAGCGGAGGAATCGCCGCCTATAAAATTCCTAACCTTGCCAGTATGCTGATCAAACAGGGGGCAGAGGTTCATGTGCTGATGACGGAAAATGCCACCAATTTTATTACACCGATAACCTTTGAAAGCTTAACCGGCAATAAATGCATCATTGACACCTTCGATCGAAACTTTGAATTTAGTGTAGAGCACGTCGCTCTGGCAAAAAAAGCGGACGTCCTTTTGATTGCCCCGGCGACAGCAAACGTTATCGCAAAACTTGCTCATGGAATCTGCGATGATATGCTGACGACAACCGCGCTGGCCTGTTCCTGTCCGAAACTCATTGCCCCGGCGATGAATACCAGGATGTATGAAAATCCGATTTTGCAGAATAATCTAAGAATATGCAAAAACTTCGGTATGACGGTGATTGAACCAGTCTCCGGTTATCTGGCCTGCGGCGACACAGGGGCAGGAAAGATGGCAGAGCCGGAGGTTCTCTTCGACTATCTCTGCCAGGTCGCCGAATATGCAAAAGACCTTATTGGAAAAAAAGTGCTGGTCACTGCCGGCCCCACCAGGGAATCCATCGATCCCGTGCGCTTTATCACCAACCATTCCACTGGAAAGATGGGCTATGCCATTGCCCGTGCAGCCGCAAGACGAGGGGCAGAAGTTACGCTGGTTTCCGGCCCGGTTGAACTTCCCCGCCTTCGCTTTGTCAATACCATTCCCGTTAATACCGCAAGGGAAATGTTTGAGGTCGTTAGTCTCTACGCCGGAAACCAGGACGCCGTAATCAAGGCCGCCGCGGTAGCCGACTACCGCCCCGCCATGACCGCAGCGGAAAAAGTAAAAAAGAGCAGCGAAGAACTAAACCTTGCCCTGGAAAAAACAGATGATATTTTATCCTGGCTGGGAGAACACCGCTGGGGCGGTCAGTATCTTTGTGGCTTTTCCATGGAAACCGAAAATCTCCTGGAAAACTCAAGAAAAAAACTCGAAAAAAAGAATATTGATATGATCGTTGCCAATAATTTAAAAGTGAGCGGCGCCGGATTTGGCACAGATACCAACGTCGTCACGCTGCTTACCAAAGATGGCGAAGAAAAACTGGAAAAAATGAGCAAAGACGAAGTAGCACACCGTATCCTGGATAAAATATTCAGCGTACAGAGGAGAGAAAGTTAACAGCAAAATCAGGCATGGCAAGTGTGCATACCCTTATGAACAATAACAGAAAAAGTCCTAGAAGGGAAACAAAACGATGAAATTACAGCAATTTACCATTCAAGTCCCGGAACAAAAAACCGGCGAAGCCACATTAACCTTATATCAACTGGATAACCTCGGCGTAGCGCCGGAAAAAAAGCGTCCCCTGGTCATTGTCTGCGGCGGAGGCGGCTACTGGAACATTTCTGACAGAGAAAAAGAACCTATCGTTATGCAGTTTTTAACTATGGGCTGTAACGCCTGCCTTTTAGAATACAGCGTATCCCCCAACGTATTCCCTACATCACTTCGTGAACTGGCTTCATCCGTGGCATTAGCCAGAAAAAACGCCAAAGCCTGGGGAATTGACCCTGAAAAAATCATTACCTGCGGCTTCTCCGCCGGCGGTCACTTAGTAGCCAGCCTGGGCGTATTCTGGGACAAAAACTTCGTCTACGAACCACTAAACCTCACTCATGAGGATATAAAACCCAACGGTCAAATCCTGGCCTATCCCGTTATCACCAGCGGTGAAAAAGCCCACCCCGGCTCCATAAACAAACTTCTGGCAGAAAAAGCCCAGGATAAAGAAATGCGTGAACAGGTATCCCTGGAAAAACAGGTAACTCCCAACACCCCCAAAACCTTCCTGTGGCACACCGTCCCCGACGACACTGTCCCCGTAGAAAACAGCCTTCTTTTCGCTCAGGCTCTGATAAGTGCAGGCGTAAGCTGTGAACTCCATCTCTACCCCGTCGGCGGACACGGCTTATCCTTATGCAAAGAAGAAACCGCCGGAACCCAGGACTATACCCTAGAACCCTACTGCGCAAGCTGGATCGACTTAGCAAAAGCCTGGATGGAACTAAACTACCAGTGCCTGTCCATGCGTTCATAAAAGTAAACATTTTGCCCGTCACCAGCGAAAGCCGAAGGGTATTCCATAAGGAATCCCCTTGGAACATGTCGGTGCTTAACGAGGTATTTCACGAGTTTAGCGTCCGCTACGTGTGGAACGGAGCGAAAGCGCGGTGACGATGGAATACCCTTCGGCTTCTGCGTAAAAGCATGTAAATATATATTTTTTTTCGGAGGAAACAACATTGTCTAATTTAACAGAAGAAATAAATAAACGCCGAACCTTCGCCATCATTTCCCATCCCGATGCAGGAAAAACCACCTTAACAGAAAAATTCCTGCTCTATGGCGGAGCTATCAATCTTGCCGGAACCGTAAAAGGCCGAAAAGCTTCCAAACACGCTGTTTCCGACTGGATGGAGATTGAAAAAGAGAGAGGAATTTCGGTCACTTCCTCCGTTCTCCAGTTTAACTATGACGGCTACTGCATCAATATCTTGGATACTCCGGGCCACCAGGATTTCTCAGAAGATACCTACCGCACCTTAATGGCTGCCGATTCCGCCGTTATGGTAATCGACGGTTCCAAGGGCGTGGAGGCGCAGACAATTAAGCTCTTTAAGGTCTGCGTTATGCGCCATATCCCGATTTTTACCTTTATCAATAAGCTGGACAGAGAGTCCAAAGACCCCTTCGAGCTGATGAGCGATATTGAGGAAGTCCTGGGAATCCGAACCTGCCCGGTCAACTGGCCCATTGGCTGTGGAAAAAGCTTTAAAGGTGTATACGACCGCCATACTCGGACAATTACCACCTTTACCGCAGCTATGGGCGGCGCAAAAGAGGTTGAGCATCAGGAGTTTGCCATCGACGGAACCGACGTGGATGTGTTGATTGGCACGGATTACCATGACCAACTAAAAGAAGAAATCGAACTTTTAGACGGCGCCAGTGATGCATTTGACCAGGAAAAGGTGAGCGCAGGAGAATTGTCACCGGTATTTTTCGGATCAGCCCTGACTAACTTCGGAGTGGAAATCTTCCTGAAATATTTCCTGCAGATGACAAGCTCCCCGCTTCCCCGGAAAACGACGACAGGAATTGTTGACCCATTCAGTAAGGATTTCAGCGCTTTTGTTTTTAAAATTCAGGCCAATATGAATAAAGCCCACCGCGATCGAATTGCCTTTATGCGGATTGCCTCAGGAAAGTTTACGGCGGGGATGGAGGTCAACCATATCCAGGGTGGAAAGAAAATCCGTCTTTCCCAGCCCCAGCAGATGATGGCACAGGACAGAAAGATTGTCGAAGAAGCCTATGCGGGGGATATTATCGGCGTGTTTGACCCTGGAATTTTTTCCATCGGTGATACCCTGTGTTCATCGAATGAAAAGATAGAGTTTGAAGGGATTCCCACCTTCGCCCCCGAACACTTTGCACGGGTGCGGCAGATGGATACCATGAAGAGGAAGCAGTTTTTAAAGGGCGTATATCAGATTGCCCAGGAAGGCGCCATTCAGATATTCCAGGAATACAACACGGGAATGGAAGAAATTATCGTGGGCGTAGTGGGCGAACTGCAGTTTGAAGTCCTGACCTACCGCCTGGAAAATGAATATAATGTCGAAGTAAAACTGGAAAAACTCCCCTATGAATACATTCGCTGGGTGGACAATAAAGATGAAATCAATGTAGAAAAGATTCAGGGAACTTCAGATATGAAGCGGATTAAGGACTTAAAGGACAATCCTCTTTTACTATTCGTAAATCACTGGAGCGTGCGCATGGTGGAAGAGAGAAACCCGGATCTGCGACTCAGTGAGTTTGGCAGAAATTAATCGGGAATTGATAGTTGTGACGGACTGAGGAGGTCAAAGAGATGGTTAAAGAAAAAATAGAAGCTTATATGGAAGCCCATCGGCAGGAAATGATTGAAGATATCTGCACCCTGTGCCGGATTAACAGTGAAAAGATGCCGTATAAGCCGGGAATGCCCTTTGGCGAGGGGGCGTTTAAAGCTCTTGCCGAGGCGCTTACCATGGCAGAGGGCTACGGATTTTCCGTAAAGAATTATGATAATTATGTCGGCACAGCAGATTTAAATCAGGGAGAACGCTGCCTGGACATCCTGGCACACCTAGATGTGGTTCCAGCGGGAGAAGGTTGGGAGGTAACGGAAGCCTTTACGCCTTTGCTTAAGGATGGAAAACTTTACGGGCGGGGCACTTCGGATGATAAGGGCCCGGCAATAGCTGCCCTTTACGCCATGCGTGCAGTAAAAGAACTGGGCTTGCCGGTGACAAAGAACTGCCGGCTGATTTTTGGAACCGATGAGGAGTGCGGAAGTTCGGATATTGTCCAATATTATGATGAGGAGCCGGAGGCGCCCATGACCTTTTCGCCGGATGGGGCTTTTCCGGTGGTCAATATAGAAAAAGGACGGCTTCCTGGAAGTTTTAGCCGGAAATTTGAGACTTCTCAGGCACTTCCGGGTTTACTTAGTCTGGATGCGGGAATTAAGGTCAATGTGGTTCCCGGAAAGGCGAATGCTTCAGTGAAGGGACTGGATTTGTCTGACTTGTGCGATTTGGCAAAGGTAGTGGAAAAGGAAACCGGGGCGGAATTTACGATTAAGGCGGACGAGGACGTCGCCATGATCACCGCTGAAGGGAAGAGTGCGCATGCCTCCACGCCGGAAGAAGGGATAAATGCATTAACTGCTCTGCTAGTACTACTAACCCGGCTTCCCCTGGCGGAATGCGCACAGACAGAGGTATTAAAGGAAATTTTGGCTCTGATGCCGCACGGCGATGTTCACGGAGAGGCATTGGGCGTTTCGATGGAGGATAAGCTTTCCGGGAAGCTGACACTGGCTTTTTCCCTTCTCCATGTGGAGGACGGCTATTTAGAGGGCGGCTTTGATATCCGTTGCCCAATTTGTGCCAATGAGGAAAATCTTCTGCTGCCGATTAAGGAAAAGTTGCAGGAAAAGGGCTTTATCCTGGCAAATAAGACCATAACGCCCCCGCATTATGTGGATGGAAATTCAGACTTTGTCCAAACCCTTCTCAGGGCGTATGAGGAATATACGGGAAGAGAGGGACGCTGTGAATTTATGGGTGGTGGAACCTATGTCCACAGTCTGAAAAATGGTGTGGCTTTCGGCGCATTTATGCCGGGAACGGATACCCGGATGCACGGGGCCGATGAGTTTGCCCCGGTGGATGAACTTTTGACGGCAGCGAAGATATTTGCTCAGGTTATTGTTGATTTATGTAAGTAAATCTGTGCAGTGTTTATGCTTGGGGAAGGGGTTATATAGGGAAATAAAAAAATGTGCCAAAATGGTAAACATTATAGGAAAAGACGCCAAAATGGCATAAAAACGGAGGTAAGGAAGATGAAAAAAAAGTACGATGTTCTGGCATTAGGCGAATTGCTGATTGATTTTACGGAAAATGGAATCAGCGGACAGGGAAACACGATTTTTGAGGCAAACCCAGGAGGCGCTCCATGTAATGTTCTGGCAATGTTAAATAAGCTGGGGCATAAAACTGCTTTTATGGGAAAAGTCGGCGTGGATATTTTTGGAAACAAGCTTAAAGCGGTCTTAGACGAGGTCGGCATCGATACCTCTGCCCTGGTGATGGATGCTGATGTGCGAACTACCCTGGCCTTTGTTCAGACCTTTGCTGACGGTGACCGGGATTTTTCCTTTTACCGAAATCCCGGAGCAGATATGATGCTTAAAGAGGAAGAATTAAAAACCGACATGTTTTCCGCGTGTGAAATCTTCCACTTCGGCACCCTTTCCATGACTCACGATGAAGTGCGCAGAGCAACGAAAAAAGCCATTGCCCTGGCAAAAGAAAATGGTGCCCTGGTTTCCTTCGACCCGAACCTTCGCCCTCCGCTCTGGCCCTCCCTGGATCTGGCAAAAGAGCAGGTGGCCTATGGTCTTGGTCAGTGCGATATATTAAAGATTTCGGACAATGAAATCCAGTGGTTTACCGGAAAAGAAGATTATGACGAAGGAATCGCCGTATTGCAGGAAACCTACCATATTCCTCTGATTCTCCTTTCCCTGGGCAGAGAGGGAAGCCGGGCTTATTATAAGGGACTTCGGGTAGAAAAGGCTCCTTATTTGCAGGAAAACACCATTGAAACCACAGGGGCCGGAGATACCTTTGGCGGGAGCTGCCTGCATTTTGTGTTAAAGTACGGGCTGGATAATCTGGACGAAGAAAAGCTTTTGGAAATGCTGTCCTTTGCCAACGGCGCCGCTTCCCTGATTACGACCAGAAAAGGCGCACTGAAGGTTATGCCGGAAGTGGATGAAGTGAATAAGCTGATTCAGGGGTGAAGTCAAAAAAATTACGATTAGAGAGAAATGGAGCCAGGAACGGTAATTTTGATTCCTGGCTCTATAACGATTTTAATACATTTCATTTTGCTTTCTGTTGATTTTTCTAAAAAAATTACCTTCTTTCATAAATTAACTCTGTTATTCCATGATGATTTTTAACCTGAATCAGGCGTAATTTCATCTCCTGTGCAGCAGGTCGGAAAAGAGGTATTCCGTTCCCTAATATCGTTGGAATAATGGAAATACTATACTGATCAATCAAGTTTTCCAGCATAAACTGATGAATAATATCCGCTCCGCCGCAAATCCAGATATCTTTTCCTTCTTCCTGTTTCAGTGTCCGGGCAAGTGTGCAGGGGTTGATGGATACAAAGTGAATATTTTCTGCAGAAGGGTACCTTTTATGGGTAATAACGTAACTTTTCTTATTGCTGTACACCCATTCTTCAGGGGAAAGTTCAGTGACAATCTGGTGGTAGGTTCTCCAGCCCATAATTACAGTATCTACGTTCTTTTCAAAAACATCATAAAATGTATTTTCTTCGGTCGAATCGTCCTGCCCGCGAAGCCAGTCTACACCGCCATTCTGGTCAGCGATATACCCGTCAAGACTCATTGCTATAAATAGTATAAGTTTTCTCAAGTCTATTCCTCCTGGTATCGGTAAAATTGAACTAAACTTTATTTAAAAGTCTATGATCATAGTCTAGCATGAAGCAATTACAATCATCATCGTCTATTTGCATAAAAAATATAATAAAAAACCGGCATTTTTCACAAAGTTACTATATACTTTGTTTTTGGGTTTACAAATACAAAAACTTGTTTTATATATTAAACATAGTTGTTGAATAAGTTATAAAAAATGTATAATATCAAAGGAGGAAACAAGATGAGAAAGCGAAGCAGACGGCTGGCAGCGTGGGTAATGGCAGTGGGAGTGAGCGTTTCGCTGACTGGCTGCGGGTCGCCGGAGGCAGACCAGGCAAGTGCCAAAGGAAGCCCGGCGCATGTAGGAATTATTTTTACCCAAGCGGGTTTGGGCGGAAATTCTTTTAATGACCTGGCGCTCGAAGGCGTGAAGCGGGCAGCCCGTGAACTGGGAATTACCTATGATCAGGTAGAGCCAAAATCCGTTGCCGACGAGGAAATTATCCAGGATGAGATGGCTTCTTCCGGGGAGTATGACCTGATTATCTGTGTGGGGGATGAGCAGGTCGATGCGCTGAATAATGTAGCGTCAGTCTACACGGAACAGCATTTTGCCCTCTTAGACGCAACTTCGCAGCTTCCCAATGTGGCTTCGTATTCCTGTAAAGCACAGGAGGGAAGTTTTATGGTCGGTGCCCTTGCGGTTTTAGCCAAGCAGGAACAAATCGACAGCAGGCTTTCGGATGGCAGCATGATTGGTTTTATCGGCGGTGTGGATAACCCGCTGATTAATGAGTTTGCTGCAGGCTACCGCGCGGGCGCTCTCTATGCCGATCCCCAGGCAACAGTTTTGATGGATTATGTCGGCGGTTTTAATGACCCGACGACGGCGCGTACCATTGCCAATACCTTTTATGAAAAAGGTGCCGACGTGATTTTCCATGCTTCGGGTGCATCCGGGATGGGCTTATTTCAGGCGGCGGAGGAGAAGGGGTTTATCGGTATCGGAGTAAACTTAAATCAGAATACCATTGCCCCGGATTTTATTATGGCAAGTATGTTAAAAAAGCTGGACACCTGCGCCTATCACGCTATTGCCAGTGTAGTTGATGGTACCTATACCGGAGAAAACCAGCTTTTGGGACTGAGCGACGGAGGCGTGGATTTTACGGTGGAAGGGAGCAATATTCAGGTTCCCGATCATGTACTTTCGCGTTTAGATGAGATTCGGGAAGGCATTGTAAACGGGGAAATCGAAGTTCCGAATACACTGGAAAAGTAAAAGAAGAATACATAAACTGAGGAAAATGAAAATTAAAGAACAAAAAATGAAAGTTTAAGAATAAAAAATGGAAATTAAAGGACAAAAAATGGAAATTAAAGGGCAAAAATAGAAAAAGAAATGGAGGAAAGGGGAGAGCATAATGGATGCAATTAAGATGCAGGGAATTGTAAAATGTTTTGGTCCTGTGCGGGCAAATGACGGGATTGATTTTACTGTAGAACAACAGGAAATCCATTGCCTTTTAGGGGAAAACGGCACAGGGAAGAGTACGCTGATGAATATTCTTTTTGGTCTGTATCATCCAGATGAGGGAGAGATTTTTATTCATGAAAAAAAGGCGGAAATTTCCAATCCAAATGATGCCTATGCCCTGGGGATTGGGATGGTGCATCAGCATTTTATGCTGGTAAATCAGCTTACGGTGCTGGAAAATATTATTATCGGAAAGGAACAGGGCGGGCTGTTTTTAGACCCAAAAAAGTGCGAAGAGAAGGTTTCGGAACTGATTAACCGCTTTGGATTTCAGATTGATTTACATGAAAAAGTGGTGAATCTTTCGGTGGGAATGCGCCAGAGGGTGGAGATCTTAAAGACCTTATACCGGGGGGCAGATATTATTATTCTGGATGAACCCACGGCAGTTCTTACACCGCAGGAGGTTGAGGAATTGTTTAAGATTTTACGGCAGTTAAAGAAGGACGGAAAGACCATTGTCTTTATCACCCACAAGTTAAACGAAACCATGTCCCTGTCCGACCGGATTACGGTTATCCGCAAGGGAAAGGTGGTATTCCGGTGTAAGACTGCGGATACCAATGAAAAGGAACTGGCAACGCAGATGGTGGGCCGTTCGGTGGAAACGGTAGTGGCAAAAAGAGGGAATACTTCCGGCAAGGCAGTTCTGGAACTGAAAGCTGTCCGTCTGCAGGATAAGGCGCAGGAAACAGTGAGTTTAACAGTTCATGCCGGGGAAATCCTGGGCATCGCCGGGGTGGACGGAAATGGTCAGCAGGAACTTGAGGCGATGATTGTCGGAAATCAGAAGGTGAAGGAGGGAAGCATCCTTATCTATGGAACACCGGTGGAGAAGATGTCGGTGAAGGAGAGAAAAAAACTGGGTCTTGGCTATATTCCCTCCGATCGGCACAAAAACGCCATGGTTTCCAGTTTTTCCATTGCAGAAAATTTCCTTCTCGGCTACCAGGATAACCCGGAATACTGTAAGCGTGGCTTTATCCGTTTTGACGCTCTGCGAAAGGATGCAAAAGAGCAGGTGGAAAGGTTTGAAACCCGGCTGGCAGGGCTTGATCAGGAAATCGGGCAGTTATCCGGCGGAAATCAGCAGAAAGTGATTTTCGGACGGGAAACCAGTCATGATCCCGGATTTATGCTGGTGGCGCAGCCAGTGCGCGGTTTAGATATCGGAGCGATTGAGAAGGTACATAAAACGCTTTTGGAATTAAAGGAGCAGGGCAAGGCGATTTTGCTTATTTCGGCGGAGCTATCCGAGGTAATGAACTTAAGCGACCGCATCGCTGTGCTGTACGAGGGCGAGGTCAGCGCCCAGTTTGCCAATGGTGAATACACTAAGGAAGAAATCGGACTGTTTATGACCGGAAAACGAGCAGGAGGTGCAAAAGGATGAAAAATAAAAAGATGATCCAGGAACTGGGAAAATCCCTGGCAGCGATTGGGATTGCCCTGCTGATTGGTGCTCTGTTTATTCTGCTGTCGGGGGAATCTCCCGCTGAAGCCTATGGTGCGCTGCTAAAAGGCGCTTTGGGAAGCCCCAAATCCATTGCCAATACTATCAGTAAAAGCATTCCTCTTGCCTTTACCGGGCTGGCAGTGGCTCTGGGTTCGCGCTGCGGTATGCTGAATATCGGCGCTGAGGGCCAGCTTCACGCCGGGGCGATGGCGGCGACCCTCACCGCTTTGCAATTTTCCTTCCTGCCGGGGCCGCTTTTGATGATGGTCAGCATCCTTGCGGGGATTCTTGCCGGGATGATTGTGGGCAGTATTCCGGGATTTTTCCGGGCAAAGTTAAATACCAGCGAGGTTATCGTGGCGATAATGCTTAACTATATTTGTACATTATTTACTTCCTGGCTGGTTAACGGGCCGGTAAAGGCGCAGGGTTCGACGGCGCAGACGCATGTAATCCCTGACAGCGTCTGGTTTGGGCGGCTGATGCCACAGACCCAGCTAACCGGCTCCCTCTTCCTTCTTCGTATCGTGGCAGCTGCCCTGTATGTCTTTCTGTGGAAAACTTCGGTTGGCTATCAGCTTCGTGCAGTGGGGGCAAATGCTTCGGCTGCAGGTACAGCGGGGATTAAGGTTTCGCTGTTTCTGGTGCTGTCCATGGTATTAAGCGGCGGTTTGGCGGCGCTTGCCGGGATTACCGAAGTCTTTGGCAAATACCACCGGTTTATCGAAGGGTTTTCCCCGTCCTTTGGTTTTACGGGAATCGCTGTGGCTATTTTGGGAAGGAATCATCCGGCGGGCGTGCTTTTAACTGCACTTTTATTCGGTATGATGGATATGGGGGCACTGCGCATGAGCCGTGTGACCAATGTTTCTACCAATATGGTTACGGTGGTTCAAAGTCTGGTCATCCTTTTGGTGGCGGCACCGGAATTAATCCAGTGGCATAACAAGAGAAAGAGAGGATAAGCAAATGGCAGGGATGAATAACTTTTTGGCACTGATGCTCCAGCTTTCCGTTCCCCTGGTTTTGGGCGCCCTCTGCGGCACCATTGCCGAGCGCGGCGGAATCATCCTTCTGGGCGTGGAGGGAATGATGCTTCTGGGAGCATTTGCCGGCGTGGCAGGTTCGTTTTTTACCGGGTCGGCGTTTTTGGGGATTGTGGTATCGGTGCTTGCCGGAGCATTTGCCGGATGGATT
Organism: uncultured Lachnospiraceae bacterium; assembly: GCA_910584785.1. Classification (GTDB taxonomy): domain Bacteria; phylum Bacillota; class Clostridia; order Lachnospirales; family Lachnospiraceae; genus Caccovicinus. The sequence goes on along the minus strand of CAJUDX010000011.1, from coordinate 28,265 downwards.
TATGCGCTGTTCTGTCTGAAATGGAAGGCGCACCAGTCCGTAGTCGGCGTGGGCGTAAATCTTTTTGCCAGCGGGATTACCGCGGTTTTGTTAAAGGCAATCTGGCACACGGAAGGCATGTCTGACCCAGTAAAGGCGGTGGCAAATTTAACGGTTCTGGTGCTCTCGGATATCCCCGTTGTCGGAGCATTCTTTAAAAACCAGTCGCCCTATCTCTATGTGATGCTGATTATTGTCGCTGTGGTATGGGTGCTGTTTTACAAGACGAAATTTGGTCTGCGCTACCGGGCCATCGGCGATCAGCCCCATGCCGTACAAACTGCCGGGGTTCCGGTCAACCGCTATCGTTACATTGCCATGATGGCTGCCGGGGCAATCGCAGGGCTTGCAGGTTCTTACCTTTCATTGCCACAGAATAATCTGTTTGTTACGGATATGACTGCTGGGCGCGGATTTATGGGACTTGCCGCTAATATCTTCGGCGGATGGCAGCCTGTTGGCTCATTACTTGCCGGACTGGTCTTTGCCATTGCCCAGGCTACAAGGTTTTACCTTACCGATTTGTCCATCCCTTCACAGATTGTACAGATGCTTCCTTATATCATTACCCTGCTGATTCTTTTATTTGTCGGAAAACGGGTAAAGGGACCGGAAGCCCTTGGCAAATTGGTCGATTAGGTTTATACTACCAGTATAACAAGTGATGGAAGGAGTATATACCTGTAATGAAAAATGTGATCAAAGAAAAAAACGTAAAAATTCCTTTATATGTAACCGTGTATGAAACGATCTGTCAGTGGCTGAAAGAGGGAAAATACAAACCGGGAGATAAGCTTCCGGGGGAAAATATCCTGGCAGAGCAGTTTAAGGTGAGCAGGGGAACATTACGACAGGCAATGCTCCTTCTTCAGGAGGACGGACTAATCGGAAACCATCAGGGAAAAGGAAATATCGTCCTTTCCAACCAGGATTTGGAGTCAAACGGGCTGGAAAAGGTGGGGAATCCCATTATTGATTTCTGTGTCCGGCCTATTGACCGGATAGCGACCGCCATTGGCTTTCAGCCCGCCACACGCAAGCACCAGGAAGTGTTAAAGCTTAAGCCTTCAAGTATCGTGGCGGTGATTGATATTACGTATTTCAGCCTTGGTTCGCCCGTCGGCTTTGCCATGGTCTATATGCCGCATGAGATACTCGATAAAGGGGAAGTGGATTTGGAGAATATCGACAGCGTCTATGATTTTTATGCCAGGCTTTTATCCTCCGGCAATCTCTACAGCGATACCCGCCTGCGCATCGTCCATGCAAGGGAAAGACTTGCGGGGATTTTGGAAATACCGGAAAATGATCCGCTCTTAATTATGGAAGAAGAGCTGTATACCGAATACGATATTCCGGTATTGTCCCACAAGATGTATATGGGTGCAGATCTTTATGAGATTTGTTTGAAAAGAAAGAGTAAGTAGAAAAGGAATCGAAAATAAGGAATCAAAAACAACGAAATTAAAAACAAAGAAGTCAAACTTAATGAAATGAAAAACAAAAAAGTTAAAGATATTAAAAACGAAGAAATCAGAAACAGAATGGAGTAATAAAATGAAAACCTTTCACAATGAAGCGGAGCCGGGGCAAATTGCAAAAACCGTCCTGATGCCGGGTGATCCTCTCCGCGCAAAATATATTGCAGAAACTTATCTTGATGATGTAATTTGCTACAATCAGGTTCGGGGGATGAATGGTTATACCGGCTATTACCAGGGGAAAAAAGTATCCGTACAGGGCAGCGGCATGGGGATTCCTTCCATGGGGATTTATTCCTATGAACTCTTTTACCATTACGGCGTGGAAGAGATTATCCGTATCGGTACAGCCGGAGCCGTCCATGAATTGGTTGCGGTGGGCGATTTAATCTTTGCCATGGGGTGCTGTACGAACTCCAATTTTGCCGCGCAGTACCATCTTCCGGGAAGCTTTGCTGCGGTTGCCGATTATTCCCTGTTAGAAAAGGCAGTGGGATTTGCCAGAAAAAAGAACCTTCCTTTCCATGTGGGCAATGTATTCAGTTCGGATGTGTTTTATGAAGATTTGAATGGCGAGAAGGGAACATGGGCAAAGATGGGTGTACTTGTTCAGGAAATGGAAACCTTTTCCTTATATTGTACAGCGGCAAGGGCAGGAAAGCGGGCGCTCAGTATCTTAACTGCAGGCAGCAGCCTACACAGCAGCGCTGCCCTGACGAATGAAGAGCGGGAGAAGAACCTGGACGCGATGATACGGTGTGCGCTGGCATTTGCTTAGTTGCTGTATTGGCATGACGACGAGACATGACTTCGCTGCAGATGAATTGTCTTTGATTGTTTTCTTTGCTGTCTGATGTAATGGTGAGATAGCTGCAATGCAAATTTGACAGCAAACGAGTCAGGATAAACAGGGGTTAATGTAAAGAAATGCTGTATAAAATTTGTAGATAAATCAAAAATATTTTTATGGTAGAATTTGATAATATTTGATACAATACAGGTGCCGGGGAACGCATCCCCTGCACCTTTTGCGATTAATGAGCAGTGAAGAAACCAAAATAAGGAAAGGTGAAACAATGATGGAAACAAACTGGACATTAGACTGGCTGGAAAATCCGGAGGTTTTTCAGGTAAACCGGCTGAAGGCACATTCGGATCATGAGTATTTTGCTTCAAAAGAAGAGATGGAGCAGGGAGAGATGACGTTTCGTTCTTCATTAAACGGGACATGGAAGTTTTCTTTTGCCGAAAACCCGGACTTGCGGCAGAAGGATTTTTACCGGGAAGATTTTGATGCTTCAGGTTTTGGAGAGATTGAGGTTCCGGGACACATCCAGCTTCAGGGATATGATAAATGCCAGTACACGAACACGATTTACCCCTGGGATGGTCACGATGAACTGCGCCCGCCGCATATTTCCAAACGTTATAATCCGGTAGGAAGCTATCTTAAAACTTTTGCGCTTCCTCAGGGATGGGAAGGGAAAAGAATTTACATTTCCTTCCAAGGCGTGGAAACTGCATTTTATCTGTGGTGTAATGGAAAATTTGTGGGCTATGCAGAGGATGCATTTACCCCTTCTGAATTTGACTTAACTGGGTTTATTCGCGAAAATGGCGCTGTTAATACGCTGGCTGTGGAGGTTTATAAGCGCAGCAGTGCAAGCTGGATTGAGGATCAGGACTTTTTCCGCTTTTCAGGAATTTTTAGAGATGTTTATCTGTATACTGTGCCGAACTTCCATGTAAGTGACATATTTATTAAGGCTGGGCTTTTGGAGGATGATGCGACGGGGAGCCTTACCGTAGAACTGGAAACGTCGGCAGCCGAGGACTGGTGCGGGCCGGATGGCGGTGCAGTAATTGATATGGAACTTTTGGATGCCCAGGGAAATATGGTTTGGCAGTATGCAGAGGATGACAGACTGGAAAATAAAGAGGAATACAGAGCGGAGAATAAAGAAGAATACAGGACAGAAAACAAAAAGGAAGATAAGGTGGAGAATAAAAACGAAGGTCGAAAAAAAGCTGTGCGTCGCGGAAACGGAAAGCTTGCCGTAACTGTTTTGGAGGGAATCCCTCAGGTGCATTGCTGGAGCAGTGAGCGTCCTTATTTGTACACACTTTTAATTACCGTCCGGGATGTAAAAACGGGAAATATTCTGGAAATTATCCCGCAGAAGATGGGTTTCCGCCGCTTTGAGATGATGAACGGGGTAATGCACTTAAACGGCAAACGTATTATCTTCAAGGGCATTAACCGCCATGAATTTAACGTGCGCCGCGGACGGGCTATAACCAAAGAGGATATGCTCTGGGATATTCGGTTTATGAAGCAGCACAATATTAATGCCGTCCGCACCTGCCACTATCCCAACCAGACCCTGTGGTATAAACTCTGCGATGAATACGGTATTTACTTAATTGACGAAACCAATATGGAAAGTCACGGTTCCTGGCAGAAGTTAAATGTCTGTGAACCTTCCTGGAACGTGCCGGGAAGCAGGCCGGAGTGGAAGGCCTGTGTACTTGACCGGGCAAAGTCCATGCTGGAAAGGGATAAAAACCATCCGTCGGTGTTAATCTGGTCCTGCGGAAATGAGTCCTATGCGGGGGAAGATATCCTGGCGATGACCGAGTTTTTCCACGAGAGGGATAACAGCCGTCTGGTGCATTATGAGGGTGTATTCTGGAACCGCGAATTTGACCAGATTTCCGATATGGAGAGCCGGATGTATGCAAAACCGGCGGAGATTGAAGCCTATTTGCAGTCCAATCCGAAAAAGCCTTATATTTCCTGCGAATACGCGCATGCGATGGGAAATTCCCTGGGTAATTTAAAAAAGTACACCGATCTGGAACGCTATGCCCAGTATCAGGGCGGGTTTATCTGGGATTATATTGACCAGGCATTGATTAAGGTTGATGAGGACGGAAAAGAGATTTACGGCTACGGCGGTGACTTTACCGACCGGCCCACCGATTATAATTTCAGCGGCAATGGAATCGTTTATGCCGATCGGACGATATCGCCCAAGGCGGCAGAGACGAAGTATTTATACCAGGATTTAAAACTCTTTGTCGATAAAACCCATGTGGAAATTAAAAATGAACGGCTTTTTGCCGATACCGAGGAATACGCTTTTGTGTATCAGCTTTATTTTGAGGGAACGCTTTTACAGGTGGAAGAATTTAGCGCAGTGGTTCCTGCCATGACATCAAAAACCTATTTACTGGAAGACCTGGGTATTTCCTTAAAGCTTCGCCAGAGCGGAGAATATACGTACCGGGTGAGCGCTGTATTGAAAGAAGCAACTCCATGGGCGAAGGCCGGGTTTACCGTGGCGTTTGGCGAAAGTACGAAGTGGGAAGAAGCAGACATTGCAAAAGCTGAGGCGACAGAACTTAACGACAGCGCAAATCATCGGATGCGAATTGTCCACGGCGACGGAAATCTGGGTGTGCACGGGGAGAACTTTTCTGTACTTTTCTCCCGACCGGCAGGGGGGATTGCCGCACTTCGCTATGATGGAAAAGAGTGGATTACCAGGCCGCCGATGCCAGTGTACTGGAGGGCGACGACCGATAATGACCGGGGCAATGGATTCGATAAGACAAGCCAGGTATGGTTCAGCGCCGGACGCTTTTCCGGCTGCGGCAATGATGGGATGAAGGTTTGGGAAGAAGAGGGAAAGGTGATGGTTTCCTATACTTACCAGGTAAATACTGTTCCTCAGACCGAAACCCGCGTGACTTATACTGTAACTTCGGACGGAAAGATCCAGGTGGAAGCACATTATTTCGGGCAAAAGGGGCTTCCTGAACTTCCGGTGTTTGGTATGCGGCTTCGCCTTCCGGGCAGGATGAAGAATTATTCCTGGTACGGCTATGGCCCGCAGGAATGTTACATTGACCGGATGGAAGGGGCAAAGTTGGGAATTTATGCTTCGACGCCGGAAGAAAATATTTCTCCGTACCTTGTGCCGCAGGAATGTGGCAACCATACAGGCTGCCGCTGGTTGGCGGTGCGGGACAGCGATGGAAAGGGACTGAAGTTTACAGCCCAGGGACAGCCCTTCCAGTCCAGCGTCCTCCCCTATACGGCAGAGGAACTGGAACTGGCGGCGCACTGGGATGAACTGGCATCCCCGCAGTATACGAATGTGTGTATTTATTCAGCCATGCGCGGTCTTGGCGGCGACGACAGTTGGGGTGCTCCGGTTTACCCGGAATACTGTATCTCTGCCGAGGAAGATCAGGTACTTCGTTTTACAATAGAGCCAAAGACCAGTAACGTATAAAGCTAAAAATAACCGTAAAAGCAAACTAAAAGCGGCAATAAAAATAATTAAATCTTGAGGTTGAAAGCACTTTGATTTTGAGGTTAAAAGCACTTAAACCTTGAGGGGGAAAATACTTAAATCTTTAAGATAAAAGTACTTAAATCTTTAGGGCGAAAGAAAAGTTTTAGGAAGAAAATTTACAGGAAATTTTGCAGATACTCTTTCACAGAGCGGGACATTTCGCGGGAAAAATCACTGTTATATTTTCGGCTGCAGAAAGCCTGAATCCAGGTAGTAAAATTACCATTTGGACAGTTTTTCTGCAGCATTTTTTTTAGTTCTTCGCTGCCCATAGGGTGATATGCATTTTCATGAACAATGTAGTTTAAATCGCAGCGCACAGGTTTTTCCCGCTCTTTCTGCTGCTGCACAGGGTAGCCGAAAACCAGCATGGCAGCGGGGAAAACATAGGGCGGAAGTTGAAGAAGCTGGCGGTGAAATTCGCATTGTTCCATAATATCTCCAATGTAGCAGGAGCCAATGCCCAGGCTTTCGGAGGCGCATACGGCGTTTTGGGCGGCGATTACGGCGTCGTTTACCGCTAGCATTAAATCTCCTGCACCGGGTTTTCTTGGGGTACAGTTTTGGCTGGCAAATGCATCATACCATTTTTGACAGTCGGCGCAGAAGATAAGGACCATCGGCGCTTTGGCGATAAAGGGCTGGTGGTCGCAGCTTTCGGCAAGTTTTTCTTTTAGGCTCTGGTCTGTGATATCCAAAATGGTATAAAGCTGCTGATTCCCCGCTGTGGGCGCCTGCGTGGCGGCATGGAGAATCACTTCTTTGATTTCCGGTGCAATGGTATCTTCTGTAAAAACACGGACAGATTTTCGTTCGAAAAGTTCTTTGATGGTTTGGGTTGTGGTATTTGACGTCAAATGCTTTGCTGCTTGTGTCATAATGTTTTCCTTTCTTTGTTAGGGCATGAATTTTTTAAAATAAAGTATAGTTGAAATAAATGAAAAAAGCAAGAAACAGTTTTTCGCAGCTGATGGAAATTGCGGTTTGTGTCAAAGGAAATTCAGAATACCCGGTAAAGCGGGAGGTAAAGGGAAATGATATATCGGAAAGGGAAGATATAATTGTGAAATCATTCACAGGCAGGTGAAAAATTTGTTCAGTATTTCGTAAAAAGGTACAAGGATTTTCATGTTAACCCCTTGTTTTCTTTTCGGATAATGTGTAGAATATGCCATGAGTAAGGAAGCATGATGTTCAGATTACGAAACATGCATAGAAACGAGGAAACCATAAAGGAGGATAATTTATGGCATTACATGTAATGGATGAAGCAAACCGCTGTTTACAGTGTAAAGTACCCCAGTGTCAGAAGGGCTGTCCCATTAGTACGAATATCCCTGAAGCAATCCGTCTGTTAAAGGAAAATAAGCTGGATGATGCCGGAAGGATGCTGTTTGAAAATAATCCGTTGACGACAGTGTGCAGCCTGGTGTGCAACCACGAAAAGCAGTGCGAAGGGCATTGTGTACTGGGCAAAAAAGGCGCTCCGGTGCATTTTTCCACGATAGAAAACTATATTTCCACCACCTATGCCAATAAGATGACCCAGGGTCCGGCGCCTTCTAATGGGATGCGGGTTGCCATTATCGGCTCCGGTCCGGCGGGAATTACGATTGCCATTATCCTGGCAAGGTACGGTTATAAGGTGACGATCTTTGAAGGAAAGGATAAGATGGGCGGCGTTCTCCGCTATGGAATTCCGGAGTTTCGTCTGCCAAAGAGTGTGCTGGACGATATCCAGTACCGTCATCTGGAATTAAAGGGAATCCAGTTCAGACCCAATACCAGCATCGGCACGGCAATCGGCATTGACGATCTGTTCCGCGACGGTTATAAGGCAATTTTTATCGGAACCGGGGTCTGGAACCCAAGGTCGCTGCACATTAAGGGAGAAACCTTTGGCAACGTGCATTTCGGCATTAATTATCTGAATAACCCCGACAGCTATAAGCTGGGCGAACGGGTTATTGTCATCGGTGCAGGCAATGCCGCCATGGATGTGGCAAGGACGGCAATCCGTAAAGGATCACGTTACCTGACCTGTTTCTCCCTGACGAAGAAGATTGCTGCCAGCGAGTACGAATTTAGCTATGCACAGCTTGAAGGGGTAAATTTTGAGTATAACAAGGAACCGGTGGAAATCAAGGATGACGGGGTGATTTTCCGTGATTTGGAGGAAGATAAAGAGGGGAATTTAACGCCGATTGAGGGTACAGAAAAACTTTATCCTTCCGACAGCGTGATTATTTCCATCAGCCAGGGTCCGAGAAACCGGATTGTTTCCACGACAGAAGGGCTGAAGGCGAATGAAAAAGGACTTCTGATTGCCGATGAAACTGGTCATACCTCCCGTCCGGGAATCTTTGCCTCCGGCGATGTGGTTAACGGGGCAAGAACCGTGGTGGAGGCCGTGGCGCACAGTAAAGTTGTGGCAGAATCCATGCATCAGTACATGCAGAGTTTGTCCAAAGATAAAGCGTAGGATAATTTGAACAGCACATTTGTACCATGGTGAATCATTCCGTCTCGACGTAAATCAGACAAGCTTCCGCTGACGGCATCGATAGTATACTGCGAATACTTGGATATCGTTGAAAAGAAAAGGATGAAAAAATGGCAAAAAGTAAATTAAAAAGGGAGCATCCCTCCGCCAATGTCGCCATATATGGCCTTTTGTTGGCTCTGGCAATGGTGTTTAGCTATGTTGAAACATTAATTCCCATTTCGTTAGGTGTCCCTGGAGTTAAACTGGGTCTGGCAAATCTGGTAACGATGGTGGGATTATATACCATCGGTGTTCCCGGAACAGTTGCAGTCAACCTTTTGCGCATTGTCCTGACAGGATTTACCTTTGGAAATATGTACAGCATGATCTACAGCCTTGCCGGTGCCGCATTAAGCCTGGTGCTGATGCTTCTCGGCAAAAAAAGCGGTTGGTTTGGTTCAGTGGGCGTGAGTATTATCGGCGGTGTGGGTCACAATATCGGTCAGCTTTCCATAGCTGCGTTTACCGTGCAGACACTGGGCGTATTTTCCTATCTGCCGGTGCTTCTGGCTGCGGGAACGGTTGCGGGGGCTTTGATTGGGCTTTTAGGGGGGATGATTGTCCAGAGAATCCACAAACTGGTAAACATTTGAATGAGAAACAGAAAGATAAGGATTTCAATGGTAAGTATTGAATGGTAACTATTGATATTGTAAATATTGATAATCAGAAAGGGTATTAGTTGTCATTTATAACAAAGGAGAAAGAAAAAATTGACATTCAATCTCTGGAAATTGTATAGTACATGCGAATAATTTCGTAGAGAAAGTACAGGGAGTGAAAAGAAATGAACAATAAAATTCGGTTGTTTTATGGAATTGTGGGGTTTATTTTGTTGATTTTTTTGGGAGTGAGTTATGCATGGTCAATTTTTATCCAGCCATTGGAAACTGAGTTTGGCTGGCTGCGAACCTCCTCCGGTTCTTACCTTTCCCCGTTTTGGATGATTTTCGGTCTGTTTATCTGTGCATTAGCCTGCAGCTTTTTGATCCGCAAACCAGGGGAAACGCGGTAAGCACAGCGTTTCCCGAAAAAAATATTGCCAGTAAGAATACTGCCGGCAAGAATATTGCCAGTAAGAATACTGCCGGCAAGAATATTGTCAGTAAGAATATTGTCAACAAAAATATAGTATTCCACAACTTTTTTGCATTTCTTTTTTTCCTGTTAAGCGTTATAATGAAATAAATAACAAAACAGGAGGATTTGGGATATGGTTGATCAAGCAATTAAAAATCTGGTCGAGTACGGATTCCAAAAGGGATTGCTGAAGGAAGAAGATAAAATTTATGCAGTAAACCAGATTTTGGATGTATTAAAGCTGGACGAGTATAATGAACCGGAGGCAGCAGACGCAGAGATTGATCTGGAAGCTACGTTAAAGGAACTGCTGGACAGTGCGCATGAAACTGGCGTATTGCAGGAAAACAGCGTGGTATACCGGGATTTGCTGGATACGCGCCTGATGAACTGTCTGATGCCCCGCCCAAGTGAGGTGATAAAAGAGTTCTGGAGCCGCTATGAACAGTCGCCCAAGGAAGCAACCGACTATTTTTACCAGCTCAGCCAGGATTCCGACTACATACGCCGTTATCGGGTAGGTAAGGACTTAAAGTGGAAGACTGCCACAAAATACGGAGATTTGGACATTACTATTAATCTGTCCAAGCCGGAAAAAGACCCGAAAGCCATTGCAGCGGCAAAAAATGCCAAGCAGAGCGGCTACCCCAAGTGTCTGTTATGTATGGAAAATGTAGGCTATGCCGGTCGTGTAAACCACCCTGCCAGAAATAACCACCGCATCATCCCCATTACCATCAATAACAGCGGGTGGGGTTTCCAGTATTCTCCTTATGTTTATTACAATGAGCACTGTATTGTCTTTAACGGTCAGCATGTGCCGATGAAGATTGAAAAAGCAGCCTTTGTCAAGCTGTTTGATTTTGTAAAGCTTTTCCCCCATTACTTCCTTGGTTCAAATGCGGATCTGCCTATTGTCGGCGGTTCCATTTTAAGCCATGACCATTTCCAGGGCGGACATTATACCTTTGCCATGGCAAAAGCCCCGATGGAGAAATTATTTATGATGGAGGGGTTTGAGGATGTAGAAGCCGGTATTGTGTACTGGCCGATGTCTGTACTTCGTCTGCGGGCAAAAGACAGCAGCCGCCTGACTGACCTGGCTGATTTGATATTAAAGGCATGGCGGGGCTACACGGATGAAGAAGCCTTTGTCTTTGCTGAAACCGACGGAGAACCGCACAATACCATCACCCCCATTGCCCGGAAAAACGGAGATCGATTTGAACTGGATCTGGTGCTGCGCAATAATATCACCACCGAAGAATTCCCCCTGGGCGTTTACCATCCGCATCAGGAACTGCACCATATTAAGAAGGAAAATATTGGCTTAATTGAAGTGATGGGTCTGGCAGTGCTGCCGTCCCGCTTAAAGGAAGAACTGACAAAACTGGGCGAGGCGATTGTGGAAGGCAGAGATATTCGAGGCGATGAACTGCTTGCCAAGCATGCCGACTGGGTGGACGAGTTTGTTCCGAAATATGAAAAAATCACAAAGGAAAATATCACCGGGATTCTGCAGGAAGAAGTAGGCAATGTCTTTGCGCGGGTTCTCGAAGATGCCGGCGTTTATAAGTGCAATACATCGGGACGGGAAGCCTTTGGGCGGTTTTTGACAAGTGTTGGATTCTTGGAGAAGTAAGTAAGAAGGAAAATATCCGTTGCAGATGACGGTAAAGGGATGGGTTTAATATATTCTATAGAAAGGGACACTATCAGATGGTGGTGTCCTTTTTTGCATGTTATTTTTATCTGTCGATTGATAATATCAGGGCGAATAGGTTTTTATCTTATCATACAGTGTTTTAAATGTCCGGCTGTCATGCTCGTTCCCCGTGGAAATGAAGAGCTTAAAGGACGTGACATGTTACCGGTTTAAAACACAGCTTGAAGAGGAAGGAATTGTTTTTGACGAAAAGGTTATGGTCCAATCCGTACGGAGCTTGGGGAGTCCCGGCAATGCATGTAGCAAACTGCCATGACAGGTTTGCAAAATTTGATTTGGTTTTGCATGGCTTTTGTAGAACAGATATGCTATACTCTTAGTATATAGAAAGAACAGCGAATGAGAAAGGGAAATGTGCTTAATCTGGTATGCATGAAAACCAAAAAGCAGACCAGAAAAGCAAGGTGTGATAAAAGAAAGATTACTTACAGAAGAATAGAAATAGAAAGAATGGGGGAAACAGCAGATGACAGAATTTTTAATGAAGCCTCGTGTAGACTATGCGTTTAAAGAGATCATGATGGATGAGAAGGCCAGGATTGGTTTTCTGTCAGCAATATTGAAATTAAAACCAGAAGAGATTAAGGAGATACAGATACTTAATACCAATCTTAGAAAACAGAGCGAGAAGGAAAAGCTTGGGATTTTAGATGTAAGAATCCTGATGAATAATAACACCGAAATTGATATTGAAATTCAGCTTGCCGCAATGAATATCTGGGCAGACCGGGCATTATTTTATCTGGCGAAGATGTATACGGAACAGATTAGCGCCGGGGAAGATTATACCGTGTTTAAGAAATGTGTAAGTATCAGCATTTTAGATTTTAAACTATTTGAACATGATCCTGAGTTTTATTCCTGTTTTCATATCCGGGAGGATTCACGGCATTTTCTGTATACGGATAAGATGGAGTTTCATGTACTGGAACTTCCTAAATTGCCAAAAGAATTACGAGAGGACAGCAGTGATATAGAATTATGGGGAAAGTTTATCCGTGCAGAGCGAAAGGAGGAGTTTGACATGCTGGCAGAAAAAAATGCATATATCGGAAGTGCCTATAAGCATTTACAGGTCATCAGTCAGGATGAAGAAAAGCGGCTGGAATACGAGGCCAGAGAAAAGGCTATCCGGGATTATAACCAGATTATGCTGGAAGCAAAACAAATAGGAAGGGCAGAAGGAAGGGCAGAAGGAAGGGCAGAAGGAAGGGCAGAAGGAAGAGCAGAAGGAAGGGCAGAAGGAAGGGCAGAAGGAAGGGCAGAAGGAAAAGCAGAAGGAAAAGCAGAAGGAAGGGCAGAAGGAAGAGCAGAAGGAGAAGTGCAGGGAGAAGCAAGGGGAAGAGCAGCAGAAAGAATAGAAAGTATACGTATATTTATTATAGATAATATTGAAGAAAGTGTTCCAAAAGAAAAAATAATAATAAAGCTGAAAAAGCATTATCAGTTGACTGAAAAGGAAGCTGCTCAGTACTATGAAAAATATTCAAAGATGGAATGAAGTGGGTATATTAGGGAAAGAAAAGGGGTGATATAATATCCCGACATCGTACACAAGGTAGATTTGAATGATTAAGTCGTGGGCTGATGCGGTATGGATTGGAATGTTCAAAAGTGGGTATGAAAAAAATATGCACAAAAAAGAAATACGCACAAAGAAATGATAAAAAAATAACAAAATTTTTGTAAAAACCTCCTAAAATTGCTTGGTGCTTTTGAGGGAAAAATGGTTAATTTACAGAAAATATATTTTTCTCTTGATAATATATGTGCAGTATGCTATATTTGTTGAAGAAAAAGAGAACAAAAACATGCTGAGATGAGAGAGCATAGCATTGCAACAGAAATGTTGATTAGTGCTATGCTTTTTTGATTCATATGAAAACGCGTCCTGTCTGATTTTTTAATTATGTGTTAAGATTGAATAAAAGAACTGTTTGTAAGAAATAAGAAGTAAGAAAATAAGAAATGTGAAGGTATATTGGGAATGGATCAGAAATTTTATGATATGGTGGAAGCGAATCCGGTTATTGCTGCAATTAAGGATAATGATGGACTGGAAAAATGCTGCAAGTTGGAAGATATTAAGGTGATTTTTATATTATATGGAGATATTTGCAGCATTGCAGAAATTGTAAGGCAGGTTAAGCAGTCCGGCAAGCTGGCGATTGTCCATGTAGACTTGATTTCCGGGCTTGGCATAAAAGAAATTGCTGTGGATTTTATCCGGCGCCAGACGGGGGCAGACGGTATTATTTCCACAAAGCCGGCAATGATACGGCGGGCGAAGGAACTGGAGATGTATACCATAATGCGTTTTTTTATTCTGGATTCCATGGCATTTGAAAATATACAAAAGCAGCTCTCCATGGTACACCCGGATTTTATTGAGATTCTGCCGGGCGTTATGCCCAAAATTATCAGAAAAATCTGCAAAATGGTTAAAATACAGGTGATAGCCGGAGGTTTGATAACGGATAAAGAAGATATTGTAGCAGCACTGGATGCCGGGGCGATTTCCGTTTCCTCGACAAATCAGGAAATATGGAAAATGTAAGTAAACATTATTATAAATTAAGTAAGCAGCATCATAAAAAAAGAGGAGGATTTTTATGGCAAAGTATGTAATGGCACTTGACGCAGGAACTACGAGCAACCGCTGCATTTTCTTTAATGAAAAGGGCGAAATGTGCAGCGTGGCGCAGAAGGAGTTCGCCCAGTATTTTCCAAAACCGGGCTGGGTGGAGCATGATGCAAATGAAATCTGGTCATCCCAGTTAGGCGTGGCAGTGGAAGCCATGAATAAAATCGGGGCAGCGGCAGAGGATATTGCTGCTATTGGAATTACCAATCAGCGGGAAACAACGATTGTATGGGACAGGCAAACGGGTGAGCCGGTATATCATGCCATTGTCTGGCAGTGCCGCCGCACATCGGAATACTGCGATTCATTAAAAGAAAAGGGGCTGGTGGAAACCTTCCGGCAGAAAACAGGGCTGGTGATCGATGCCTATTTTTCCGGCACCAAGTTAAAATGGATTCTGGACAATGTAAAAGGTGTCCGGGAACGTGCCGAAAAGGGCGAGCTTCTCTTTGGCACAGTGGAAACCTGGCTAATCTGGAAGCTGACAAAAGGCAAGGTTCATGTTACCGATTATACCAATGCGTCGAGGACGTTATTGTTCAATATCAAAACGCTGCAATGGGATGAGGAGATTCTGGCAGAATTAAACATCCCCAGATGTATGCTGCCGGAAGCAAAACCCTCAAGCTGTGTATATGGCGAGGCAGATCCTTCGTTTTTAGGCGGTGCAATTCCGATTGCCGGGGCAGCAGGGGATCAGCAGGCAGCATTGTTTGGACAGACCTGTTTTCATCCGGGTGATGCGAAAAACACTTACGGAACGGGCTGCTTCCTGCTGATGAATACCGGAGAAAAGCCGGTATTTTCCAAGAATGGCTTGGTCACGACGATTGCCTGGGGATTGGACGGAAAGGTGAATTATGCACTGGAAGGTTCGATTTTTGTGGCAGGAGCCGCGGTTCAGTGGCTGCGCGATGAAATGCGTCTGATTGATTCTTCACCGGATTCGGAGTATATGGCAAATAAGGTTAAGGACACCAACGGCTGTTATGTCGTCCCTGCATTTACCGGGCTGGGAGCACCGCACTGGGATCAGTATGCAAGGGGAACGATTGTCGGCATAACCCGCGGAGTGAATAAATACCATATTATCCGGGCGACCTTAGAATCCCTGGCTTACCAGACCAATGATGTACTTCAGGCAATGAAGGCAGATTCCGGGATTGATTTATCCGCGCTAAAGGTTGACGGCGGTGCAAGTGCCAATAACTTTTTAATGCAGTCACAGTCCGATATTATCAATGCTCCTGTGCAGCGCCCAAAATGCGTGGAAACAACCGCAATGGGAGCAGCTTATCTGGCAGGGCTTGCTGTGGGCTATTGGGTGAGCAAGGAGGATGTGATTAAAAACTGGGCGATTGACCGGGTATTTCAGCCGTCGATCAGTGACAAGGAACGAAAAGAAAAAATCGACGGCTGGAATAAGGCTGTGAAATACGCATTTGGATGGGCAAAAGAAAATTAGTTTGGATGGGCAAAAAAATTAGTTTAGATGGGCAAAAAAATTAGTCAAGAGGATGGAAGAAAGGATGACAGAGGATGTATGATGTAATCATTATTGGTGCAGGGGTGTCGGGGGCGGCTTCGGCGCGGGAAATTTCCCGTTACCGGGTTCACGCCTGCGTGCTGGAAAAAGAAGAAGATGTTTGCTGTGGCACCTCCAAGGCGAACAGTGCCATTGTCCATGCGGGCTATGATGCAGAGAATGGTTCTCTGATGGCAAGGCTGAATGTTGAGGGAAATAAGATGATGGCTGGGCTTGCCAAGGATTTGGATTTTGAATTTATCCAAAACGGTTCACTGGTGGTCTGTACAGAAAAGGAATACCTTCCGGGGCTTGAAGATCTTTTGCAGCGGGGGAGGAAAAACGGTGTTGAAGGACTTAGGATTGTCGGGCGGGAAGAACTGGTTTCCATGGAGCCGAATATTTCCGACAATGCAGTAGCTGCGCTGTATGCGCCGACAGGCGGGATTGTCTGCCCTTTTCACTTAAATATTGCCCTGGCAGAGAATGCCTGTGCCAATGGGGTAGAATTTCGCTTTAATACGGAAGTGGAAGGGATTGCACCGATAGATGGCGGATTTCGTCTGCAGACAAACCAGGGCGTTTTTGAGGCAAGATGTGTGGTCAATGCAGCAGGGGTTTATGCGGATAAGATCCACAACATGGTCAGCGAAAAAAAGATGACGATTATCCCGCGCCGGGGAGATTATTTCCTGCTGGATAAGATGACTGGCAGCCATGTAAAAAGGACGATTTTTGCACTTCCAAATAAGTTTGGAAAAGGGGTTTTAGTGTCGCCTACGGTGCATGGAAACCTGATTGTCGGACCGACGGCGATTGATATTGAGGATAAGGAGGGCGTGAATACAACCAGGGAAGGGCTTGATGAGGCAGCGAAAAAATGTGCAGTGACGGTAAAGAACGTTCCTCTGCGCCAGGTGATTACCTCCTTTGCGGGGCTCAGGGCACATCAGGAAGGGCATGAATTTATAATTGAGGAGCTTAAAGATGTTCCTGGGTTTGTGGACTGTGCGGGGATCGAGTCGCCGGGACTTACCAGTAGCCCTGCGATTGGCTGTATGGTGGCAGATCTTGTGAGGGGGATTTTAAACCTGGAAGAAAAAACCGATTTCATTGCCACAAGGAAGGGGATTCTTAACCCGGAAACACTTTCTATCGATGAGAGAAATGCCCTGATAAACGAGCAGCCTGCCTACGGAAATATTATCTGCCGCTGTGAGATGGTGACGGAAGGGGAAATTCTGGATGCGATTCATCGTCCTTTGGGCGCAAAGTCCCTGGACGGGATAAAGCGCAGGACGCGGGCAGGGATGGGGCGCTGCCAGGCAGGTTTTTGCTCCCCTAAGACCATGGAGATTTTATCCCGGGAGCTTTCCCTGGATATGCAGAAGATAACCAAGAGCGGCGGCAATTCAGCGCTTGTTGTCGGGACAAATAAGGACAGGATGTAGAAAGGGGTGCCGAAGGTGAAAGAATATGATATTGTGATTATTGGCGGCGGCCCGGCGGGGCTTGCTGCGGCAGCCGAGGCAAAGCGCAGCGGTACGGACAGTGTGCTGATTCTTGAGCGCGACAAGGAGCTTGGCGGGATTTTAAACCAGTGTATTCACAATGGGTTCGGGCTTCATACCTTTAAGGAAGAACTGACCGGACCGGAGTATGCGGCGAGATTCATTGCCCAGGCAGAAGAACTGGGGATTGCCTGCAAGCTGAATACCATGGTGATGGATATTGGCAGCGACAAGGTAATTACGGCAATGAACCGGCAGGAGGGGATGTTTCAGATTCAGGCAAAGGCAGTGATCCTGGCAATGGGATGCCGGGAGCGTTCCCGCGGTGCCTTAAATATCCCGGGGTATCGCCCGGCAGGGATTTATTCTGCGGGTACGGCACAGCGCCTGGTAAACAGGGAAGGGCTTTTGCCGGGGCGTGAGGTGGTGATCCTAGGTTCCGGAGATATTGGTCTGATTATGGCACGGCGGATGACGCTTGAGGGCGCGAAGGTTAAGGTGGTGGCAGAGCTTATGCCTTATTCCGGCGGGTTAAAGCGAAATATTGTGCAATGCCTGGATGATTATGGTATTCCGTTAAAACTTTCACATACTGTAGTGGAGATCCGGGGAAAGGAAAGGCTGACCGGCGTTACCATTGCCCAGGTGGACAGCAAAGGAAAACCCATTCCGGGGACGGAGGAAGATTATTGCTGTGATACCCTGCTTCTGTCGGTGGGCTTGATTCCGGAAAATGAACTTTCGCGTGGGGCAGGTGTTGCGATTAGCCCGGTGACTTCCGGTCCTGTGGTCAATGAGAGCCTGGAAACCAATATCGAAGGTGTGTTTGCCTGCGGAAATGTGCTGCATGTACATGATCTGGTGGACTTTGTATCGGAAGAAGCAAAAGCAGCAGGAAGGAATGCCACTGCCTATGTGCAGGGAAGGAAGAAGAACGTTTCCGGCAGGGAAATTTCTATCTGTCCGGCAGACGGGGTGCGTTATACAGTGCCCTCGACGATCCGCAGAGAGATGATGGACGATAAATTAACTGTACGTTTCCGCGTGGGCAATGTTTACCGGAACTGCTTTATCTGTGTATATTTTGACGGTGAGAGGGTAATGCACCGGAAACGCCCGGTGGTTGCGCCGGGGGAGATGGAGGAGATAAAGCTGGAGAAGGAAAAGCTTTTGTCTTATCCGGATTTGACGACGATAACCGTAAAAATTGAGGAGGAATAGAAGATGGAAAAAAGAGAACTTATCTGCATCGGCTGTCCTCTGGGCTGCCCGGTAACGGTGTCCATGGAAGGGGGCAGCATCCTTGGCGTGGAGGGCAATACCTGCAAGCGGGGGGACGACTATGCCAGAAAAGAAGTGACAAACCCGACCCGGATTGTAACCAGCACGGTGATGGTTGAGGGCGGAACGGATGCGATGGTTTCCGTGAAAACCGAAACCGATGTGCCCAAGGAAAAAATTTTTGACTGTATAAGGGCATTAAAAGGCATCGTGGTAAAAGCTCCGGTGCATATCGGGGATGTGATTGTGGCAAATGCAGCAGAAACAGGGGTTGCTATTATTGCCACAAGTGATGTAAAATAGAATACGGATGAAAGTTACACAAGGATAAACTCCTGGAATCTCTGTCTGCTTGCTTCCAGGAGTAATTTTTACTTTAGGAGGAAAACATAATGAAATTTGTCCGCTATCAAATGGAAAATGCCGGGGAACGGCTGGGAATTTTAAATGAGGAGGAAAGCTGGGTTTATCCGCTGACGGCTTTTGGCATGGAGTATGAAACCATGGAAGATCTGATTAAGAAAATCAGCCGGGAAGACATGCAGCGTTTGTCTGCGTGTGTTTATTGCCCTGCCGATCAGATAGAGGGTGCCGTGCGGATCGCTGACCAGAGTAAGGGCGCCGTGCAAAGTGCTGACCAGAGAAAGGGCACAGTGCGGATCGCTGACCAGAGTAAGGGTGTCGCGCAAATGGATGACCGAAATGCAGGAAAAGAAGCGATGAAGGGTGCGGTTTTGCTTGCACCGATTGCCAGACCGCAGCAGGATATTATCTGTCTGGGCATTAACTATATGGATCATGCTGAGGAGTCCGCACGCTTTAAAAAAGAAAAGTTCAGCGGTGAGCGCCCCTTTGCCGTGTATTTTTCCAAGAGGGTGAATCAGGCGGTTAATCCGTGGGAAGGGATAGAGAGCCATCAGGATATTGTGGACAGCCTGGATTATGAGGCAGAGCTGGCAGTGATTATCGGGAAGGATGCAAAAAACGTGCCTAAGGAACAGGCGAGGGAGTATGTGTTCGGCTATACGATTATCAACGATGTCAGCGCCAGAAATATCCAAAACCGGCATAAGCAGTGGTATTTTGGAAAAAGCCTTGACGGTTTTCTTCCAATGGGACCGTGTATTGTCACCGCGGACAGTATTCCCTATCCGCCCAGGCTTTCGATTCAGTCCTTTGTCAATGGGGAGCGCAGGCAGGACAGCAATACGAAACATTTAATCTTTACCATTGACCATGTGATCCACGAACTGTCGCAGGGGATGACCTTAAAGGCAGGAACCATAATATCCATGGGAACGCCGTCGGGTGTGGGGATGGGATTTGACCCGCCTAAGTTTCTGGTTCCGGGGGATTGTGTGGAATGCAGGATAGAAGGGGTTGGGCGTTTGATTAATCCGGTGGTGTGAGTTTCCGGGAGCTTATTTCGGCTTTTACTTTGGGCTTTTATTCTTGCTGACGGACCGGACAATAAGATAAACGATAAAACAAGAAAAGGAGCAGAATGATGCATGTATTTGAACGTTACCCTAAGGAATCCGGTCGGGACTATGCTTTTCGAATCCTGCGGGAAAATATCATCAGTCTGGATCTGGCCCCTGGAAGTATGTTAAGTGAAAAAGAACTGGCAGCAAAGATGGGGTTGTCGCGCACACCGGTGCGGGAAGCGTTGATTGAACTGACCAAGGGCGGCGTGGTGGAAGTTTTTCCCCAGCGGGGGAGTGCGGTAGCCCTTATTGACCCTGAGCGGGTAGAAGAGGCCCGTTTTATGCGGGAGGTGCTGGAATGCGCCGTTGTGGGCCAGATTTGCGGAAGACTATCGGATATACAATTATCTGAACTGGAGGAAAATGTACTTTTACAGAAGTTTTATTTAGATAACCATTTGGCGGATAAGCTTCAGATGCTGGACAATCAGTTTCATCAGACACTTTTTTGTATAGCAGGAAAATCACGGATTTATTATTTGATGGACAGTATTTCCATTCATTTTGACCGGGTAAGAAGGATGTCCTTTGCGGTAGTTAAAGATTTGAAAATTGTTTCAGATCATGAAGAGATTTTGGGTGCAATAAAAAAGGGAAAAAAAGAGCAGGCCATGGAACGGATGAAAACGCACCTGTCCCGCTATAAGACCGATGAGGTAGCTTTGCGTCAGGAGTATCCGGCATATTTTAAACCTGTCTAGTGAATGCCTGAACATTGATTTCTGCAAGCTGTGCATCATACTTTATGGGATGTGCAGCTGGTGGGAAGGAATGTTTAAATGCGCGCTAGTGTGCTGTCTGCATTATCTCTGCTTCTAAGTCACATAGATGAAGGCTGATGGAGAACAGGCAAGGATTATGCTATATGCATAAATTTTTGCCTGCTATTTTATTTATTTTTACAATTGAAGTGCTAGTATACTAGTATTATAATGGCGAATATGAAGCAGATTTTTCGGTACAGAAAGCATAAAGCAGAACTTTCGACCAGGCGGATAAGGAGGAAAAAACATGGAAATGACATTGCGTTGGTATGGACCTGGCTATGACAGTGTGGGTCTGGAGCAGATCCGGCAAATCCCCGGCGTTACGGGGGTTGTGACTACTTTGATGGGAAAACAGCCCGGAGAGGTCTGGGAGAAGGATGAGATTCTTGGGCTTAGGGCGGAAGTAGAGAAAGCAGGGCTTCAGGTTAAAGGAATTGAGTCGGTAAATGTCTCGGACGATATCAAGATAGGAACTAAAAAAAGGGATCAACATATTGAGAATTATATTACGACGCTGGAGAACTTAGGTGAAGCGGGAATCCGGATGGTCTGCTATAATTTTATGCCGGTTTTTGACTGGACCAGGACAGATCTGGTCAGAAAACGTTCAGATGGCTCTACTGTGCTGGCCTATGACCAGGCTGTGGTGGATCAGCTTGACCCTGCCCACCTGCGCACTTCTGTAACCCGTATGGCAGAGGGATATACCATGCCGGGCTGGGAACCAGAGCGTTTGGATAAGCTGGAGGAACTTTTTGAAGCCTATCAGGGCGTGGACGAGGAAAAGCTTTTTGCAAATCTGGTTTATTTTCTGGAAGCAATTGGACCGGTCTGTGAAAAGTATGATATCCATATGGGAATCCATCCTGATGATCCAGCCTGGCCGATCTTTGGTCTGGCCAGAATCATTACCGGGAAGGATCAGATCGTGCGGCTGTTAAAGGCAGTAGATAAGCCCTATAACGGGATTACTCTGTGTACAGGTTCCCTGGGTACAAACCCAAAGAATGATATCTGCCAGATTATCCGGTCAGCAGCCGGAAGGATTCCCTTTGCCCATGTGCGTAATCTGCGCTATAATCATACAGGGGATTTTGAGGAGGCGGCCCATCTGTCCAGAGATGGTTCCATGGATATGTACCAGATGGTAAAGACCCTCTATGAAACAGGGTTTGCAGGGATAATTCGTCCAGATCACGGAAGAATGATCTGGGGAGAGCAGGCGATGCCGGGTTACGGACTATACGACCGAGCCCTTGGCGCTGTTTATCTGGAAGGACTATGGGAGGCGATAGAAAAGGCAGACAGTGAGAGTAAAAACAGATGAGGAGAACGTGAGAAAAGTGCTGTGAAACATGTACAGAAGGAAAGGGAGAAAGGGATGAAACTGAGCAGGGACGGAATAAAAGAGAGAGCAGCATGGGAAAAGGCAGGAATCGGTCTACCTGCCTATGACTGCGGTAATGTAGCCAAAAGGACAAAACAGGAACCGATATGGATACATTTTGGCGCCGGAAATATTTTCCGGATCTTTATCGGCGGAATCGCAGATCATCTACTGGCAGCGGGGGAGATGGAAAAGGGACTGACCTGTGCGGAAATCTTTGATGTCGATGTCATTGATAAAATCTGTCAGCCTTATGATAATCTGGTGCTGGCTGTGACCTTAAAAGCAGATGGAAGCACAAAAAAACAGGTGATTGGATCGTTGACGGAAGCTTTAAAGGCCCGCCCTGACGACGCAGCGGACTGGGCCAGGTTAAAGGAGATATTCGCTTCACCAAAGCTGCAAATGATTTCTTTTACCATCACAGAAAAGGGCTATGCGCTTCGCGGGGCTGATGGAAGAATCCTTCCATGGATAAAGACGGATATCGAAAAAGGCCCGTCTTATCCGGGCTCAGCGATGGCTGTGATCTGCGCCCTGCTATATGTCCGCTACCAGGCAGGTGCACTTCCTCTGGCTGTGGTTTCGATGGATAACTGTTCTCATAATGGTGAAAAGTTAAGAAACTCGATTTTAACGATGGCAAAGGAATGGGCAGCTAGAGAATTTCTGTCTCAGGGCTTTCTGGCCTATCTGGAGGATGAAAAAACGGTCAGCTTCCCCTGGTCTATGATCGATAAGATTACGCCAAGACCCGCTCAACGTGTGTGCCGGGAACTGGAGGCCGTCGGTGTGGAAGCGATGCAGCCGGTAATTACAGGGAAAAGTACCTATATTGCGCCCTTTGTGAATGCGGAGGAACCGCAATATCTGGTCATTGAAGACCGCTTCCCTAATGGAAGGCCGCCTTTGGAAAAGGCCGGTGTGTATATGACGGATCGGGACACGGTGGAGAAGGTGGAACGAATGAAGGTGAGTACTTGTCTAAATCCCCTTCATACGGCTTTGGCTGTATACGGCTGCCTTTTGGGCTATGATTTGATTGCTGATGAAATGCGCTCGCCGGTATTGGCAGAACTGGTTTACCAGATTGGGCTGGTGGAAGGAATGCCGGTGGTAACTGACCCAAGGATTCTGTCCCCGCAGGACTTTGTGGATGAAGTGATTAGTGTCCGTATTCCGAATCCTTTTATCCCGGATACCCCACAGCGAATTGCCACAGACACTTCCCAAAAGGTAGGGATTCGGTACGGGGAAACCATCAAGGCTTATGCGGCCTGCTATGGTGATGCAAAAAAGCTGACAGCGATTCCGTTAGCGATTGCCGGATGGTTCCGCTATCTTTTGGGTGTGGATGATCGGGGAAATACATTCTCCCTTTCACCAGATCCGATGCTTTCAGAACTGACGAAGGCTATGGAGGGCATTATCGCAGGAAAGCCGAAAACTTATCACGGACAGCTTAAACCAATCCTGTCAAATGCAGATATCTTTGGCACAGACCTGTATGCTGTCGGCCTGGGGGAGAAAATCGAGGCGATGTTTTTGGAAGAGATCAGCGGCTGCGGAAAGGTAGAGGAAACATTAAAAAAATATTTAAGGGTATAGAAAGATAAGATGATAAAAGATGCGATTAAGTGCGCAGGTGGTTTTTGGCTGTTTTTAATGGGATTTGAAAAGTCTGGAAGCTTATGAGAGTATGCTCATGAAAAGAAAAACCGAGGATAAAAAAGCGAGCACAGGTTAAATTGTGCTCTGCCATGGAAAGAATCAGGTTTTTAAGGATTCAGAAAAACCTTGTCAAGGGGAGGGAGAAATTAAAGGGTTTCCGCCCTCTCCTGAACAGTTTTTCGGAAGTTAATCACATCGTGCTGATAGTCGGAAGCCATGTATTCGGAAGTGATCATAAAGTCCGCGGTAGCCTTATTTACCGCCATTGGAATATCATAAACCTGGGCGATACGCATTAAGGCCTTGACATCCGGGTCGTGGGGCTGTGCCGTCAGCGGGTCAGAAAAAAATACAACAAAGTCAATCACGCCTTCGACAATCTTTGCGCCAATCTGCTGATCTCCGCCTAACGGACCGCTGTTATAGCCTTTTACCGTAAGTCCGGTCTGGTCGGTAATCATCCGTGCCGTGGTTCCGGTTCCGTATAAATTGTGGTGTTTTAAGATAGAATAATGTTCCTGACACCATTTGATTAATTTTGGTTTTTCATTATCGTGAGCAATTAGTGCAATGTCTTTCTTAGGTCCAATCGTAAATGTAATATAATCCTTTGCCATAGGTTATCATCTCCTTTCTCTATGGCATATTGTACGCGCCGGAAATTTCCGTCAGCGTTCCCTAAGGTATACCATAAAGACCGGAGAAAAAGCAAGTTAAATATTCATGAAGAAATTATGACGATTTTCTAACGTATGGTGCTGAAGGTTTCATTTTCTGCGCAATGGTGCAGACAGAAAGAGCAGATAATGCAGCTACTGATGCGGGTGTGTTCGTGGATAATGCGGGTATTTATGCGGATGTGTTATTTCCAGCGTTTTAAGGTCGGGAACCATTCCTGCATGATTTTTCTTGCGTCGGCTTCACTCATATTGGGGTTAGGGGCTGTCATGGGAGGGATGCAGATTTCAATCATTTCTTCCATTGTACCCTGAAAGGTGAAATCGCCGTGTTCAAAACAATACCTGCAGTAGTCCTTATTTTTGCTGCCGTCAGCATCTGTTCCATACAGATCATCGGTTTCTCCCATAGGCATACCGCAGCACTGGCAGAATTTTTGATTCTGTTGCTTTCGTTGTTACTGGAACCACTATAACACACATATCCTGACATCCTCTGTCAAGGTTTATTTTTTTGATGATTTTTATGTAATTTATCTTTAATGATAATTTTCTGTGGTTTATCTGCAGTGATAGTTTTTTGTGATTTATCTGCACGGATATTTCTCTGTAATTTATCTGCAATGATATTTTTCATAAATTTCTTTTGCCTGTGCAGCCAGAATTTCCCCAGCGTGAAAAATCTACTTCAACCCAGTTTTCGGATGTTGTATGGAAAAGCGCAGATAATTTGGTTTGGATTTCCTTAGCGGAGGGATAGCCGGTGGCAGAGATGCTCTGCCGGGCGACCAATAATTCCTGGCGCTCATGTTCCGATAAAATGGTTCGATCCAGGATAAAATCGTGCAGCAAAGAAATTCCGCCGTTTCTTCCCGGTTCTGTATAGATGGGGATTCCGGCACCGCTTAAAGCTTCAATATCGCGGTAAATTGTCCTCGAAGAAA